>JAZUDM010000059.1:0-25432 GCA_045639635.1 Saccharofermentans sp. | reverse complement strand
GCAAAGGTTCCAGAGGAAGAGGCTGAGCCAAAGACACAGATTGAGAACTTTATCGAGAGATGTTACCAGGTAACATTTGGCAGATCAGCAGGTTCAGGTCCTAATAGTGGTCTTGCTTATTGGAGTGGAGAGATTAATAACGGTCGTGCAACTGGTGTTTCAACTGTATATAACTTCTTTAACAGTAACGAGTATAAGAATAAGAGAACAACTAATGCTCAGTACGTTAAGGATTTGTACAGAGTTTTCATGGACCGTAATGTTGATGTAACAACAGGTGGTCCCAAGTACTGGGTTGATGAGTTGAATGCTGGTAAGTCCAGAGATTATGTATTTGCAGGCTTTGCTAATTCACTTGAGTTCTATAACATTTGTAAGGGTTATGGAATCTGTGCTGGTACTTTCATAGAAGGTAAGTCTGTAGCACAGGTTACAAAGGTAAATCTCTTTGTAAATCGTCTTTATACTCTTGTATATGGTCGTCTTGGTGATAAGGGCGGTGTTGCTTATTGGACTGAGCAGCTTGTTGAAAGAAAGATGGATGGTGCTAAGGTTGCTTATAACTTTATCTTTGGAACTGAGTATCGTCGTCTTAATAAGTCAAATACAGCTTTTGTCAGCGATCTTTATAAGGCTCTTATGGGTCGTTCAGTAGCTGTTAACAACTCAAATTATTGGATGACATGGCTTAATGAAGATGCTTACGATATTGATGTATTTAATGCATTTATTACTTCAACTGAGTTTACTAATATTTGTACTAACTATGGAATTACACGTGGTAATTCATTTGATAAGTTTAGTATGAATTATGGTGATTGCTTTGCACGTAATACTTACTATTACACAGCTGCCCCACATATTACTTCTACTGTTTCTGGTGGTAATTTCGTTAGATATCTTTCTTTCAGAATGCAGGGGTTCTCTGGTATATATAGCTATAAGATTTATTGTAATAATGCATTAGTTGCTTCTGGTGGACCAAAGTATTGCACATTTGATTCAACAGTTGGTAATTATGTTTCAACTGTTAATGATTACATCAATGGTAATGTTCTTTTGCCAGCAGGCACATATAAAGTTGTTGCGGTAAGTTCTTTAGGCTATACAGTGGCTCAGGCTACATGTGTTGTTACTAGAAACTTTGATGCTCTTGATTATGGTGACTATGAGTTCGTTAATTATGATTGCCCATTGTGGGATGCAGAGCGCTTGTTCCTTGGCTATGGCGGATTCTGGGATGGATATTGTTCAAATCATTATTCAAATGGTTATATGTCAACTTATTCTTCTACATGTAACAGAATGAGTTTTATTCTTCCTGTAACAGAGAGTGTAGGTGTTCTTAAATATCAGTGGTTCTATTCTGCAAATGGTTCATGGGCAAATAGACAGGCCGTTGGTGCTGGTGGAAATGTATATATGTCTTCTATGTACGATAGTGACGACGGTGAGTATTTCTACTACTATAGATGCGATTACAATCTTTCTGCTTCATCAATTCCACGTGGTACATATTGGTGTGTAGTTCAGGATTATAATGGCGAGGCACTTATGGTTGCTTGTACATATCACGCATAATTAATTTGATTTAAACAAATTTGGAGGACAGTTGAAAAACTGTCCTCTTTTTTGTTCATATCTTTAAGGTTTCTTAAATGATTGAACTAATATATGTGGTAATTTAGAATGGATTTGATGTTTTTGTGGAGGTTATATGAGGAAGAGTATTAAAGTTGTAAGTCTGTTTTTGGCTATGCTCTTGGCATATGGTTCTGCTATTACTTGTTTTCCAGCAAAGTCAGTTTTTGCTGATGAAGAAGACGTAGAAGTAGTTGAACCAGTTATCGAGAGTGATGACGAAGAAGTAATCGATCCTGAAGTTTTTGATGAAGGTGTTATCGATATAATCGATGAGGATTTGTACGATATTTCGGATGATGAAATTATTGTTGATCCTGCTGATTTGGAAGATTACAGTTCTTATGATGAATATGTTGAAGACACTGAAGCTGATTCTAATGTTGATTCAGCTGTCGATTCTGACGTTGATACTGAAGTTGATTCTGATGTTGAACCAGAGACAGAGCCTTCTTCAAAGGAGCCAGAAGAAGCAGCTCCAAAGACTCAGATTGAAATGTTTGTTACAAGATGTTATGAGGTAGCACTTGGAAGAACTGTTGAATCTGGTGCTGGATTTGAGTACTGGAGAGATGAACTTAGATACGGTAATCAGACAGGTGTTTCACTTGTTTATAACTTCTTTAACAGCGTTGAGTATAAGAATAAGAATAAGTCCAATGCTGATTATGTAAAGGACTTGTATAAGGCTTTCATGGGACGTAGCGTTAACGTGAATGCTGGTGGTCCTAAGTACTGGGTTGATCAGTTGAACACTGGTGAGTCAAGAGAATCCGTTTTCGCTGGTTTTGCTAACTCTGTTGAGTTTTATAACATCTGTAAGTCATATGGAGTAGTTACAGGTACTTATATGGAAGGTAAGCCAGTAGCTCAGGTTACTAAGGTAAATCTGTTTGTTAATCGTCTTTATGAAATTGTATTTCAAAGAAGTGGCGATAAGGGTGGAGTTGCTTATTGGACAGAGCAGCTTGTTAACAGAAAGATGGATGGTGCAAGAGTAGCATATAATTTCCTTTTTGGACCTGAGTATAGAAAACTAGGCAAGAGAAATTCAGCGTTTGTAAGTGATCTTTATGAGGCTCTTATGGATCGTTGTGTTGAGGTTAAGCCTTCAAATTACTGGATGACATGGCTTAATGAAGATGCGTACGATATTGATTTATTTAATGCCTTTATTGCATCAACTGAGTTTACTAATATTTGTAATACCTACGGAATTGTGCGTGGAAATACTTTCGATAAATTCAGTATGGAATACGAGAGTTGTTTTGCACGTGATACATCTACTTTTAACGCACCTAAGGTAACATCAAGAGGTTTTGGTGGAAACTATGTAGATTTCCTTTTCTGGGAACTTGTGGGTTTCCATGGCACTTATCTTTATAGTATTTATTTGGGAGATGAAGTTGTAGATTCCACATATAGTAATGGCTATTCTTCTGCGTATGTTCCCGAAGTGGGCAATTTTATCTCTCGCGCTGGAACAAATTGTTTGGTAGATGATGATACAGATTTGATCCCGGCCGGAAATTACAGAGTTGTTCTTACAAGCACAAAGGGATATGTAGTAGCAAAAATTATAGTTGCCATTACTCAGGATCCAGGTTTATTACAGTGTGGTGAACACCAGTTCCTTGATTTTACTTGTCCGATTGAAACTTATGAGCAATTCTTTAACAATGTTGGAGGATTCTATACTGAATACGATGCACAGGCGCGTGTTTTGAGATATGCACCTGATGGACATTATCCAGCTTCCAGTACTTCAATGAGTTTCTATTTCCCAGTTGATACCAGTATAGGTGTATTAAGATATCAGTGGTACTATTCTCCTGATGGTAACTGGGCTAACAGACAGTCAGTTGGATTGAGTGGAAATGTATTTGCGGTGTCTATTGCGGAATATAATCATTCATACTATTACTATCAGTGTGATTTTAATGCTTCACCAACAACTATCCCTAGAGGCACATACTGGTGCGTACTTCAGGATTCTACTGGCAATGATTGTCTTGTAGCACGTTGTGAGCATGATTGATTAAAAAAAGGAGTAATTATGAAAAGAAGTATTAAAACTGTAAGTCTTATTTTGACAGTGTTAATGGTGTACGGTTCGACAATTGCTTTTATTCCTCAAAAGGCTGTATTTGCAGATGAAGGAGAAGAGGTAGTAGAGGCAGAGGAAACTCAAGAGATACCAGTAGAAGATGTTGATGAATTTGTCGAGATTATCGAGGAGGAAATCTTCGATATTGAAGATGAAGACATTGTTGTTGATCCTGCTTTGTTTGAGGAAGAAGTTTTCGAAGAAGATGATACTAATGATGTAACTGATTCAGAAACTGAAGTGACACCAGAAGTTACACCGGATGAGAATCCATCAGCAAAGGTTCCAGAAGAAGTAGCACCAAAGACTCAGATAGAAGAGTTTATCGAGAGATGCTATCTTGTAACACTTAATAGAACAGCAGGTTCAGGCGCTGGTAGTGGACTTGAATATTGGAGCACTGAAATTAGTGAGGGTAGACAGACAGGCGTATCAACTGTATATAACTTCTTTAATAGTAACGAGTATAAGAATAAGAATAAGTCAAATGCAGACTATGTTAAGGATTTATATAAAGCTTTTATGGGCCGTGATGTTAATGTGAATGTCGGAGGCCCTAAGTTCTGGGTAGATCAGCTTAACAGTGGTGTATCTAAGGAAAAGGTATTTTCTGGTTTTGCTAATTCAGTTGAGTTTTATAACATCTGTAAATCTTATGGAATTTGTGCCGGAACGTATATTGAAGGAAAGCCAATTTCTCAGGTTGCCAAGATTAATCTTTTTGTTAATCGTCTTTATGTAACTGTATTTGGAAGAAATGGTGATAAGGGTGGAGTTAATTATTGGACTGAGCAGTTAATCTATAGAAAGATGGATGGTGCGAAGGTAGCTTATAACTTCCTTTTTGGTCCTGAGTATCGTAATCTGGTTAAGACTAATACTAAGTTTGTTAATGATTTGTATTCAGCTCTTATGGGGCGTACAGTGAGTGTAACTAGTACCAACTATTGGGTTCAGTGGCTCAACGAAGATGCTTACGATATTGATGTATTTAATGGCTTTATTAGTTCCCCTGAGTTTTCGGATATTTGTACTAATTATGGAATAACTCGTGGAGCTTCCTTCGATAAGTTTTCAATGGAATATGAGAGTTGTTTTGCTCGTGATACTGCAAGGTTCACAGCACCACTAATTACAGTAGAAAACACAACTAATAATTTGAATTTCGCGAGTAATATCTATTTTAAAGTAAGTGGATTTCACGGTAAGTTTAGATACTACATTTATTCAGAGGGTGAACTAATTACCTGGAGTGAGTATAGTACATATATGTGTAGCTACCATAGCAATACTGATGAATGGTCAACCGAATTAGCTGTTTATACTCACGATCCTTATAAAATTTGTGCAGCGGGTACTTACGATATTGTAGTTAAAAGCACGTTAGGTTATACACTTGGAAAGTTTACTGTTGAAATTACATGGAATTATAACGATATTCCTTTAGGCGGGGCAATTATATTATATCGCGATGAAGTTACTTATAATGCCCGTTACGATGGATTTCAGCACTGCTTTGATTGTTGTGATAGAAGAGGGCAAACATATTTAAGTTCTTATACGACTTATGATTCTTCTTGTACCAGAATGAGTTATACAATAGTAACGGATAATTATGATCGAGGTGTTAGATATGATTGGTATTATTCACCAGATAATGATTGGGATACTCGTGTTCATGTAGGTCTTTCTGGTTCTGTCTTTTATACAGAAGACACTTCCTTAACTTATTATAATGGTTCCTATGTTTATGAATTCCCATATAGCTATGAACCAACAACTATTCCAGATGGAACATATTGGTGCGTTATAACTAATGCTCATGGCGAAGAATTAACTGTTGCGCGCACTACACACGGTGATTAATAAACCTAATTTAACAACGAAAGAAAGGAGGACGATAATCGTCCTCCTTTAAAATGCTTCGAATTAATCTTCAATTATGCTTTTTTATCAGTAGCTTTAGCTTTCTTTCTGTCGTTAATGAAAACTAATGCGTATCCAGCGATTGTAATTACAATAGTAAAAATCTCAATGATTAAAGCTGGAACAAATCCCTTTGGAACATACTTGAACTCAACCTGGTGAGTACCAGCTGGTACATAGATTCCCTGAATGTATCCGTTTACTTTGTAAACAGGTGTTTCAACGCCGTCTATATATGCTTTCCAGCCATAGTCGAATGTCTGTGAGAAGTTAACGAATGTTTCTCCAGATGCTGTAACAGTAGCAGAAGTGCTGTTATGGCGATGATCAATATTAGTAATAGAAGTATCAGCTGGAATTAACTCTCTGCCGCCAACGATGTAGCTTGTATCGTCATAATCGTAGTAAAGCTTGTTATGTAAAGCGAGTATATTGCTATCGATTGGACCTACATAAGATGGAGTGTAGATAATATCCTTACAGTTAGTATTCTCGTAAATGTTGAAGTGGTCACAAGAATAGATAAGGCGGTAAGGAGACTCTTCAGAGTGCATACGCTCGATTTTGATATTTCTTAATGTAATCTCTCTATCAAGGCCATTAATAAGCAATCTGAAGCATGTAGGGCTATTTGCCTCGTCAGCGTTCTCACTACATATGTAGTAAGTATAAGTGCCATCTTCTCTTGTTAATGTGATAGCTTTCTGCTGGTGACCGTTGTCGTATGTGTCACCACCGTAGAAGTCCCAGAACATTGGAGCAGCCTCTGTATACTCGTCACACTCAAAGCTGATTCTATAGTATGAATCAGGCTCGATTGTTAATGGATATACGAAGATACCGTCAACATCTGTTGTGAACTCATCAAGCTCAAATACTGTCTCAGCATCAGCGGATACGTCGAGAACGCATGCTACATCGTCAAGCAAATGAGTCTCATCGATTACGTACTGAATACCAAGAGCAGAAAGTACATCGTTATCGAACATGAGTACTGTCTTACCATTAAGGAGCATTGCTACACGTCCTGAGTCATTGAGCTGAACACGTGTAAGATTCTCATCAGAGAAGAGGACAGTAAACTGTGTGCTGTTGATGTTTGTATAAGATGTGAGGGAAGATGCGCGCATTGGGATGTAATTATTTAATCCAAATACACTCATAAAATTACCAACAGTCTGTGTTGCAAGGAACTTTCCGTCACCCTGAAGACTATAAATGAACTCCTCGTCAGGAGTATTAACACCAAATTCTCTGATATCGTAGTTAAGACCAACGAGCCAGAAAGGCACAAGATCGAATGCGATAGTTACTGCAAGAATTGCTGCTGCGAACTTCTCAAACTTCTTATTCTTAATTACAAGAACGATTGCGATAATTGCAACAACAAAGAGAAGAATTGCAGATCTGATTCCAATTATAGAAGACTTAACTGTAGTAACTTCTGGATTTCCAAATTTCTGATGCAAAAGAACTGTAGCACATCCAAGTACAGCAAGATTTCCTACGAGAATAGCGATGAAACGCTTGTAGTTCTTGTTCTTGAATAACTGGTCAGCACCAAGAGCTGCAAGGAGCATACCAAGGAATTCAACTGCAAAGTAGATTCTTGAAGAACATCTGAATTCCTTAAGAAGAGGAATTTTAATGATGATTTCAGCAAGTCTATGGTAGCTTGTTGCAATTGTATAGCACAAAGTACCTGACAAGAGTAATAAAACAACACCGAATGCCTTGCTTTTTTTAATATAAGTAAGACCAATGATAATAAGGCTTATTGAGATAGAACCGAAGAACAATTCACTTCCAAGCTCTGGATTGATTCTGTCAGGAAGCCAGGAAGGCAATGTATTAGGATTTAAAAGTCTGAATAACTGCTCAGGTCTTGTAGACAAGAACTTTAAGTAATCTACAGAAATATCTGTTTCCAGGTCTTCCTTAAGGTAAGAAGCATAAAGTCCGTAAGGAATAACCTTGATCATAACAAGACCGAAATAAAGGCTAACCCAGGATACGAGATCCACGATGCTCTTGAGGAAATTTCTCTTATAAAGGAAGAGCATGCATACAAAGTAAATACCAATAAGAATATCTGTATAAACAACAAGCTGTGGATACTCAATAAGGAACTGACATGCCATTACGATAGATGCTGCATACAAGTAGCGTCTCTGGAATGTGTGAATGAACTTTGTGATGAAGTAAAAAATAGCAGGGAGCCATGACATGCATGCAATAAGCAAAACGTGTGCCTTGCGCTCGCCACCCATATATACAGAAAAGTAATATGCGAAAGAGAATCCAATAGCAACTACCTTTGAGCACTTGAGCTCATCGAGAAGCTTATAGAAGAATGTTGGTCCCCATGCCAAATGGAATGCATAGTAGCAATAGAAGAACCAGAATGGTGACATCCAGGAGAAAATTACTCTTCCAGGATAGAAAAGCTCGTTAGAAAAGTCTGCCAAATATGGTCTTCCGGCATTGGCAAGATCATTCCAGAAAGGGAATTCGCCATCCTTTAAAGCCATATTAGAATAACTAAATACATTAAGTCTTGAGATACCATCGATTGAAACTGGAATCAAATGATTAACCATGTACGGTAAGTAAATCAAGAATGTTAAAAGAAAGTATCCGATAAACAGATATACACTGTTAAATCTGGACAGATTCTTTTTTAAAGAGAGTTTATCCATTTTTTCCTCCTAACAATTAACCTAAGTGCAACTTGCTCTTAAGGATTGAAAATGACTTATCAACAAACCATCTGAATGCTGATAAATACTTTGAAGCGGCGTATTTATAACCTTTGCTGCTATAGTCGTTATAGAACTTGTCACGCTTGTTATAACGCTTTGGAGCTACATAGAAAGGCTTGTTTCTTCTTGTAGCTCTTTCAAAATCAACTTCCTTATATGTAAAATCCTTTGAAACTTCGTTCCATAAAGCTTCACCCTGTGGAGTATTAATAACGATAAGGGAAGTTCCTTTCTTATCGTTAAGAGAAGGCTCAATTTTATCTACGCCCCAGAAATCTGCGATAGTGCAGTCGGCATAGTGCTTCTTGTCATCCTTGAAATGACATTCGTGGCAGGATGGTCTTAAGTAGAAGTCACCAAGGAATCCATTCATGTACTTATCCTTCATTGCAGGATACTTACGAACTTCCTTGCCGTTTTCGTACTTAATATAAGTTCCAAGCTGAAGTCCAGACTGATTCCAGCCCTTATCCTTGTTACGGAACTTAAATACCTTGATACTGCTGCCATTAGCTTCGATTTCGTGCCTGATATAATCTTCGAAAACAGAAGGTGAAGGGACACCATGGCAAATGAAGTCAACCATATAAAGGTTAGGGTTCTTTTTTAGGCCCATAAAAGAATGAAGTCCTGCGCACTGACAAGGAGTACCTACAAACAAAACCTTTCTTCCTGAATTTAAGTGCTCTCTGATTTCTTTATAAACGTTTCCGATTTCACTCTGAACGTACTTGGAACCGCGGAGTTCATCAAGGTCTGATACTGAAGTGATACCCTTATGGTAAGCATGGATGTTTTCGTCTAAAGCACATCCATATACCACACCGTTTTCCTTAAGTACTTTCTCTGCAAATAATGAGAATGCTCCACCAGAAGAACTGCTCTTTCTTGTATCGTCGTTCTTGTGGTATCCACCAAAAGCTTTTGTTACTTCACGAGCCTCTTTATTTAACTCTTTTGAATTTGTGATAGGGCAAAGCTTGTCGCAGATTCCGCAGTTAATGCAGGATTCCTTGTTAACCTCAGGGTAGAGGAATCCCTCATTATCACGAACCATTTTAATTGCAAATTTTGGACAACTCTGTTCGCATGAACCGCATCCACAGCACTTTGCCTTGTCTTGGATATTAATCATAATTAAGCCTCAATACTATCAGCCAGATACTTGATTGCATTCTGGCACTCAATCTTAATCTTTTCCTGAACCTGATCTTTGTTATATGTTTTTACAGGAGAATTGCCATTCTCAGCAAAACTAAGGTTAAGAAGTTTTGTGAGATCCTCTGTTCTTGCTGTGAACTTCTTACATGGTACAAGGCAGAACTCTTTTTCAAAAATCAAAGAGAATGTGAATCCATGGAAAGAATTAGTGCATACATATGTAGCGTCCTTAATAAGGCCTAAGAATTCTGCTGGACCAATATCAATAACTGATTCATCAATGAAATCAGGCTTATATCCATAACGACTTATTTCGATAATCTTGCAGCCAGTCTTCTCCTTGAGATTACGTGCATACTCGTAAACAGACTCATCTCTTTGCATAATGTAAAGAAGGATATATGGGTCCTTTCTCTCAGGTGAAACTGCAATCTCAGACCACTCTTCTTTAGACAAAAGGAAAGTAGGATCGATTACTCTTAATGCGTCCTTGCCTGTAAGTTCCTTAATGAACTCTGCGCCTGCTTCTTCACGAACAGAGAGGAACTTGAAATCCTTGATTAACTCTGAAACTTCTTTCCAGTACTGCTCCTTAATCTTATGGCTGCCAAAACTTGGAGCGTAAGAAATCTTCTTGTTCTGATCCTTCTCGAAATCAAGAAAATAGCATGGAGCAACACCCATAGTGATGAATGGATTCCAGATTTGGTCACTACCGCAGATGTACTTGTCAAAACCAGTAATCTTACGCTCTACTTCTTTACTTGTGTTATATCTTTCTGTGAGATTATGGTACTTTTTTGAGAAAGCCTTGAACTTCTTTGCACGTCCAAACCTCTTGTTCATTGTCTTAATTCCAGAAAGGATTTCCTTAGGATTTGTTGTAACAGGGAAGAGACGTACAAAATCTGTGAATCTAATAAACCAGTTCTGGTAATCGATTGTATTAACTTCAGCGTTGAAATTCTTTTCAACAGTACGTCTTACTGCGTATGCCTGAAGTGCGCCTCCAAAATTATTTACAAAATGGAATGTCATTAATCCAATTTTTGTCTTCTTGTTTTCCATAAACCCTCTTCTTTGATCTGCTTACTTTAATTATTTATTTTTCTTTCTTTAATAACCATTAACGCATATCCACTTAATAATACTACAAGTGTTGCTGATTCAATAATAATTGCAGGAATTAAACCAACTGGTCTGTAGCTGAACTTAATTTCATGCTTTCCTTCTGGTACATAGATTCCCTGAATATATCCGTTAACTCTATAAACAGGTACTTCCTTGCCATCGATATAAGCACTCCATCCTTCGTCGTAAGTCTGGGCGAAATTAATAAATGTATCGCCAGTTGCATTTACTGATGCTGTTGTGTAGTTATGGTGATGGTCGATGTCTGTAATTGTCGCAGGACTTGTTACTAATTCATCAGCGTCAACGATGTAACTAATATCGTCAAAGTCGTATATAGTTTTGTTGAAGAATAAGTCATTACTATCCCTAACGCTTCTTACTTCATCTGGTACATAAATCATCTCGCGATAATTAGTATTCTCGTAAATCTTACATGAACTGTCTTCGTAGATAAGACTATAAGGAGTGTTATTCTCGATAGAAGGTACCTTGGAAATCTTAATGTTTCTTAAAGTAAAATCTGTAGGAGCATTTCTAGTAACTACTCTGAATAAAACTCTGCCATCGCAAACACTTGTGTCGCCACTATTTATGTAGAAATAGTATGTATCGCAGTTCTCAAAGAGATTAATCTTTCTTTGCTGGTCTAAAGAATCGTAATTCTCGTTGCCGTAGAAGTCCCAGTAGACTACAGTATCATCTTCAAATTCTCCAAATACATCGTCACTTTCAAAACTGATGCAGTATACCTGATGAGGCTCAAGAATCAAAGATTCCTGAACTATGCCGTCCCTATCACAGTGCATATAAGGAATCTCATAAACAGTTTCCATTTCAAGGGAAGTATCGTAGATAACTGTATCTTCACTAAGTCTGTCGCCTTCATCGATGATATATCTTACGCCAAGGCACGAAAGAATATCGTTATAGTAAGTGAGAATGTTATTCATATTAGGGAAAGCAGTAAATCTTCCTGCATCGTTAATCTGAACAGAATCGAAGTCATTATCACTTAAAAGCATTGATAACTGTGGGTTATTAAGATTTGTGTATGAATTCAAAAAAGATGCTCTCAATGGGATATAACCATTCCATCCAATTACATAACTATATCTTCCACTGTATCTGATGTTTGTTGTGAAGAACTTGTCGTTAGTATCAAGGTTATAGATGAAGTCTTCTGCAGGAGTATCGTTACCGAATTCATCCATATTTGTCTCTGTTCCGACAAGCCAGAGAGGGAGAAGTTCAAATGCAATAGTAAGTGCGATGAAACCAATAGCAATTGAGGACTTCTTGTTGTTCTTTATTACAAAAAGTGTAGCAAGAATAGCTACTGCCATACAAAGAAGTGTAGTTCTGATATCAAGGAATGCTGTCTTAATGGAATACTCTTCAGGAGCCATATATTTCTTATGAAGAATTACAGATGCAATAGTAACAAAGGCAGTATTTGTAAGTAGAATAATGAGGAATCTCTTAAAGGCATTATTTTTTATCAGCTGCTCAGCGCCAATAGCAGCGAGTACCATTCCAAAGAATTCAATTGCAAAATAAATGCGGGAAGTACATCTGAATTCACTAAGAAGAGGAATCTTATAGAAAACTTCAGCGCACTTTGTAAAACTCATTGCTACTGTATAGGCAGTAGAAGCAGAAAGTAATCCAAGAATAATTCCAACATATCTGTTCTTACGAATATATGTAACTGCAAGAATTAATAAACTAATAGAAACTGAACCAAAGAATAACTCCCAGAAGTTTTCTGGTGCGAGATCACCTGTATTTTCTGGTACTGTTAATGGGCTAAGCAAACGGAATAACTGAACAGGCTTTGTGCTATAACTCTTAAAGTATTTTAGACTTATAGATGATGAGAATTCCTTATTTAGGTAGCTTGAATAGAATGCATAAGGAATAATCTTAATTGCAATGAGTCCAAAGTAAAGTGAAACCCAGGAAATAAGATCAACAGCACATTTCTTAATTTCACGTCTGTTAATAATCATTAAGAAGAGAAGATAAATTCCTACAAAGATATCTGTATAAAGCGCGAGCTGCGGGAATTCAACAATGAACTGAATTGCCATAAAGATTGAAGACGCATAAAGATAGCGTCTCTTGGAAGTGTTCATGAATCTCTGGACAAAATACATGATTACAGGTAAATAAGCCATGCATGTAAAAAGAAGAATATGGCATTTACGCTGTCCGCCCATAAATACTGAGAAATAATAAGCAAAAGAGAAAAGAAGGGAAACAAGCTTGGAACACTTGATTTCCTTTAAGTATAAAGCGAAGAATGTGCTACTTAATGCTACATGGAATGCATAGTAGAAGTAAAAGAACCATAGCTCTGGAAGCCAGGAGAAAATAATCCTTACAGGATAGAAAAGCATATTGGAAAAGTCAGAAAAATATGGACGTCCAATATTCTGATAGTCATTCCAGAATGGAAACTCACCATCTTTTAAGGCGATGTTTACGAAATAGAAAACATTAAGTCTTGAAGAGGCATCTCCCCAGGCAGGAATACAGTGAATAAGAATTAATGGGAGATAAATAATGAACGTTAACAGGAAATACGCTCCAAATAACGCACAATAATTATAGCCTTTAATATTCTTAAAACGATTCAAATTCACTATTTCTTCATCCTGATTTTTGTCTAATAGATTTTAACATTTAAAAGTTTTTTACTGCTATATTTATTATATATATTATTTTAAAAATAAAGAAGAATTAACTATTCATTTTGCATAGTTGAAAAAATGTGTAATAATTGAGTTGGATATTTGTTGGAAGAGGAACATATATGTTTTTTGAAGATTTAGAAGTTGGCATGGTTAAGACATTAAACCCTGTTGTAATTGATAAAGATGATATGCTCGACTTCGCTACTAAGTACGATAATGTTCCTTTGCACACAGATGAAGAGTATGCCAAGACAACTCGTTTTGGTAAACTTATTGCACCTGGTGTTATGTCTTTTATGATTGTATGGGCTAAGTACCTAGAAGACGATTTCTTTGGCGAAGAGCTTATTGCGGGCGCTTCTACAAAGATTGAATGGTTTAAGCCTACATTTGCAGAGGATGAATTAACAGGTGTTGTTACTGTTGTACGTATGGTTGAGAGAAATCCTTATAACGGACTTGTTGAGCTTAACTTTGATATCACTAATCAAAGTGGCGATCTCGTTATTAAGACATCCGTAGAGGCAGTAGTCAAGAGAAGAGTTTGAGAGGTTTATTCTATGGGAAAGGTGTTTGAATTCGGCAAAGCAATTTGTTATTCAGGCTATAGAGATGGACAGAGTCCATCAACTGTCTGTCCTACTAAGGCACAGGTTGAAGAAGATTTATTGATTCTTGCTAATGAGGGATATAAGTACATCCGTATGTATGATCCTAACGATCACGCAAGATTTGCTTTGGAAGTAATCAGAGAGAAGAATCTCGATATCAAGGTTATGCTTGGTGTTGATTCATTCGCAGAGGCAGGCAACCCAGAAAGTGCAGTAGGTGTACTTGAGTTTACTGATGAAGAGATTGCTTCTAATATCAGGCGTAACGATGAGGAGTTTGTTCGTCTCGTTGAGCTTGCAAAGGAGTTTGACGATATTATCATTGCAGTTTCAATTGGTAACGAGAATACTCCAATCTGGGCTACAAGAAGAGTATCAGAGGAAAGACTCATTGAGCATGCCAAGTTCCTTCATGAGAACCTTGATAAGCCTGTTTGCTATTGTGAGGTAACAGATTCATGGCTCAGCATGAATGAACTTCCTAAGTATCTTGATGTTATCTGCGTTCACAGCTACCCAATGCATGCTTCAATTCTTGTTGAAAATGCAGTAGATAATAACAAGGAACAGTATAAGCTTGTAACTGACAAGTATCCTGATAAGGAAGTTATCTTTACTGAGGTTGGCTGGACAATCCGTGAGAGTAGTCACATGATCAAGGGCCAGGGTTCAATCGAGAATCAGAAGAGATATATTACTGAACTTAATGAGTGGCTTTCAGAGGATCAGATTGTAGCATTTATCTTTGAGGCGTTCGATGAGATATGGAAGGCTTCATCTCCTGAGAAGGGTGAATGCAACTGGGGTCTTTACTACATGAACAGAACAAGGAAGTGGTAAGACTTATATAAAAAGATTCAGCAGACAGCGCTTTTAAATAAGCGCTGTTTTTTATAATCGTGAGGAATTATATGGAAAATAAAATTATCGCAGCCTGTGGCAATGACTGTTCAGTCTGTCCAAGATATAACAAAGCTCCTTTTGAAAAATCGGAGGAAGAACTTCATAGAACTGCCGTTTTGTGGCACAAAATTGGTTACAGAGATCATGTTGTAACTAATGAAGAAATTTCATGTAGTGGATGCACTTCTGATAACTGGTGCCGCTACAAAGTAATCAGGTGCTGTGAAGAGCATGGTGTTAGTAATTGCGGTGAGTGTAATTTGTATCCATGTGATAATATTAAAGAGTGTTTTGAAGTAACAGCTTCATTTATCCCTAAGGTAAAAGAAGTATGTACTGATGAGGAATTTGAGATTTTGAAGAAGGCTTTCTTTGAGAAAAAAGAAAACCTTGAGATGAATAAGTGAGGTAAATTAAATGAGAGGTATTTATACTTCTGTAACTGATATTAAGAAGCGCGTTTATGCTGAAGTTGCAAAGCTTTCTTACGATTACGAAGAGGGCAACTTAAAGCAGATGGATGAGATTCCATATCGTGTTATTCCAGGTGAGGTTTCCCAGTATCGTGAGAGTGTGTTCCTTGAGCGTGCAATCGTAAGAGAGCAGATGAGACTTGCTATGGGATTAAGCCTTAGAAGTTTTTCTGAGCATGCGCCTGTAATGCAGGGAGCAGAGGAGTGCGTTCTTCCTGAAAAGTACTATCAGCCACCTCTCATTAATATCATCAAGTTCGCATGTCACAAGTGCCCTGATAACGAGGTAAGAGTTACAGACAGCTGCCAGGGATGCCTTGCTCATCCTTGTAAGGAAGTATGTCCACGTGGCGCCATTACATTTGAGGGTGGTAAGTCACATATAGATAAGGATAAATGTGTTAAGTGTGGTAAGTGTATTAAGGTTTGCCCATATAACGCAATCATGAAACTCGAGCGTCCATGTGCCAAGGTTTGTGGCATGAATGCCATTAAGAGTGATGAGCATGGAAGAGCTGATATCAATTACGATATGTGTGTTTCATGTGGTATGTGCCTTGCTAACTGCCCATTTGGAGCTATTTCAGATAAGGCTCAGATTTTCCAGCTTATTCAGGCTATCAAGAACGAAGATACACCTGTATATGCTGCTATTGCACCAGCTGTATCAATGCAGTTTGGTAAGGATTTAACACCAGGTAAGCTTAGAACTGCATTTAGAAAGCTTGGCTTTGAGGATATTATGGAGGTTGCTATTGGAGCTGATCTTTGTACTATCTCTGAGGCAAGAGATTTTGTTAACGAAGTTCCATCAAAGATTCCATTTATGGGTACTTCTTGCTGTCCTGCATGGGCTGCTATGGCCAAGAAACTCTATCCAGAGCAGGCTGACTGCATTTCAATGGCATTGACACCTATGGTTCTTACAGGACGTCTTTTAAAGAAGATGCATCCTGGCTGTAAGGTAGCATTCATTGGTCCATGTGCTGCCAAGAAACTTGAGGCTTCAAGAAGAACAATCAGAAGTGATATTGATTTCGTTCTTACTTTCGAAGAGATTCTCGGTATGTTTGAGGCTAAGGAAGTAGACTTTAACGAGCTTGAGGATTCAGAGGTAATGCATGGTGCCAGCGCTGACGGCCGTGGTTTTGCTGTAGCAGGAGGTGTTGCAGAGGCTGTTGTTAATGCTATTAAGGAAATGTACCCTGATTATGGCGAAGTAAAGATTGAAAGAGCAAATGGACTTGCTGAATGTCGTAAGATGCTGACTCTTGCAAAGGCAGGAAAATATAACGGATATCTTCTCGAGGGTATGGCCTGTCCCGGAGGCTGCGTAGCTGGTGCCGGTACATTAGCGCCTGTTGATGTAGCAGCCAAGGATATACAGAGTCATAAGCAGATTTCAACAATCAAGCACGCACTTGAAAGTGACTATCAGACAATGCTTGATATGCTTGAAGAAAAAGATTTAAAACTTGAAGAGTGATTTAAAAATAGAAAAGGAAGAAGAGGTTATCTTCTTCCTTTTTTGATGTTTGAAATAATTACTATGCTTGTGAAGAGTATAAATCCCAAAATACTAATGATTCCACCTTCTCTAAGAAAAGGAGTTTTGTATTCAAAGTGAATATTATGAGTGCCCTGAGGAACGATTATTCCCATATACTTCAAATTGGTTCTTATTATTGAAGTTTCCTCGCCGTCGATATATGCAGTCCATCCTTCGTGATAAGGAACAGAAATAACAACGAGTCTGGCATTGTCAGATGAATAGGTTCCAGAAATATGGTCAGAGCCCATCTGGAAGTTTTGCAAAGAAATAGAATTTAATTCATTAACGTATTCTTCAAGTGAGGATACATCTTGAGAATAGATGCTTAAATCATTCAGTCTGTATGTACCTTCAAAAACAAAACCAAGTTTTAATGTAGTTTCTGCCTCGTTTATGTATCCAAGATTCTTTACGAAGTCTTCACGACCGTTATAAAAGTCGTATCCCTCTGAGTGGAATTCCTGAACATAAGGAGCCATATCATTTGTTGCTAATACAATGAAACCATCGCAACCATCTAAATAAGACAATCCACTAAAGGACACGTATGTTTCAGTGTCAGGGATGCTCTCAAAATTCAATTCCATAAATACAGCAGGCTTTTTAACAGTGATTAATCCATTTTCTAAATCTACGTCAATTTCATTTTCATCGTAGCTGATAGTATATGGAATACAGGTAGAATTGGTGTTAATTCGTATTTCATATAATCCACTATTAATCAAAGTTGGTACGTATGAATCTTCAACAATAAGACCATTTAGCATCATATATTCGCGGTTTACGGGATCAAGATTTTCAAGCGTGGATTCTGGAATGAATCTATCAAGAGAATAGGATGCATTAAGGAAATTAGTATTCTCATATACATAAAAACTATCTTCGCCGTTGTTCCAAACGTCAACATAATCAAAGCCGAATGGCACAGGACTATCCGCTTCTTCAGTAACATAGTATAAAGTTGATGAAAGTGTCAGAGGAATACTACGATAATCATAATCGGTGTATTCATGTAATTTGTAACTGGTCATGCCAAGTGAAGTGTTGAAGTTAACAATATCTGGATTTGTTAATGTCCAAAAATACCCAATTGAAGAATCATTAGTAATTAAACCTAAATTACGGTTAATAGAAGATCCTGAATATCTATAGTAGAAATTGTTGTTTCCACAAACTCTGTTAATAGCAGTTAATTCATTTATGTTGTTATCATAAAGAATTTCACTTGCTCTTCTGCTTTGAGCACCGAAGTTATCGCCACCAATTGAATTAAGCCAGAAAGAGGAGAGTGCAATGTTGATTACAATGAAGCCGGTAAGGCATCCGTTTAGATATTTTGCAGGAACTTTTTTTGCAGCAAATACAACAAACAAAACTGCCAATATAAGAACAACGCAGCTACAAATACTTCTAGGAATTCTGCTTTCTTTAATCAAAATATTAAGTAAAAACAGAATGATTGAAACAGTAAGTAAAGTTATTGCTTTTTTATTTAATGAAGTAATAGCCTTCATTTCATCCCACATTACTACGATTACGTAGGAAATAAGCAGGGTAAGGGCAAATGTCCACTTTCCAGAAATGTAGGACATTCCATTAAATAAACTTCCGAAAATAGGGAAGACAGAGAATACCAAACCAAGGATACAAAACACCTTAAGTTCAGTATGTTTCTTCGTGAAGAATAAAATACATATAGCAATGATTCCGATTGCAGAAATTGAGAAATAATATTGAAAAAGGGCTGCTGTATCAAGAGAACTTACAAGCAAGGCAGGTAAATTTAAATAGTAAGATTCTGGATAGAAAAGCTTAATACCAAAATCTATATCTGCTCTTTTATCTCCAAGGAAAGCATATAAGGATGGAAGTAAAATAACGCCTGCCATTAATACGCCAATTATAGCTCGCCAAAGGAGGTTTAATACTATTTTAAAGTATTCTTTGAAATTCTTTTTGTAGACAACAATTACTCTTACAACTACATATAAAACTACAAATAATACTTCGTTATAAAAGAAATAGAAGTTTGTAATAGCTGCCAGGAAAACACTCAGAATAAATAGAATGGATTTCTTTTTGTTAATAATTGTTTCGGCACCTGCAATAAGTAGAGGGAGTACATATAAGGGTGATAAGAATATTACCTGGACATTGGCATTATGTATTGCCCACATACTAAATGTATAGGAAACTGCGCCTCCAAGAACACTCCATGAATTAATATCGCGCCCAAGAGTTTTACAAAGATATATAAATGAAAGTCCAGCAAGGTATAATCTGATTAAGGATAAAAGATTATATAAAACATGGGTGTTTTCTGGAGTGAAGAAGATGCTTAAAAGATTAAGAGGATCGCCTATTACATAATAATTTAAAACACCTAATATATCTCCACCTTCACCTAAATAATAACTCCAGGAAGAAATTTCGCTTGAATGTCCATGAAGAATTAACGACAAATTTGTACGTAAATACTGTCCATAAAATACGAGAGCTTTATAGTGCTGATCGTATCCGTCATGAATCCAGATAAATCCACGCCCGTTAAGCCACATCCACATGAAAGTAATGAATGACATGACTAAGAATAAAAGACTATATTTAATGCAAAAATTGTTAAGTATATTGTATTTCTTTGTTTTATTCATGTTTGTTGCTACTTATAAAAATAGTATTTATCTATGCTTTTTTGAAAAGTTCCTGCCATTTTGTGAACTGTTTTTACGGCTATTTGGTTTATTTGATGTACCTGTTGCCTTTTTGGAATTTGGCTTTCCACTTCCTTTGAAATTCGAATTGCCTTTCTTGTTTCCAAAAGTTTTCTTGTTTGAAGATGTTTTACCATGAAATTTAGAAGGTTCGTTTTTCTCGGCATAGATATTACGAGGTGGGATAAGGCATTTAGTCTTATCAAAACCAATCAGATCCTGTCTGTGGCACTTAATAAGAGCCTCCTTAACAAGCTCGTAGTTTTCAGGCTTACGATACTGGATTAAGGCTCTCTGCATTGCCTTCTCATGTGGACTTCTTGTGATGTCTACACGCTTCATTGTGCGTGGGTCAAGACCTGTATAGTACATGCATGTAGAGATAGTAGAAGGTGTAGGGTAGAAGTCCTGTACCTGCTCTGGCATGTAGCCCATATCGCGAATGCTTTCAGCAAGTGCAATTGCATCTACGAGAGTTGAACCAGGGTGAGAAGAAATAAGATATGGCACAACATACTGCTCCATATTTAGCTTCTCATTCATCTTATAAAAACGTCTTACAAACTCCTGGTAAACACTGTTTCTAGGCTTTCCCATAAGGTCCAAGACGTGATCACTTACGTGCTCTGGAGCAACTCGAAGCTGACCGCTGATGTGGTGCATACAAAGCTCTTTAAGGAATTCGTCGTTTTTATCTGCGAGCATATAGTCGAATCTGATTCCAGAACGAATAAATACTTTCTTAACCTTAGGAAGCTTGCGGAGTTTTCTAAGTAACTCGATATAGTCAGAGTGATCTACCTTCATATTCTTACATGGAGTTGGGTAGAGGCACTGCTTGTTTGTACATACACCGTGCTTAAGCTGCTTGTCGCATGCAGGGCGTCTGAAGTTTGCTGTAGGGCCTCCGACATCGTGAATATATCCTTTAAAGTCAGGATCATTAGTCATGCCGATTGCTTCCTTAATAAGCGAATCGTGGCTTCTTGCCTGAACGACACGTCCCTGATGGAATGTGAGGGCACAGAAACTACATCCTCCAAAACAACCTCTGTTGCTTGTAAGAGAAAACTTGATTTCATTAATAGCAGGAACACCACCAAGTTTCTCGTAACTTGGGTGATAAGCGTTCATATATGGTAGTTCGTAAACATCATCAAGTTCCATTGTAGTAAGTGGTCTTTGAGGTGGATTTTGAACTACAAAAAGCTCTTCGTCGTACTGCTCAATAAGAGGCTTTGCTGATACAAAATCAGTGTTCTGGTACTGTGTATTAAAGCTTCTTGCAAACTCCCTTTTATCCTTCGAAATAGTATCGTAAGAAGGAAGCATAATGCCGTTTAAGCTTTCCATAACAGTAGAAACGTCATGTGTCTTATAGCATGTACCATTAACGAAAGTAATGTCTTTTACATCGATTCCGCTATCAAGTGCATCAGCAAGTTCTATTATGGATAATTCCCCCATGCCGTACATAAGAATATCTGCACCTGAATCGATAAGAATAGAATGCTTAAGTTTGTCTGACCAGTAATCGTAGTGGGCGAGACGTCTTAAGCTTGCTTCAATTCCTCCGATTAAAATAGGGGAGTCTTTATATGCCTTACGAATAAGATTTGAATAAACAGTAGTAGCGTAATCAGGGCGCTTTCCGGCAACGCCGCCAGGAGTATAAGCATCCTGGGAACGCTTCTTTTTATTAACTGTATAGTGGTTAACCATTGAATCCATGTTGCCGCCACTTACAAGGAAACCAAGGCGTGGTTCACCGAAAGTAGTTACGCTCTTTGGATCCTTCCAGTCTGGCTGGGAGATGATAGCAACCTTATAGCCGTGACTTTCAAGAACTCGGCTGATTATCGCAGGGCCAAAAGAAGAATGATCTACGTATGCGTCAGCAATTACGAACACAAAATCAGGCCTGTCCCAGCCTCTTTTATGCATATCTTCAACGCTGGTTGGTAGAAAATCCCTCATTAATTACACCTGCTTATAGAGCTTGTCAAAAACATCTTTGTTGATGATATAAATATCGTGCTTATCGTCAGGTCTTACTGCGATATAGTCACCAGGCTCACCAGTATAGTAACGCTCGTCATCCCATGCAGTGAAAAGCTTAACGCTGTTAGTTAATGGACGTGCGTAAATAGTAGAACCAGCAAATGAAGTACAGCTCTTTGCAAATGGCATAAGGAGTTTCTTTTCCTTTGTCTTAAGGTTCTTGATAACAGGCTCGTAATCGTACTCACGTGAGTACTTAAATGGCATAAGCTTATAACTCTTGTTGAGCTTTTCTTCTGAAATAGGGTAAATCTCACCCTGGATACCAATCATGATATAAGTATCGTCCTTAACCATGATGTTGATATCGCCTTCCATAGTACGAACTTCAACTGATGTTCCAATTTCGAACAGGTCAGTAAGCTTTACAGCGCCAAGAATCTGCTCGATTTTTTTGTACTGCTTCATGCCTTCCATATCAAGGACAGTATCCTTGGCATGGATAACCTTATACTTATCAAAGTAGTCGTAGAGTCTTTCAAGAATCAAATCCTTTGCAGGTATTGTAATAAGATCTGGAACGATAGAACCACCAGCCTTACGGATGTGACCACCGCCACCACCGATGCCTTCTGCGATAAATGCAGCAAGCTCATTAGCATTGATTCCAGGAGTACAGCTTCTTACAGAGAACTTGATTTCTCTGTCACTTACGTAATAAGCGATACAGCAGTCAATTCTGTCTGTCTCGAGAGTGATATCACTGATAACGCCAAGGATGTTAGGATCACAAGGCTCAGATTCAACAATCATGGCTCTGTTTACAGGATCATACTCACCATTAAGGATAGCTCTTCCTGTAAGCTGGAATTCATCAAGTGAATAGTTACTATTAGACATATATGCGATTAATGACTTGTTATAGTTAAGGTCATCAATCATATCTCTGTCGAGAGGGTGTGAAACCTCAGAAAGTTTACCAGTATCTGTATAAAGACCATAGTAAAGGGCAGTAGTAAGATTAGGATCATCATCACACTCAAAACCTTCTGCCTCAATCATATTCCAAAGGATAGTTGAGCAGCTGCCAAGTTCTGGACGAACAATAGAAAGGTTAGGAAGATTTGAACAAATCTGGTGATGATCAATAACAGCAATATTCTTAGCTTCTGTTGTTGTTACATTACGCTGACCATACTGGCAGTCAACAAGAACAAGAAGTTCAGGAACTCTGTCGAAATCAGGCTCGTATGAAATATCAATACTGAGCTTCTTTATCATGATAAGAAGATTACTCTTCTGAATTTTATGTGGACCTCTATAAATGAAGTGAGCTTTACGGCCCATTGCTTCTAAGTAAAGCTTTAATGCGAAACCTGAAGCGAGTGCATCAGCATCAGGATTATCGTGGCACTGAATAACTATATCTGTAAAAGGAACTAAATCTGCTAATTTCAATTTGAACGTCCTCTTTTCTAATTATTCACGCATCAAATAAAATACGTTAAGCATATTATATATTATAGTTTTCGTTTGTGTTAGATGGGGGGATATAATATCTTCAAAGGATGGAGAGAATTATGGAAGAATACGGCACATATATTTTTGATTTGTACGGAACTTTGATTGATTCAGATGGAGACGAGAAGTCCCCTCAGAACTGGAAGAAGTGGCTTCGAGTTCTTGATAAAAAGGGAATAAAATACGCTGACTATATCACTTTCCGTAAAGAGTTCTTTGATATGGACAAGGCTTTGAGATTAAAGTCCACTTTGGAGAATGGTTATGAATTCCCTGAAATAGATGTTATTGATATCTATCGTTTCCTTTTCGAAAAGTATGGTAACGGCGTTCTTAGTGATGAATTACTATATGAGCTTTCTTATGATTTCCGTGTTGCTACAACAAAGTACATAAGACTTTATGATGGTGTTACTGACTATCTTAAGATGCTTAGAAAAAAGGGCAAGAAGCTTTATATTCTAAGTAATGCCCAAAGATCTTATACATGGCCTGAAATCAAAATGTTTGGGCTTGAAATACTAACAGATGATCAGTTTATTTCCAGTGATTTTGGCGCAATGAAACCGCAAATTTCATTCTATGATGCTCTTTTTACGAAGTATAATATCGCCAAGAAGGATGCAGTTATGGTAGGTGACAGCATCTGGAGTGACATTAATGGTGCTATCGCTTATGGCATTAGTCATATCCATCTTGTGGGTGAGAATGATCCACATGAGTTTTTTAGGAGGGAGATTAAAAAACAGGAGGATTAATCATGGATAATAAAGCATTTTACAAGTTAAGTTATGGCGTTTTTATCATTGGCGTTAAGTCTGGTGATAAAACAAATGCATGTGTTACTAATACATGTATCCAGGTCGCATCTAATCCAACACGTGTTGCAATTTCTGTTTTGAATACAAATTACACATGCAATCTTATTAAGGAGAGTGGCCTTTTTACAGTAGGAATACTTGATAAGACAGTTTCGTTTGAAACTATTAAGTATTTTGGTATGCAGTCTGGTCACGATGTGGATAAACTTGATGAAGTGCCAATGCCATTAGATGACAATGGTGTCCCTTATATGGGATGGTCATGCTGCGCGATGCTTAGCTGTAAGGTTTTAAGCAGCGAGAATTTGGGAAGTCATACATTATTTGTTGCTGAGGTTCTTGATTCCAAGGTTTTAAGTGACGAAGCACCACTTACATATGCTGATTATCAGAGTGAAATTAAGCCAAAACCAGAAAAGAATGTAGCTGATACACGTAAGATTATTGGCTGGAGATGTAAGATTTGTAAGTACGTGTATGAAGGTGAGAAACTTCCAGAAGATTTCCTGTGTCCAATCTGTGGCCATGGTGCTGATGACTTCGAACCAATATATGAAGGTGAATCACTTAAGTAATTTTAAGTCCTCTTCGGAGGACTTTTAATTTGCTTTTGAAAAGAAATAAAGCCTCTTATTTTTCTCTATTGTATGTGTATGAAAAATCATTGTTTTATAGACTAGTGTCAAGGAGGTGATCTTAATGGCAGTATTATTTACAATTCTTCTTTTGGTTATTTTCTTTAATGTACTATCTTTGATTTTTAAGCTTTGTGGAAAACTCGTTGGAATGATTCTTGGCATTGTTGGTTATATCGTTCTTGGATGTTTCCTCATCGCTGGTTTAGGACTTGCAGTTGCATTGCTTCCAATATTCCTGCTCGCAGGTATCCTTATTTTCTTTGGTGCTTTGACACTTGCATTTTAATCACTCACTTTTAACTTTTGCCCGAGTAAAGAAGTGGCCTGTCAGGAATTATTTCTGACAGGCTTTTTAAATTGTTCTTAAAAATATATACTGTTTCTTGGGGATAAGTTCTGATGTTCTATTGCAAAGAATAGGAGGAATTTGTATGTCAAAAATTATAAATGTTGCAATTCTTGGTGCAGGTAATATTGCAAGAGCTCTTGCAGAGGCTGTAAATGGTATTCCTGATAAGGCATGTCTTTATGCTGTCGCTTCAAGAGATCTTACAAAGGCTTTAGACTTCGCTACTAAATGGAATGTAAAAGTAGCATATGGTTCTTATGAAGATCTTGCTTCTGACGACAATGTTGATTTGGTTTATATTGCAACACCTCATTCTGAACACTATAAGAATACCAAGCTTTGTCTTGAAAATGGCCGTAACTGTCTTGTAGAAAAGGCATTCTGCGCTAACTTAAAGCAGACAAAGGAACTTATTGAACTTGCAT
>JAZUDM010000058.1:0-4547 GCA_045639635.1 Saccharofermentans sp. | reverse complement strand
AACTATAACGAGGACTTTATTAGGCTTGCCCTTCCCGCCTTTCATGAAGAATTCCTGGAAAAGAATCTGAAATCCAATGAGGATTACTACAGCACCAAAAATAATCTTTACTGAAGTTACATCAACGTTCTTAAGAAATATAACTCCCGGGATTACTCCTGCTACTACAAGAAGCGCCAAAGGGACACAGATTTTTGGATCAACTTTGGAACGATTCTTCCAAACAAGTATGGCGTTCGGAGGAATTCCGATAAGAAGATCTACCGGTGAGATATTAATATTATTAGTTCCAAAACTCATTATGGAACTGAAAACAAGGGTGTTTGCAAACCCGCAGACACCCTTGACAAAAAACGCTATAAATACAGCAATTATCCAAAGAAAAATGTTATCCATTAAGAATTAAAAGTCTCTCTGTTAAGGTCCTTATTCTGATGTGCAACGATTGTTGTACATACAGCATCACCAGTAATATTAACAGCAGTTCTAAGCA
Organism: Saccharofermentans sp.; assembly: GCA_045639635.1. Lineage (GTDB taxonomy): Bacteria > Bacillota > Clostridia > Saccharofermentanales > Saccharofermentanaceae > Saccharofermentans. The sequence goes on along the minus strand of JAZUDM010000058.1, from coordinate 4,054 downwards.
TGTCAAGAATACGGTCGATACCCATGATGAGAGCGATAGCTTCAACAGGAATTCCTACAGAAGCGAATACCATTGAAAGTGTTACAAGACCAACAGATGGAATACCAGCAGTACCGATAGAAGCAAGTGTTGCTGTAGCGATAACTGTAAGGTAACCTGTGATTCCAAGATCGATACCATAAGCCTGAGCTGCAAATACAACAGCTACACCCTGCATGATTGAAGTACCATCCATATTGATTGTAGCTCCAAGAGGAATTGTGAAAGATGAAATCTTACGTGATACACCCATCTTCTCCTCAAGAGTATCAATGTTCATTGGGATAGTTGCGTTAGATGTTGATGTTGAGAACGCAAATGCCATAACTGGGAAAAACTTCTTGATGAACTTGAATGGATTAAGTCTTGTAAAGAGGAACAAGAGCAAGAGATAAACAACAAAGCACTGAATTCCAAGACCTGTAACAACGCTTCCCATGTACTTGATGAGTGGAAGGAAAGCATCGAATCCAAGGTTAGCAAATGTTCTTGCAATCATGAAGAATACACCGATTGGAGCAAAGCCCATAACAAGTGTTGTAAGCTCCATCATAAAGTCATTGCACTGTGTCATGATGTTTGAAAGAAGTTCAGCCTTCTCACCCATCTTTGCAAGAACGATACCAGAAACAAGTGCAAAGAAGATAATCTGAAGCATTGTTCCGTTTGCAAGAGAGTTAATTGGGTTATCAGGGATGATATTAAGAAGTGTCTCTGCAGCTGATGTCTCTGTTGTAACAACATCACCACTAGCCTCGATAGATGACATATCAAGTCCAATACCTGGCTTAACCACTGTAGCAACACCAATAGCAACTGATACTGCAAGAGCTGTTGTACAAAGGTAGAAAATAATTGTCTTACCTCCAACCTTACCAAGTGTACTTGTATCTCCAATCTGTGATGCACCACAAACAAGAGAACAGAATACGAGAGGTACTACGAGCATCTTCATTAATCTGATGAAACCTGTACCAATAACATAGAAAATACCATCTACGAAAACAGTATCTCTAACATAGCTTGCTGGAATAAAGAGATTAAAAATAATACCTACAACAAGTCCAGCAATAAGTCCGATAAAAATCTTGGTTGTAAGGCCAAGTTTTTTCTTCTTTTTCTCATTACTTTCCATTTTATTCACCTACTTATAATTACTTACTCTCAATATAGTTCTTAAGATCGACCTGCCACTCTGGCATCTCATAAAGACCAGTCATCTTAAGCATAAGATTCTCAAGGAGTGTTGAATATGTAATTCCATCCTCTGACTCCTCTGGAGAAACAAGTTCAGGATCGTATCCAAGACCACTAAGGATTGCTTTTGCAAACTCATATCTTGTACATGAACCCTCACATGAAGCATGGAAAATACCATACTCTGACTTTTCAACCAATGAACAAATAAACTCTGCAAGTGTGATTGCACATGTTGGTGTTGAAATATAGTAGTTAGGAACTGTGAACTTCTCGTTAGCCTCACCGTGAGCACGAACATCAGCAAAGAAGTTACTTGTACCAGATCCATAAACCCATGAAGATCTGATAATCAAATGCTTAGGATTAAGCTCCTTAACATAGTTCTCACCAGCAAGCTTTGACTTACCATAAACAGAAACAGGATTTGGAGTATCGTACTCTGTAAGACGTACATCTCCTGCTGAAGCAAAGACATCATCTGTTGAAAGCTGGATAATCTTCGCATTAACCTTACGTGCTGCATTAGCAAGATTACGTGCACCAAGTGCATTTACCTTGAATGCCTCAATCATGTTTTCTTCGCAATACTTCTCGTCAGAGATACTGGAGCAGTTAATAATAACGTCAGGTCTATAAATCTCTGCTGCTGACATAACTGCCTTGGAATCTGTAACATCAACATCCTTATCTGTTGCTACTACACGATTATCAGTATTCGCCTTAAGTCTCTTAACGAGCTCACTACCAATACGGCCTGAAGCGCCCGTAATCCAAATAGAGTTCTTCATAATAGTCGTTACCTTTCACTTTTTAAAAGAAAAAATCACAAATAAATCTTACAACCTTTTGAGCGCTATTTATACGAACAAAATGTAAATAATATTCGCGAAAATACCGTAAAATAAACAAACGGGACTACTTTCAAAAGTAGTCCCGCATGTGCTTCAATTATCAAATTCTAAATTAATAAAAAGTATTCGTTACTCTTCGTCAGGCTTTTGGCCATCGTGAGCAAGCCACTTACATTCAGTAACATCCATATTAGTAAATGTAGCCTTAAAAGATGAATCCTCGGGACTGCAGGCATAGACACCAAACTGAATCTCGCCTGTTGCATCCCACATATGACATACTCGCATCTGAGAGAAGTTTACGCCATCAGTAGAACACTCAAGGCAGAAATCATCTTCTCTTCTGCTGAATCTATACCACATAGATTTAACGGAAGCATCTATAACTGTTGTAGCCCAGTCTGAGTATCCGTGATTTGTTACCACGCTTCCCAAATGCTGGAACTCTTCGTTTTCAAATTCAATAGAAGCCTTGAGCCAGTTATCGCTATCAAGGTACATTACAACACCACACTGATCAAAGCGATGCTTACTCTCAAACTGAGTCTTAACAACAAACGAAAAGTACTTCTCATTTGTCTTCATTTGAAGAACAGGTGCATTATCGTTTCTGAAGTGGTAATAAGTTCTCTGCCAGAGGTCTGTATTGGAATCTGTAATGATCTCAATTTTATCCTCAGTAATAACTGAATTCTTTGGCGCTCGTGTCCACTCTAATGAATTAACATCAAACATAAGCTTTGCTCCTTAAATTAATAGTTACGCATCTTTCATATAGAAAGCGCCATCGTACACCCGGACAGTATAAATATACCAATTATCTTGTAAATGGATTAGGCATAATGAAGAAGAAAAAGATAACAGCCAGAAGTAGAACAGCAACTACAATACCTGAAGCAATTAAACTTACCTTATGTAATTTCTTCACTTCACCGTTCTTCTTATCCTGTAAAACCATATATACTGACCAGATAAGCCATGCTACAGGAAGAATAAAAGGCAAAAGATTAATAATCATGCCTCTGAAAATAAGGGCAACAATAGCAAGCAAAATTACAGTGATTAAAATCTTAGTATCTTCTTTTTTCAAAATAAATACCCCTTAAAATGATATATGCAACTTTGAAATTAAGAAACAATTTCCTTTTCTCGTTTCTTCCAGCTCCAGAATCCATAAATATCGTTAATGAAGAAAATAACGAAATTAATAATCACTGGAAAATAAACTGGATTTTCTATTGTTGCCAATACCCATAGTACTATTAATACTAAGTCATTCATAGCGTAAAACAAGGCAAAATAAGAAGACATTAAAATCGTAAGTGATGCAGCAATGAAACTTGTTGTAATTGAGAGAGTACTAAACAAAAGATTAGGTGTATCAAAATGCTTTAATATCAGGTAAAAGGCTCCTGTTACTACTATCGAAGAAATTGAAAGTAAAATCCACTTCTTCTTATTCATTGAACCGATTTTAACTTCGCCTTCCTTTTCGGAAGGATTTCTAAACCATACGATAGCTGACCATACAGCCATTGGCAAAGTCATACCCATATATGTAATCATCTCTCCCCAGTATCTAAACTTAAACGAAATAATTCCATAAAGGATACTAAAAACAATCATCAGGATTTGTGCCCAGACATTCCCCTTTGCAGCAAGAACAAGTGATGTTACTCCGATTAAAGCCGCAATTAAAATTAATACACTAAATTCAGGGGCAAAAATATTGGATGCTAAAACTACTACCATAGATAGCATCCATAAAATAAAATCTCGCTTTGTAAAATTAATAAATGCTGTTCTCATCAGAGCCAACTATCGTCGTCACTACTGAAGGCACAGTTAAGAAGTGTATCCATCTTGATTACTTCATCTTCGCCCTCGATTACCTCAACAAGCTCTGCTGACTCAAGGTTATCTGGAACTACATCGTCAGGACCAATTTCCATATCGAAATCTTC
>JAZUDM010000057.1:0-13475 GCA_045639635.1 Saccharofermentans sp. | reverse complement strand
AAAAATTGGCACAACCCTCCATTCATTACTTCAGAATCAAAGCAACTAAGCACAACTGCTATCTTTTGTTTGTCATTGCACTTATCTAATGCGGCTAGAATTTTATTCTCTCGTCGCTTTTCTATCATATTTAAAATAAATCCCATCTATCTTTCTTTCCTTCTTTAATTTAAAATTCATATGACAACAATTATGGTAACACAATCTGTGCAGCCAACTCGTTAACTTCTTCTTCAGATAACTGTCCCATAAGTGTTGCAGAATAAGGCGGATTTAATTGTGCTGGATAGGTTTCCATAATCATACCGTCAAATTGAAACACAAACATATCTCCTGGCAGGTACTCTATAGCATTACCGAAAATATCTTGTGAAGGCATGAAAGCAAGATTACCATCGTTAGTTGAATAAGTATCCCAACCATACAAGCAATGACTATCTGTGACAACCGTTACATAAAGATAGTAGGACTTATAAAGAGCCGTAATCGTTCCATTCTCAACATATGCAACTAAGTATTCTGTTGCACCTGTAAGCGGAACCGGCCAAAATCTTCTATTATCAACTACCTGAGGTTCACCCCAAGCATCAATGAGTTTTTGCTCATCGACTGTTGATACCAATTCCTGTAATTCTTCATCAGAATATTGTAAAACAATCTCAGTATCGGGAATAACTGGTTCAGACGTTTTTGATTTACAAGCAGAAAGAAGACTGATTGAAATCATAGTTACTAATAGAATAGATAATATTTTTTTCATTTTTTCAGCCTCCCAGCTATTCAGTTAAATCGAAATTCTAACCATTAACAACTTAATCATTGTAATAATATATTGCTTTTTCAAATAATTCTCTGGACTGAGATTCATCGCCCCAAGATAAAGGATCATCTGCATAACACAATATATCAAACGGTTCTCTTTCAGATAATTCTCTAGGTAAGCATTGCCATAATTTATACATTTGCTTTCCAAATATCTCTAGATTTGTCTCAGCCACATATACCTCTTTAAGCTTGCACATTAACGTTTTTCCAAACTGTTCTATATCAAATTGTCTTTCCATAAAAAAATGATATAAATGCAACATAGCGTCTTTATACGATCTTCCATCTAAATCAAGAAGAACTTCATCCTGTGGATTTTCAATGAGTAATCCGTTAAGTATTTCTTTATATTCATCTTGGTTGTCATAACCAATACTCCATAGAACAGCGTATACAATTAACTCTTCCATCCACTTAATCCCTTCACAAATTTATAATCAATTATTCAGTTAAATCGAATTATATTAACGATATCCATAAATAATATAAGTTCCATTCGTTTCAACATATGGAATATTATAAGATCTTAGCATAGAGATAAATTCCTCTGTTTCATCAATTAATTTACTTTCAATTAGTCTACCCTGATGTTTCAATATTCGCGGTCTAACCTTAATCCACTCAATCGCGTAATAAGGTATAGCATAAATATCTCCACCCAAATAATTATTCAAATACAGACCCCAATCACAAGTATTATATACATCATGCGTAAACTCATGATATTCTGTTTCCTCTTCGTCAACTGCTTTAATTACAAATGGCGGCATAAATGGCAATTCTGATACACCCTCTTTTAACTCTCTCCATTTTGTATTATTCATAGTTGAGTACAAGCCTTTACTTTCTATTATTCTTTTAATTTTAGCTTTGTACCTTTCAGAGTCACCGAAACAATTATCGCTATTCAATTACGCCTCTCCTTAGAATAAAAATCGAAATTCAACTCGCGCAAATATTACTCTACCTTAGTTAGATTTATGGGGTCAATTTGATGAACTTCTTACCTTATGAAGATATTCTTCAATTTCCGTAAATAGTTCATCGCTAATGTTGTATTTATTTTTTACGTAACGTGCCACTCTCTCATATTCGTCTTTAAATCTCCACATCTCTGGCCTAAACGATTGACAATCGAAATTGAACGATTCATTGTCACCTATCTCTTTATTCTCATTTATACCAGTCTGCCAAATAATATGATTATTAGGAGAACAATTATAATATACTGCTATAAAACCGCTATTTTCAGAGCGCAACAACCACATAGTATCATAAGAAGGTAGATACTTTGTTCGTTGTACTTCTTCTATAAGACCCAGATATGAACATGTGTCACTAACAATAATCTTAGCCTTATGATCATCCATATCATCAGCCATACATACAGCTGCTCGATTAATAATAATACTTTTCATTTTTCTAATTCGTAAAGTCTATATATCTTTTTGTACAGTGAACCAGTAAACATGAATTTGAAAAAGTTCTTTTCAAATCCTTTTAATTCATCTACAAGATGCTTTGGTGTCATAGAATGTTCTTTTTTACACTTGAAGCCAGTTTTCAACAAAACATCCTCAACATTATCTATTCCCCAGACTGTAGTTACACCAACATTATTGATTGGGTTCTTATACTTAGATGCTTTTGCGCCAAAAACAGTATATACATCCATCAACACATGGAGTTTCACGTATTTATCACTAAGGGCTCTAAAAAACTCATTTAGCTCATTGTTCTTTAGATACATACTGATGCCTTCGAAAACAACAATCGCGCACTCGTTATCAGGGAAATCTTTAAGTCCATCTGGTTCTGTTGCATTAAACGAACGCATCTTATAGTTCTCGTTTTCTGAATAATACTTTTTTCTGGTATCTATAACATCAGGAAAATCAGCATCTATCCATGTCTGATACTTTTCAGTAACTCTTAAGAACCTGCTATCGAGACCACAACCAACATGAAGCACAATTGCATTTGGATTATTCTTAAGCATTTCGCATACCCAATCATCAAAGATACGCGCTCTCATTGCCATATTATAAGTAAGCCATTTTGATTTGGCTTTTCCGGTGACCTTGAAGTTTTCCTTCTCCCATATCTTTTCAGCAGATGGATCATTGATTATTATTTTCTTTTTACTAACCTCTGATTTTCCATATAAAGGTATGTAAAGTGTTTTATTTACCTCATTCATTCATCCACCTCAGGATTCCCAATTTAACTTCTGCATTAGATAGCACAATCAAACTCAAACAAAATCTGCGAAAACTTAGAATTCAAGTTCTTCAAAAGCCACAGACTCATTAAATGTATAAATCACAGTGTATATACCCATTGAAATTTCTGGATTTTCCTCATCTACTGTGCCTGCCATTCCTCCTGTAGCAATAATCCTGGAGATTTCATCTCCCTGCCACAAAATATAGATTTGTCTGGAACCACTAGTACAATAGTAATCCCATACAAGCAGATGTCCATCTGCGTCATAGTATCTGGTTCCCTCATCAGTAAAGGAATCTACGATATCTTCGTAAGTAACAACTGTATAATCTTCATTTTCTGCTGTAGCAAACTGGTAATCTGCATCACCTTCAACAGGGAAATTAGTAAGTTCAAGATCAAGCCCATCAAATGAAGCAGCTTCATTATCATCAACATAGATACATGTAACCATCTCGCCATCGTCTCCAGGCTCCCTGATTACATAGATAGTATTGTTATCTCCAATGGAATACTCAATAACAGAATATCCTGAAATACTTATAATCTCATGTCCTTCTGGAATATCTTCCACATACTGTGAAAGAAAATCTTCTTCAAATGAATCATCATCTGTTGTGACTAATTTTCTCATTGATCTCGCATTATCAAGTTCCAAATTATCCCATCTGTATACATCTGATTCAGTCAATTCATCGTCTTCAGCAGCTGTTTCCTCAGTAACTGTTTCTTCTGGTAACTCATCTTCAGTTACAGTAGTAGTCACATCAGTTGTGTTTTCTGTTTCTGATACATTGGCTTCATTATTTGCACAGCCTGTGAAGGCAATTATAAAAGCAATCAATATAGTTCCAATTCTTTTAAATTTCATATTAACCTCATTGGGGAACTCAAATTTCTGACCAAGGATAACAACCCTTTACTTCAGTTGCTTTCTTATTTCCTCCTGGTCTTCATTACTAAGTTCATCCAGAAAAATACAATACTCATTAGGAAAACCACCAACAAACGTCATCCCTGGCATGTCTATTTGATCCGGACTTATAATCCACAGCACTTCTCTGCCGTAGAAATCCTTAATATATCTAAGTCGTTCTCCCTTATATTTCACATACATATTTCTAATTTACTCCGCAGAATAAGTGCCAGGAAGAACTCCATAAGAAATTACATTTCCTGTTTCTCCAGCCTCATTTACATCAAGAGATGCAAAAAGGAAATCAAGTGCTGCATTATTAATATCAAGAACGCCTCTAACCTTTGTTGGAGTGGATCTTAAAGCAAATACGTATACAACGTAGTCATGTGTTCCTGAAGGTGGATATGGACCAACATACTGAGTTGAAGAAAGGCTGCCTGTTTCAATAGATGTTGTAGTGATATCACCAGCCTTAAGATGGAGCCAGTTTCCTGCAGTAAGATCAACCATATAGATAACGTAAGTTGTAGCGCCTTCAACCTCTTCCCAGGAAAGCTCAGGTGACTGATTCTCGCCTGCACTTGTATTAGAAATAACATCATCCCAGACACCATCGTTAAGATTAGCTGAAGTTACCTCAAATGTAGGAAGGCTCTCGTAATCGAAATCAGGAATCTCAATTGCAGTCTCTGAAACTTCAGAAGTTTCCTCTGTTGTTTCTACAATAGTTGTAGTTTCAGAAGCTACAGTTGTAGCTTCAGTAGTCTCCTCTGAATTCGATGAGCATGACGCTGCAGAAAAAGCCATCGATAAAACGATTAAAGAAGCAATTACTCTTTTATTCATATATATCCTCCATTCCAAAAACATCTCTTATGAGTTCAAAATCAGCTCACAGAAACGTTCAATCTCTACTTTTACTTTATCTAAATCCTCTTTGTATTCTATCCCGCACAAACCAAGTTTACCGCAGGATTCAATTTCCAGATGCCCGTGAAAATGCTCTATGCTGCTAATAATTCGCTCGCATTCTGGCATACCAGGTCCTGTTCTTAAAGCTATAGTGTATCCCTTTTTACCGCTTTCTAACTTCGCGTGTGGCTCATGTGTATTGCACCATGGTGTGCACCTGTCTATAAACACCTTAAACTGGCCAGGAATATCTGCCCAGTAAGAAGGCGAAACTGAAACTACTTTGTCAGCCCAGTTATATGTAGCCATAAGTTTTTCCACATCATCTTCCTGGAAACACTTAGCAGTTTTGTGGCACATTCTGCAGCCTTTGCAGAGTTTAATTTCATAATCATCTATGCAAACAGATTTTACGTTATTACCATCTGAAACATTGTTCTTAACAAGATTTACTATTTCGGCTGTAGCCCCATTTCTAACGGGACTGCAATTTATAATTAGAATATTCAAACTAAGCCTCCAAAGATTATGGGGTTATTCGCAATCACTTATTTCTGGTTTTCTGAAGAAATTAATAACGAAGAGAACTCCTGCCAAAAACAAAGCCAGTCCTAATCCAGTATAAAAAAATGACACGAAAATATCAGGGAAAACTCCGGCATTTCGAAGACCAATTCCGCCACCCATCATGACTGCCATAATAATGTAGGACTTAAGATCAAAGAAATTCCAGAAAGGACGATATGCTTCCTTGTAGTTCATAATTCTCTTACTATGCTTCTCTGTCATCTTATAAAACATCATTCCAAAAACAGAGAATATAGTTACAGAAAGCAAAGGAAGATACCATCTGATACCCACTACTGAATATGAAATTATTCCTAATCTCACAACATTAAATCCTGCAATCATCCAAATGATTCCAGCAATAATTAATAATGCTCGTTTAGGAACTTCGTAAAACTTTCTACCCATTTCAATTACCTCTGATTACTACATAGTATTATTTCTTATAGTCTTCTACAATCAGTAAATATCATGCTCTGTTTCCAGGTAATCGCTAAATAGCTTGAGACATTCTTCCCTGTTTTGTTCTTCTCCGAAGTTATCTCCAGATTCGCTCCACTTATTGTAGAAAACTTCATCTCTAAATCCAATGGAATCAGTATCCTCTATAGAGCATCCATAATAAACTTTATCGATATTTGCCCAGAGGATTGCTCCCTTACACATAGGACATGGAGCTGCTGTTGTATACAAAGTAGCACCTGACAAATCGTGGGTATTTAGATTCCTGGATGCATCACGGATTGCCTCCATTTCGCCATGGCACGTAGCATCGTTATTTAAAAGCACTCTGTTATGCCCTCTTCCAATGACAACACCATCCTTAACAATTACTGAGCCGAATGGTCCTCCGTGCTTACTTTTAATACCCTCATATGCTTCTTCAATCGCAAGTCTCATGTAATCCATTTGTAGTTACCCTCTGTCTTACTATCCTGCCTTATAAGTTCTCCATAAAGGACAGGAGTTTATTAAGGCTCTTGTTCTCCTCACGCTTTTCAAGGAACATTCCGGCAGTATACCAGGAATGTGTATTCTTCTTATCTTCTACAGAATATAGTTCGCACTTATTTCCAAGCTTTAATGCTTTATTTTTGAACTCCTCTGCACATGCATAATTAATAAGACCGTCGTGCTCGCTCTGTATCAGAAGCATCGGAATCTCACTCTTATTCATGAGACAACAAGGATCGCCTTCCTCTCTATTATAGTCCTTTGTAAACAGCTGACTCAAAAGCATATTTATAGCCATCGTATTTTTTATACTAAAACTATATGGTCCACCAACTCCAATATAGCCAATAACATTACTGATATCGACATTCATGCGCTCGCGGATAGCATCGTTATATACAAGAATCGAAGTAAGATGCGCGCCTGCAGAAGGTCCCGAAACAACAATCTTACTTACATCAATATTCTTAGACTTAAGATACTTAACCGCAGCGTTATATCCCATACAGACATCTTCAATCTGGCATGGATACTTATTCTTTGGCGACAAACGATATCCGATAGAAATTACTCTATATCCAAATCCTGCCATAGCCTGTCCAACAAAATCAAAATACTCAGGGGAACCGGCATTCCATCCACCTCCATGAACCCAGAAAAAGACCTTATCACTTGTAACGTTTTCTGGCTCATAGAAAAGGAAGTACTGTTCCTTATCTTCCCCAAAAGATATGTGCTCTGGAACCACATTTTTCTTTGCCTTAAAAAGCTTCATATAAAGTCCAAAATAGCTTAAGTTTTCTCTCATAGAATCAATCATTTGCTGTTACCTCATCCAAATTTAATTGTTATTACTTAAGAACGCCCATTTTAATTGCATCGATATATGCTGTAAGGCCATTCATATACTCGTCCTTTAACTCCTGAAGGCTATTGTTATTCATATCAACATCGCCAAGGAACTCCTTGTTATAACCTTCAACAGTCCACTTAATAAGGTTAGACAAAGTAGTTGCATCAACCTTAAATTCTTCCATATCAAGTTCACTCATAAGACTCAGATAGACATTGTCACTTTTTTTCCCGAACCTGGACTGAAGTTTTTCTACAAATGAAGGATCCTTTTCTCCTGCAACTGCAATTACAAATCGCCCCTTAGTAGGATTATCGATATACCAGGAAGTCTCCCACACGGAGTAATCGATTATTCTTTGGAATATTTCACTGGAGAAATCCTTCATTCTCTCCGCAAGGTCACAAAGCATCTCGTTAGTTACCATCTCGAAAAGGGAAAAGCACAAATCATCCTTAGTCTCAAAATATTTAAAAAGACTTCCCTTACTTATTCCGCATCTCTTCACAATATTATTTGTAGATGCATTTATAACTCCAAAAGAACCAAACTCCTCCAAAGCAGCATTAATCACAGCATTTTTCTTTTCTTCTTTTAAACTGCTAAATAAGTCTGTTGGCATTTTCTCTTCCTCCGTTTTCTTCGGTGACCACGTGGTCACTATTTTACAAACTTAAAAAGTTACTGTCAAGCAGCTTCCCCTGCACTCATACAAGTTCTTGCTTGATTTATATGCCCAACTACTATAAAGTGTTCAGGTATTTTCATTAGGAAAGAAAGGGTGTAACAATGAAAAAATTTAAGAATGTAATTGCGTTATTTACTATTGCAGCATGCATTTTCTCATCAACAGCATGTGGCAGCAACGCAGCAAAGGACACATCTTCTGATTCAGACGTTAGTGTTGAAGAAACAGAAGAAAAGGACGAAGAGCGTGAGACAGAAGCAGCTACAGTAGCTACTGAAAACTTAGATCCTTACGCAGATCTTAGAAATTACGATAATGAATTTTACCATCATGCAGATGACGACAGCACATTCATCGTAATTCCTCCAACTATTCCACAGGAAGGATATCGACCTATTTTTCTTCGTGGCGAGAACATTCTTGGCATCTCTTACAAAGATGATGAGACTAATATCGTTGTAAGAGTCGCTGCAGCTTATTATCCAGACGATGATCATGAGAGCTGGGCAGCAGCAAAGCCTGATAGCCTTGGTGGAGTTACAACTACAGAGACTGTTTCTTATAACGGTGTTGAGCGTGAAGTAATTGTTAATGTTGATGCTTACAGCCGCACAGAGTTCTATACTATCGAAGCTGATCAGGGCGTATACGAAATCCAGGTATTCATGTCTAATTACGTAAACAGACATGACGAGTACGATCGTGATATGGTTGATAGTTTCATCAACGCATTTATGGACGATGTAGTATTTACACATAGAAGCTGATAGTCTGCGACTTAATTTCAAAACAAAAGATTGCCCCAGTGTTCAACACTGGGGCTTATTTTTACTTTGTATAAATAACAACGAAACTTTTGCCTTTCACGATATCCTTAACTTCTATTTTTTCAAATCCTGCATCTTTTCCAAATATAGTAAGCTCTTCTGCTCCGAATTTTTTAAATCCCTTTTCAGTATAAGAGAGTTTGTCGAGCCACTCCTTTGTGTAGACAACATTATAGAAAGAACCGCCAGGCTTTAATGTTCGATTAATTTCGGATAATCCTTTTACGGTATCCTCCCAGAAATACACCGTATTAATCGATGTCACTGCGCTAAAGAAATTGTCTTCGTATTTAAGGTCACAGCAGTCACCTACTTCAAGGAATAACCTGCCATCCTTTAATGCAGCATTATTTTTCTTTGTTGCCTGAATTTTCATATCCTCCGAAATATCAATTCCGTAGAGATTTGCTTTTGTCTTTTTGTAGACACGGTTAAGCAGATATCCATTTCCATAACCAATATCCAGGAGATTATCCCCTGAAGTAATATCAATCAGCGAAACAGTATTCTTGTACATCGCCTTATTAATAAGGTTCATAATCAAACAGCAAATGCTGCCCACAAAGCCACGTGGATTTCCAAACTGGGAACCAATATATTCAGTAAATTTACTCATTCTATTAACCTTCTAAATTTCTTCTTAACAATAACGAAATGCAGTCCGAAGCAATATCAGACTGCATTTTGGCGGAGAGTATGGGAGTCGAACCCATGTGCCGGTTACCCGACTAACAGATTTCGAATCTGCCGCGTTATGACCACTTCGCTAACTCTCCTTAATAAACTTAATCAGATCAAAATGCCATTACAGTGGTCCACTTCGTGCTGAATAATCTGCGCTGTAAAGCCACTGAATTTCTTTCGATACTTTTTAAAGTTCTTGTCGTAATACTCTACTTCAATTTCCTCGTATCTTGTAACAGGTCTTGGGCCTCCGAGCAAAGACAAACACCCTTCTTCTGTCTCATATGGTTTATCCTTCTTTGTAATCACAGGATTTACCATTGCAACATGAACAGGACCCATAGCAACTACAATTACATTCTTCTTGACGCCAATCATGTTTGCTGCCATTCCTACGCACCCCAAACGATGAGCGTTTAACGTATCAAGAAGGTCAGTTACCACCTGCTTGTCATCCTTAGTCGCAGGTACAGATTTCTGCGCAAGAAACATTGGATCATGAACTAGTTCTTTAATCATCTATGATACCTACATTAGAAAAGTCCGAAGAACTTCTTGTCAGCAACTTCCTCAGTTGTTACGCCTGTTACCTTATAACCTGCGCCTTCGATTGCTGCCTTAATTGCATCTTCTGCTGGCTTTTCTTCAGAAAGAATCTCTGTCTTCTTCTCCTTATGTGAAGATGTAACCTTCTTTGGATTAATTGCCTCAGTGATTGCTTCGTTAGCGTGTCTCTCGCAGTTTGGGCACATCATGCCCTCTACATTTACAACAGTTTTAAACATAAAAAAATCCTCCCCGAAAGAGTAGTTTACTTTCGAGAAGGATTGTACCCCTAGGGGGTATTAGAGTCAATTTAAAATCAGGAAATAGCTTCCTTAATAGACTTAACGAACTCACCTACATATGCAGGTGCGTCCTCACCGTACTTGGCAACAATCTTAATAATCGCAGAACCTACGATAACACCATCAGAGAACTTTGCCATGTTAGCTGCCTGCTCTGGACCACTGATACCAAATCCGATAGCACATGGTACGTCTGTAACAGCCTTAATAGCCTCTGTAAGGGCACCGATGTCTGTTGTAATCTTACTTCTGGTTCCAGTTACACCAAGGCTACTAACAACGTAAATAAAGCCTTCTGCTTCCTTTGCAATCATTGCAATACGGTCTGCTGATGTAGGAGCAATCAAAGATACGAGGTCAACATCGTACTTATGGCAGAGATCAATAAACTCTTCCTTCTCCTCGAAAGGAATATCAGGAAGGATAAGACCATCCATACCAATCTCCTGACACTTTGAGATAAATCTCTCAGCACCGTAAGAATAAACTACGTTAGCATATGTCATGAATACCATAGGTACCTTAACGCCCTCTGAGCGAAGTCTTACTACCATGTCGAAAATCTTATCTGTAGTAGTACCAACGCTTAAAGCTCTGATGTTAGCTTCCTGAATTACAGGTCCTTCTGCAGTTGGGTCTGAGAAAGGAATACCAAGCTCAATCAAATCAGCGCCATTATCTTCAAGGGCGTGAACAATCTTTACTGTTGTCTCTAAGTTAGGATCACCACAAGTAATGAAAGGAATAAATGCCTTTCCATTCTTAAATGCATTAGCTATCTTACTCATTCTGTAATGTCCTCCCCTCTATAGCGTGCAATTGCAGCACAGTCCTTGTCTCCACGACCAGAGATATTGATTACAATAATCTGATCCTTGCTCATTGTAGGAGCAATCTTAATTGCGTGTGCAACAGCGTGTGAAGACTCAATAGCAGGAATAATACCCTCAGTCTTTGAAAGGTACTCGAAAGCGTCTACAGCCTCGTCGTCAGTAATAGCAACATACTCACCACGACCTGTATCGTGAAGCCATGCGTGCTCAGGTCCGATACCTGGATAATCAAGACCAGCTGAGATTGAATATACAGGAGCAATCTGACCATACTCATCCTGGCAGAAGTAAGACTTCATGCCGTGGAAAATTCCAAGACGGCCTGTGTTAATTGTTGCAGCTGTCTCGAATGTATCGATACCACGACCTGCTGCCTCAACACCAATAAGACGAACGTCCTTATCCTCGATGAAATTATAGAAAGCACCAATAGCGTTTGAACCACCACCTACGCATGCGATAACTGCGTCAGGGAGTCTTCCTTCCTTCTCGAGCATCTGCTCCTTAATCTCCTTAGAGATAACTGCCTGGAAGTCACGTACGATTGTTGGGAATGGATGTGGACCCATTACTGAACCCAAGCAGTAGTGAGTATCGTCAATTCTTGAAGTCCACTCTCTCATTGCCTCTGAAACAGCATCCTTAAGTGTAGCTGTACCAGACTTAACAGGGATTACTTCAGCACCAAGAAGTCTCATACGATATACGTTAAGAGCCTGACGCTTTGTATCTTCCTCACCCATGAATACAACGCACTCCATACCAAAGAGAGCTGCCGCTGTAGCTGTAGCAACACCGTGCTGACCAGCACCTGTCTCAGCGATAAGTCTTGTCTTACCCATCTTCTTTGCAAGAAGAGCCTGACCTAATACGTTATTAATCTTATGGGCACCTGTGTGGTTCAAATCCTCTCTCTTAAGATAGATTTTTGCGCCACCTAAGTCCTTAGTCATCTTCTCAGCATAGTAAAGTCTGCTAGGACGATTAGCGTACTCGTTAAAGAGCTCCTCGAGTTCCTTATTGAACTCAGGATCATTCTTATAATGGTTATAAGCTTCTTCAAGCTCGATAACTGCATTCATAAGTGTCTCAGGAATATACTGTCCACCATGAACACCAAATCTTCCGTTAACGTTTGTCATCTTTGCCTCCTTAGAAGTTCCTTGCGTTCTTCGCAAAAGCTTCCATCTTCTTAAAATCTTTTACTTTGTCAGTCTCAACACCTGAGCTGACATCTACTGCAAACGGATTAAATCTTTCTACAGCACCCTTAACATTCTCACTATTAAGGCCACCTGCAAGGAAATAATCTCTGCCAATATTCTTTATAAGTTCCCAGTCGAATGTCTCGCCTGTTCCTCCGACACCTGAATCAAGAAGAACATAGTCCGCTGAAGATACCTTTGCTTTACTAATATCTTCATCAGACTTAATAAGGAAAACTTTTGTAATTACTGCCTTCCCATTTGTCTTCTTACGAAGTTCATTTATATACTCTTCAGACTCACTGCCATGAAGCTGAGCTATATCGATAATTCCATCGTTTATAACCCCTGCGACATAGGATACATCTTCGTCAACGAAAACGCCAACTACTTTTGTCTTGGGGTTTAAGTTCGAACGAAGCTTCAAAACGTCCTCTGGTGCTACATAACGCCAGAATTTAGGAGACATAATGAATCCGCAAAACTCTGCCTCTAATGAGTTTACATAAGAGATATCTTCTTCTCTTCGAAGTCCGCAAAACTTAATCGCTGTCATATAAGGCTTCTAAGCTCCTTTAAGAATGCAACCTTATCAGGAGATCTCATAAAAGACTCACCGATTAATACAGCATCAACCTTGTTGTCGTACAAAGTCTTAATATCTTCTGCTGTCTTAACGCCACTCTCACCAACAAATAATACATTGTCAGGAATAATCTTACGAAGTCTTAAGCAGTTTGTAGGATCAACAGTAAATGTCTTTAAGTCTCTGTTATTAACGCCAATTACACGTGCACCAGATCTTACTGCCATATTAGCTTCGTCTTCGTCATGTGCTTCAACAAGAGCAGAAAGTCCAAGGTCATCGCAGATAGAGATATAAGCCTTGAGCTGCTCCTCTGTAAGGATAGAACATATAAGTAAAACTGCCGAAGCGCCAGCAAGCTTTGCTTCGTAAATCATGTACTCATCTACAGTAAAATCCTTACGAAGGCAGGGTGTCTTAACTGCCTTTGTAATTTCTGCCAAATAAGAAAGCTCACCCTTAAACCACTGTGGCTCAGTAAGAACAGAAATAGCAGAAGCGCCTGCAACCTCATATTCCTTTGCAATATCTACATAAGGGAAATCCTC
>JAZUDM010000056.1:0-7280 GCA_045639635.1 Saccharofermentans sp. | reverse complement strand
TCATCAAAACTAAACATAAACGAATATTCGCTCCTTACAACGAATATTATATCGTTTTATTCGTTTGCGTGTAATAGTTTTCGGTGGCTTAACCCCCACAAAAACATTACAATTATGTGATTTCAAATAGATTAATACTCTCAGACTATTTTTCCTGCACTATAAAAGGGGAACCATTAGGTTCCCCTCCAGTTCATTTTCTTAACTTATCTTATGAGTTAACTGCCTTAGATACTTCACCACACAACATGAAACTAAGTACTGCGAAAGCAATTACAACAACATCCATTCCAATCATTATGAAGTTTCCATTAGCGGCACCATTGAACAATGCCATAACAGATGATGCAGCAGCAAGACCATTAATGATTCCCTTTACAATAGAATCTGTGTAATACATCTTGATAGCTGTCTTCTCATCAGCTGCCCACTGATGCGCCTTGATATTGGCAAGAACTCCAAAAACAACAGGTACAATAGATATAAGGCCAAGACAAATGGATATAGCTCCAATCATCGAAGTAAATGCTCCTGCAAATTCATAGCCTGAAGTTAAAATCTCTTTACCAAAAGAAGCACTCAATACTCCTAAAGCTATAAATAACAACGCAGCTAATCCGTTATAAATAGAAATAACAGTAGATAAAACTCTAACTTTTCCCATAAAAATCTCCTGAACACTATAATCAATTACGGATTAATTATAACAGTAAAAATCAAGATTATTTATGAGATAAGTGCTAAATAGAAGGATATTTCATTCCTAAATAGCGACTTAAAAACTCTATTTGCCTTCCTTATAACAAATCAATACTCTTCTCAAGATCACAAACTGTAAATTCAATAGGAGACAACTTGCCATCTTTCTTCATTTCAGCAATATCAATTCCATCATCTGCGCCTACGTAAAGATCAGGATAACTATTCTCCCCAATGATTACTAAAACCTTTCCATTTTTGGAATCTGCAGCCAAACAATCACGTAACCTGTAACAATAATTATCCAGGCAAATATTGAATGCACTCCTGTTCCTAAGCTGATGCTTAACAAGCGGACTTATAGTGCCTTCACTAGTCAGATGATCTACAAATAATCGTGTCTCAGGGGCAACTGATAATTTGTAGTTATTCTTAAAAATCTCATCGCTATAATTCACGAGAAAATTGATGAAATTCTCAGTCTTTGTAAATACACTTGGTGCCAGATAAACGCTAACATATTGTTCAAACATAGTCATTACTCCTTTCAAATTAGCGAACTTTAAGATGACCTTTGAGAAGGCCACAAATTTTTGTATCTCTATAAGATGTGAATTTTGCGCGAATCAAACTCACGCTCATGAACCTATATTTCTAGAATACTCTCCTATAGGTTAGCTTTGGTTTGCTGATAGCCAACAAAAATAAATAAGTAATCCTCTCTAAACAAAGAGAGGATCACATATCCAAAAAACACAAAGGAGAACACGTGTAATAATCAACCTTTAAACTCGCAGATGGCTCCATAATCGAGAACGTATTTAACCTTACCGCCTGCCTTCTTCTTAAAATTATCGTAGAGGCGGCCAGCACTATAAGATTCACCCTGTACTGTGTTGCTGCTATTAGCAACGTGACCAATTGGACCAAGACCCTCAAGTAATACAAGAATAGCCTCGCTATCGTACTTATTATCAGGCTCCTTACGAAGCTCAACCTTCATACCAGGCTCAAGAAAATTCTGACCATGGAAATGATTCATACCTGTGATTGTGAAGTAAATCTTCTTGCTCTTATCCTTAGACATAACTGCTACCTCCCTTGATTCTTCTTAACTTGTAAGCGTTGAATGCAAAACTAACATTAGACCTAAATAACACAAACTAACGCAAACGCGAAATAGGACCATTTCTGGAGCTGAAATCAAAAGGTTTTTCTTCCAAATCGTGCTATAATCCAAGTAATTCTGTTGACAATGTTTGTTTCTTTACATAGCAAACAAGCCTCGCGTTAATCGTTATGCAAAAGTAAACGCGACACTTAATTAATACTTGTTTTGTTTGTATCGGTCACCATCTGCAATAGAATCTAGTTTTACTTCTGCTTGAATAAATTAGCAGTTAATTGGACTTCATCTGCCGGGATGAGGTCCATTTTTAATAGTTTCATTAACTTATGCATATCCTCATCGTTATCAGCCACAAGTTCGTACGGAGCCAAGTTATCTAAGCTCTTACGTTTAATACTATTAACGTGATTCATCAGTAGAGTAATATCTTCATCGGTATATGGATTAAGACTTTTGCCTCTTGGAATTACGTATCTAATAAACTCGTGATTTTTCTCTACATGAGGTTTCTGCCAGGAAGCCATTGGATCACAGTAATAAATTTGTGTTCTTGGTAATAATTCTTCGTTTAATTCCAACCAATCAATCTTCTTAAACTCAGAACCATTGTCAGTAAGAAACACAGGGAACAGTCTGTTAAAGCATTCATATCCCAAACCTGCTTCAAGATAGTCAAATACCGCCTTTACAGAAGCTGCGGTACCATCAGGCATAAGGAACATCAACATAATTGAATTCCTTCTCATAATCATTGTGAGAAGTCTTTTACCTGACTCTCTACAGCCTTTAACGGTATCCATCTCAACCACTTCTTCATCACAAAAGAATCCCATTTGGTACCCATTTTCAAAGTCGACATATGTTCTTCCTTGACGGTATTCTTGGTTAAATGCCTTTTTCTCTTTCTTGCCGTTACGCCTTCTATAACCAGTTTTACGACGCAAATCAATGTTTTTTATTGTCATCTCTCCAGCATCTATATAGTTATAAAGACTTCGAAGACCAATAGGTAATTCCTGTTCGTGCTCTGCATATATGTGAGTTAATGGCTGTCCCTTTTTCACACATCTGGTGATAAGCTTATCCATTTCTTCAAACTGCTCAGCAGTAAGTCTTATACCTTGTCGGCTTTCGGATCTTCTTCTGGTAACAGCTGCTTCTGCATACTTGGCACTATAGAAATATCTTGTCTTTTGACAAATCTTCTTATTGCAACAATTGTTGCAGACATAAGGTGGATGTTGAGGAATAGTACACTCCATAGATACGTATCTATCGCACATTGTCCTACAATCTTTATTTCTACATCTAACGCACAAGTATTTACAGAATTCATGGCACAAACCATTTTTTGTACAACGCCTTGCATTACGACAATCGTTGTTAAGGAAATAATTGCCTTTAGCAACAGTTCTATTCATCTTAACTTCATGAGAAATAGTTGATGGATGTCTTCCTATTCTTTTTGCAATTTTCTTAAATGAATCTCCTTTGCATATTCCGGTTTCAATGGCAACTCTCTCAGAAAAATCGAGTTGACCAGTTTTAAAGTAGTAATTCATATCTGCTCCTTTCAGCAGACGGCGACTTACTTGGAATATACATTGGTTTCTTTCTTCATTGCAAAAGTAAACTAGATGTTTTTTGTGTTATTCAGTTGTCAAAGTACAGTGTTAGTTTTTCAATCTACGCTTAACTTGTAAGAATAATAACAGGTCGATGGTTCCATTAAACGGACACTTTCAGCAGAAAACCCTTTCTGATATAGTTAATTTAATAATAAAGTAAAGGACTTCTGCCGTATGATTAGAAACTGCACCAACTGTGCTGGCAAAATCAGATACAACATAGAAAAAAGAACTCTCGTATGCGACAGCTGTGCTTCAACATTTAAGATTGGAGATCACGAACAGGATAATAAAGACTCCTTCGACTGCAATGAGTACACATGTAACGCCTGCGGTTCAAAGATAATTATTAACGAGACCGAGGCTTCTACTTTCTGCATTTATTGCGGAAGTTCTAATGTAGTATTTAGCAGAGTCTCATCCGAGAACGCTCCAGAGTGTATCGTCCCATTTGAGATTACCCGTAATAAGGCTTTACAGATACTTAAGGATGCAATCAGTAAATGCACCTGGGTTCCAAAGGAATTCTCAAATCTTAAGGATACTCAGCTCACTCCTGTATATGTTCCTTACTACCAGGCAGACGTCGAGTACGATGGTTCTGCTGTTACTGGTGACCTTACAGTATTAAGTGGATTTGGACGAATAAGTGTCATTCACGATGCTTCAGTTAAGCTCAATGACGATACAATGAATCACATTGAGCCATTCGACTTAACACGCGCTGAAATATTTGACCCTGATTATCTTCTTGGTTTCCATTCAAATATCCCGGACCTTTCTCCTGAAGTTGCAGTCTTCAGAGCAAAGGAAAAGGCACTTAGAAAAGCAAATATTCTCTATAAAGAAGAATGCCAGAAAAAGGGATTTCAGCAAATCAAGCCAGAGTATGGAAGACGCGATGTAACTGAAATCTTCGAAGAGCCATCAGTCATTCTTCTCCCAGTATGGTTTCTTACAATTAACTACAATAATGAGCCATATACATTCCTTGTTAATGGTCAGACAGGAAAGCTTACTGGCTCCATCCCAACAGATGGTAAAAAAGTAAGACTTACAAGAAACCTTTTGGCGCTTCCTTTATTAATAGCATCTCTTGCCATAGCTTTTTCTGTTACTTTCGGAATCTATCACGCATACGATCTTCGTGAAGCCCTTATTTTCTTCTTTTCAGAAGTAGTAATATCGGCCTTCTTTATTGGCATTCTGGCAATCGCAAGTCATGTCAGCAAATCAGAGTTCACTGCATCTGAAGTTGAGGCAAACGACAGACTTCTCAGCATCTTTGCTAACAGAAGACAGAAAGGAGAATAATCATGATAATAGTAACAATACTTTCAGCCCTTTTCGGCATATTTATATCACTTGTTTTCAGCCTTTCGCTTACAAACATGTATATATACAAAAAGCTTAAAACTAATAACGATGTATCTTCTCCTGAAGTAAATCTTCCTCAGAATAAAGAGCTGGACGATTTCTTAATTCTCTCAGGCCCTGCAAAGATGACAATTGGTCAGAGCTGGTATTCTGAGACTATAAATAATCCCAGAATCATCAAAGGCGAATAATTACACTTTCAAAAAGAAAGCCCCATTTTTATGGGGCTTATTCTGTGACATTTTCTCTTGTTAAATCCTTGAGCCACTTATACTTTTTGTAGTGGTACATAGTCCATGGAATCTTTCCTACCTCATCAAGGCAGGTACATGCATATACAATTACAGGACTCCATGAGAATACAAAAGTTCCAAGGGCAGCAAGAGGTACTGCAAGACACCACATGCAGACTGCAAGTGAATACAAATCGTACAAAGTATCTCCACCTGCTGCAAAAATACCATTAATAAGAATAGTGTTTACAGATCTTCCAATCATGTAAACAGACATTACTACCATAAGGCCGTAGAGCACCTTTGTAGCTTCTGGAGTAAGCTTTACAAAGTGAACTGCAACCGGAGTTAATACAAGCATAAATATTGTTGAGACAAAGCCGATAATGAAGGCAATAACAACAAGCTTGTTACCATACTTCCTGGCAAGATCGAGCTCACCTCTTCCAAGCTCATTTCCAATTAAGATTCCGCCTCCGACAGCCATACCGTCAGTAATACAGCAGATAAGATCTCTTACTACAGCTACGATTGAATTTGCTGCAGCAGCATCCTTTCCCATGTGACCCATAAAGGCAGTATAAGAAGTAAATCCGATACCCCATACAAGAGACGCACCAAGAAGCGGCAACATAACCTTACAGTAATCCTTAAGAAGAATTCCGTTCACCTTAAAGAATGTCTTAAATTGAGGTCTTACAAAGCCTTCTCTAAAGGACAAAACAACGCACGCAGCAAGCTCTATAAATCTTGTAATAGCAGTTGCAAGAGCAGCGCCTTTTACACCCATTGGTGTATTTCCAAAAAGACCATAGATAAATATCGCATTAAGAATAATGTTTACGATAACTGCAGAAGAACTTACGGCAGCAGTATATTTCTGGTGCCCGCTTACCTTCATCATTGTGAGGTAACTCTGGGAAAAACCTGTAAGCAGATAAGAAAAAGCAGAAATCTTAAGATAGCTGGCACCAATTTCAATAAGTACCTCTTCATCTGTAAAGATTGTCATTAACTGTATTGGAAAGAACTCACATAAAAAGAAACTGCAGATTGAAATAACACCACAAATCTTAAGGCAGATGTGGAAGATTTTAACGAGAGTTGCCTTGTCTCCCTTACCAAAATACTGCGCACCAAGAATAGAAGCAGTCGCAACTGATCCACCAAGCACCATATTCTGAACAAACTGAATCTGAGTGGCAAGAGTAACCGCAGCCATTGCATTCTGTTCAACGCTTCCAAGCATAAGAGCATCTGCTACAGCAACTAATGCGAGCATAAGGTACTGAATTGTAGCAGGAACAGCAAGCTGTCTTAACTTTCTATAGAACTCTTTTTTATCTATTGTTATATCCATAAATCACACTTTTCTTCTTTAAAATACTTCTTATAAAATATCAGACTCAAAGAAGAAATTCAGCAGAAAAGAAAAATATTAGTTCCTATAAAAAAAGAAGCGATTCAAACGACCGCTTCCTTATAGTTTTTAAGTATGTTTTCAGCTTCTCTTTGCTGCCATATGCTTAGGTAAAGAAAAGCAGCTGGAATAAGGATAATGAATACTTCCACTAGATGAAACCCGAACTCGAGCATCGCGAGAAATGAAATCCCTGCAAAAAAACAGACAATGCTATCTATTACTACTTTAATACGGGCGTCTCTATAGAAAGCATTAATATGAGAGTGCTCATCTGGGAACGAATTCCTTTTGCTTTTAACATTTACCTTAATGCCAGAAACAGTAGGTGCAACAAATAATAAAGAAGGAATAATGTACGCAAAGCCCATGAATGCATGTATCACAGAAGATAATTGCTGCGAACTTCCTTCTATAGCTGTATCTGCCTTAATAGCAGCAATAACAAAATAGATAATAGCTCCAACAAATGGCAGAAGAAATTCTATTCCATTAATTACTGTATTAATAATTGAAAGTGTCTTAATTCTTTTCAAAGCTTTGCCCTTCTAAATTTACATTTCAGACCATACTGGCCATTCACCTGTATCAACATTCTCGATAGCAACTAATGAATATCCATTAGTAAGCATTACGCGATAGTTTGTACCATCCTCACCAACTACATAGAGCTCAGGGTCGCCATATTCATTCACGCCGAGCTCAGCATCCTGGATGTAGCCTGCACCAGCTGTATATAATCCAGAGGCAACGGAAATAACACTGCGGCTATTAGGCTCACGATCCAAAGCTAA
>JAZUDM010000055.1:0-48916 GCA_045639635.1 Saccharofermentans sp. | reverse complement strand
ATTACTCTTCGCGAGACCTTTAAGTATCTTTCCCAAAGCTGTCTGAACAGAACTCCCAAAAAGAAAAAACATGAACCGCAAAAAACAAAGACCGTAAAAAAACTGATCAGCTTAGCCGGAAGACTGTCACCTATATAGATTTTTTCTGAGATCTGCAAATCAAAGAAAGATCCTGTGATTGCGCCGGTTATACATAGTGCTATCAGGATAAGATAAAGGATTGTCCTCGGGTTCTTTTTCATTCTGCCTCCAATTATTAAACGCGTTCAATTTATGCTAACACGCAAACTTCCACATTTCAATCATTTAGCCGGAAGTTCTACAAATAAGAATCTCACAGATGATATAATTATGGAGGTAGACTGCTATGTCATTTGAACCCTGGATGCTTGCAGAAATGGAAGATAATGGATATATGACTACAGGTCATGGGCTTAATATGAAGGTTGCTCATTACCTTGCCAAGCACGGTAGTGACAGTATTGGTAATGATGAATTCTTTGATGCATGCATTGCCTGCGGAGTTGATACTGATTCAATTACTCAGGCAGACCTGGACGATATTCAAAATAAGCTTAACGAATTAACTTAATCATAATGAATTCACTTCACTATGGTCTGCTATATAATAGAAGAAAAAAGGACCATTTACATGAACATCGAAGCCATTAACTCACTCAATCACTGGAATGAAATCCACGCTAACTACGATAGAAAATCTATCAGGGTGGATGACTGGCTTGATGCGTTTGAAAGCATAATTAATGAATGTGATTCTCCTATTCTAGATCTTGGTTGTGGCAGTGGCAACGACACACTCTATTTGATCAACAAAGGCAAGAAAGTTTACGATGCTGATCAGTCAGAAAATGCCATCAAAAACATAATCAAAAACTTCCCGGAAATTATTGAAGCCAGAGTTCTAAATATGCTCGATGGTCTTGATTATGCTGAGGATATGTTTGGCATTGTTATTGCTGATTTATCACTTCACTATTTCACTATGGAAGACACTAAGAATATCCTCCGAGATATTAGAAGAATACTTAAACCTGATGGGTTTCTTCTCATTAGAGTTAACAGTATAAATGATACTAATTACGGGGCTTCTTCAGGAGAAAAGATAGAGCACCATCTATATAAGACAAGTGATGGTACATTCAAAAGATTCTTCGATGAGGAAGATATAAAAACAATCTTTTCAGACTTTCAAATCTTCTTCTGTGAAGAGCAGAAAATGATGAGATACAAGAAAGAAAAGATTGTATATTGTGTCGGATTAAAGTAATTAGCGCCAAACTAATTTACTGTCGTCTGTTTTATGATATTCAGCAATTAATTCTCATCCATTCCTCTAACAAAATAATGTCTTCCAATCCACTTAGCAATTCCATCAAGACCAGGATAGATAATACGTTCATTTATATTAACCTGATCAAGCATATCTCTAATTTGCCAGCGAAGATTCTTACTAATTACATACTTCTTAACCGCACCAGGATAGTACATAAGTACATCTTCAACCTTTTCTACTCCAGCTGGTACAACTGAGAAGAATGCATATTGATTCATAATTCTTGGATCGAGTGATGGTGGTTCAATAATTACCATCTTATCTCTACCCATATCCTTATCGTATGAACTAATATCATCACCACAAACTTCACCAATCATATCAAGGCTAAAGATGTGCTGACCATATTTAGTCATTACATCCTGATACTGTTTAGGAAGTGCTTCGTGAAGTTTCTTAACATCGATTTCCCAGATAACACAGTCATGCTGATCCATCATGTCCATATCAACTTCAGTAGTTGCAAAATGAAGTGCGACAAGTGGAGATCTAGTCCAATCGAGAAGTCTTGTTGGCAATCCATGGTGCTGTCCAAGTACCATCTTACGCCATATAGATTTGTTAATTTCTGGATTCTCAATAACTGCATATTTACCAAAGTTATCAAGAATATTCTGCTCAAGAAAATCGAGATTCTTACAGTTACGTCTAAGGCTTGTAATTAGTCCATAAGAAGAATCATTTAATCCTCTATAGAGACGAATATCTCTATATCTGCCATACTCAGTCTGATATTCAGCGCTGAACAATATATCGTTTATCTGTGATATATCATCTATTAAAATTTCTTCAATTCCAGTAATCATAAATAACCACCCAAAACTATTATTTATTAATATTTTACACCTGAATAATAACCATGAAATAAACAAAGTATTAAACTTAAATCAGCTGATTATGGAGGTACACTGCTATGTCATTTGAACCCTGGATGCTTACAGCAATGGAAGATAATGGATATATGACTACAGGTCATGGACTTAATATGAAGGTTGCTCGTTACCTTGCCAAGAACGGTAGTGACAGTATTGGTGATGATGAATTCTTTGATGCATGCATTGCATGCGGAGTTGATCCTGATTCAATTACTCAGGAAGACCTGGATGATATCCAAAACAAACTTAACGAATTAACTTAATCAAAGGTTTTGTAATATGGGCTCAGTACACACTTTATTTTCACCAACAGACTGTGACTTTTATAGCATCAGCATTCAATTAAAATCAGAAATGCTTTGCAGCGTTCTTACAAAGTATGAGGATGATTTAATGGCAAATCTCGCCATAACTATTAATGAAGATTCGTTTACATTCAAAGATGACCAATACCAGACATATATTCCTCATTTCCCTGAGCAGATTGTACTTGGATTAATTGACCTTCTTGGCAGCTGGAGTGACTGCGACTATATCTCCTATGAGATTGCAGATCAGATAATAGCTGAATTATCAGAGAATGCACTTATATTAAGTAATTCCGTTACCGAAATGGAATGGATTAGCACCTTTCACGGTTGGGATGGGAATGATATGGAAGAGATAACATCAAAAACTATATCTACCCTTAAAGACGGATGCTTCAAATATGAAAGCAGCGATGATCATATTACTAATAGATTTGATTCCAAAAACCTGACAGGAGACAGAAAATTAGTCTATGAACTTATAGCAAAGAATCATTACCTGATGCCTCAGTTGGGTACTGTTCTTTATAAGAAGTATGCAACCACTGATTCGTATAATTCTCTATATCATGGTCAGCAATTCAAAAATGCTGTTCTTAAGTTATCTGAGCAGGAATTCATGGCAATTCTGGATTCTCTTGTTAACGATTCTTACCTTGCTATAGACAAAGAGGATTCCTTAAGAATCAGTTATTCACCTGTTGTTTAATTACTACACAAAAACAAGGGCCGTCCCGGAGGACGACCCTTGCATTCATTTACGGGAAAATATCTTACTTTACTACGATTGTAGATCCGTTGTACTCAAATACAATTGATGAAGCTGAATCAAAATCAATCTCAGGGAATGTAATCATGATTCTTTCAAATCCTGCTGGATCACCATATACAAGACCAACATCGTTGTTAGTTGGCTCATATTCAACGCCATCAACTACAAGACGAACATCCTGTGCAGTAGCTAAGTAAGCAGCATTAGCATCATCAAAGTGAGCCCAGAAGTCTTCGTTGATGTACTCAAGTGATGTACCAGTGTAGTAGTACTCAAAAAAGAACTGAGTCTCATACTCACTGAAGATCATCTCTGTTAAGTGATACTCAACACCAACGTTATCTGTAAATGTCATTGCATCAGCATAATCAGTAACAATGTGGTGGTCATCTGCAAGGTCAGCTGCCTCACCTGGGAGAGTAAAGCTGAATGTGCAGTTGAGCATAATCTCATCCTCGAGAGGTGGCTCAATGCCATCGTAGTCAGAAGTTCTGATACTTCTAACCTGTGTGTAGATTGTTGCACCCTGCTGTACATAATATGGGTAAGCACCATATGTCAAAATATATACAGAAGGATCTTCCTGTGACTGATAAGCAACTACTGCTTCGTAATTAACTGAATCATTTGGCTCGTAAGAATACTCCATATAAGAATCAACAGTCTCTACATCAACTTCGCCACTGGCGATTCTTTCTTCAATCTCTGCCATCTCTGCGCATTCTTCTGCACTTAATGCTGGCCCCGCGATAGTGTCATATCTGTTTGCAAAAGTCTCCTCATCGAAGCCTTTATAAACAGTCATATAAATCTTATCGTGTGTGTTAATGAACTCCTGATCATCAGTTCTGATAGTAAAGAGCATCTGAACGTTAGTCCAGTCACCTGTTGCACCTTCAAATGTTACTGTGAAACCATCCACAGTCTGACTATCGTTGATATCAAGCAAATAACCCTGCTCAACAAGGTAAGAAGAAATAATGTCGTCATGTGATAAAGTCTCCACAGCTGCTTTCTGAGCAAAGAGTGATGATAATGGACCAATACCAGCAGCACCTGCTGCCATTCCAACTACGCCAACTGTAAGAACACTTGCCGCAGCGATAGTTGCAAATTTCTTAAAATTATTCATTTTTACTGTCGCTCCTTTAAGATCGGTGACAGTTCCCTGCTTCTTTTGGGAAGCACTAAGAATATCTTCAGCAGTAAGCTCAAGATTTTTATCGCAGAAACTGTCTACTTCGTTTTTGTACTTTTTCTTATCCATTCTTTTAAATCCTTTCCTCAAGTATTTTTTTAAGCTTGTCACGACCACGCTTGAGTCGGATTTTAATAGTTGCCTCGGGACTTCCAAGGACGTCGCCTATCTGCTTAATCGTATAGTCTTCGTAGTAGAAAAGATGTAATGGAATCCTGTACTTTTCAGGAAGTGACATTACGGCCTTCAATAACTCACCATCTTCGCTATGTTCATCGTAGAAAGGGATCTCGGGTATCTCTTCATTAGAAAACCTGGATACGAATCTAAAGTGATTCTTACACCTGTTAATAGACACTCTGATAAGCCATGCCTTAAGGTGCTCGTCTCCTTCAAATTCCATGTCAGAATCAAGCAGCTTGACGAATACATCCTGAGTTAAATCCGATGCATCATCAGTATTACGCACATAGTTAAATATCACTGAATACACAGTATTCTTATATTTGTCATATGTTGATGTAAAACTTTCTCTTGTTACTTTCATTTCCTGTCCTTTTTTGAGATATCTCGTTATTGGCCTTCACTCATAATACAATTGATTGGTACAAAAGGTTTCATTATTTTTGAAGTTTTTTCGAAAACAAAAGAAAACCCCATTCAGAATCAACTGAATGAGGTTCTTATTAATTAATTTTATTCGCATCACTCGTAACGATGTGGATGCTTAATTCTGTCTAATGTATCTGATATCAATACTATATATCTGAATCCTACCCTGGCAGCAGATGGCATATAGTACTTTGGTCTCTTTCTCTTAAGAATCGCTGTACCAAAATTAGCTTCTTCGTTAAGACTCATATTAACAAGTCTCTCGTAAACCTCCACGTTCTGATTAATATAGAACTTAAGTGGTGGTGCCGGATCGATTTGTGTTGAGACATCAAATCGGGATTCCTCGAGACGCTTAAAGTAAACAAATACATTAAAACCAATAACCAGCAGAGAATAGCATAGAAGAATTATTAATATCAGGCTATCTACGCTATACCTGAAGCCAGTCTGAAGTTCAACACTTAAGCAAAGGCCTAAATAGTAGAAGGCATATCCTCCGAAGAGCAATGTCCAAAGAACCTGCTCAATTACTGAGAGCACAATCTTTCTCGTCTTATAGCTCTCATCGTATGGAATGTCACCTGCAACCTCACCAGTCTGACCATTAACAGCAAGCTGATATCTGATTCCCTTGTAATTAATATTTACAAAGTAAACCGGGAGCAATGCATAAGAACACTCAAGGCTGTCTGAGTATGTGAAGAACTCTGCGTTGTTCAAATCGTGATTCTCCTCAATATCAGATGCAGTAGCAAGATAAAGAAGAGAAGAACGATCCTTACTTTTACTATCAGTAATGCTTTCAGGAACAAATGATGTCATTACATACTCTCTACCATAATTCTCAAGACGCTTCTCAATACTCTCAAGCATACCGAAAGAATTCTCGTTATATCTTTCTGCGAAGAATCCTGGAAGATAGTTGTCGTTATATGGAACCATTTCAAGATAGTTAAATGGCTCGATTGCTCGCATCAGCTGATTATCGATATGAGATGATCCATCGAAAGGAACTCCACTAACATTGAAGTTAATCTTACTTGTCCTGCTAAGACCCTTAAATGAATACTCTGAATTTACATGTGCACTAATAAGCCAGAATGGAACATAAATACCTGTGATACTGTCAAGATTAACATCCTCACCAAAAGCTCTTGGCTTGTCCTTATATTTCTTAAGCCACTTCTTAACCTTCTTAAGTGCCTCGTCCTTTTCGAATTTAAAAGGAATAATGAACTCAGGAGAAAACTCCTTTGAAAGTCTTCTCTTAATAAGAGTTGGAGAACCACAGTGAGCACAAAATGTAGATACAGTGTTATTGTCTGTAACTACAACAGCACCACAGCTGTCGCAGATGTACTCTGTCTTATCGTCATCTTCAACAGTAGCGTTTCTATAATCAAGCTTACCAAAATGATTTGTATATTCGATGCTGTCTGGAGTATACAAAGAACCACATGTTCTGCATGCAAGTCTATTAAGTGTAGGTTCAAATCTTAAGTTGCTCGCACATCCAGGACACTTAATGCTTTTTGTTCCTGAATCGCCACTTACTCTAATACCATTAACAGTCTCTGGAACTGCTGACAATGCGTCATCCCAAATTGCCATATTACCCTCACGAAAATATTTAAATTTCCTTGCCCCACTATTAAAAATACGATACTAGAAATCGAACGCACTGTAAATCAAACTAAGTGTAAATTATCGTGGAGTAAATTCCTATCTTCGTGAGGTACTGGCTTTCTTAGAATTACATATCAGGATCAGGCAGTCTTCTTTTCTTCCAGACATGCCTTACGAATTTCCTGAATATCTGAGTAGAAAAGAATCTTCTTTTTAAGAAGTGCCTTTGCGGCTTCTTCTACAAACTTGCGGTTATCAGAAAGAAGCTTCAAGACGAGAGAATAGTACTTACTAACCTCACTATTTACTGCCATCTCAGTTTTTTCCTTCTCAGTTTCAGACATCCAGCGGTCGTTATAAACATAAAGTCCTAATCCAGACATACCCTCATCAGCAATGTACTTATGTACCTGATCAAAAGCGCGCTGAACATCACTGCCTGAACCAAAAAAGTCACCATCCGTAAACAGCTCAGTTGCTGCCCTGCCCGCAAGGCTTACATAAATAGCATGGTTCTTATCTACGTAATTCACGCATCTATGGATAAATCCGCCTCTCTCGCTTCCGCCATTAGCGCAAATAGAAGCAAAGCCTACACTTCCAGGCTGCAGGATTTCACTTGCTACAAGATGTCCTGCTTCGTGGAATGCGATATCGTTCATGAGCTCATCAGACAAAGCAGTATAGTCATCTGATGAATTATACTGAGCTTTCAAAATTGCAGTAACAAGCTCGTCCATGCCAATGGCATCCTTGTCCTTATTTACAGCGTAGATAGCTGCTTCGTTCATAAGTGTCTCGAGTTCAGCGCAGGAACTATACTGAATCATTCTTGTAAGATCATCGAAGTTAACAGTATCATCGAGTTTCTTATTTGAAAGATAGTATCTGATGATGTCAGCGGAATCCTTTCCTGATGGCTTACATACCCTGATGTATCTATCAAATCTGCCTGCTCTTGTAAGTGAACCTGGGAGCTTCCAGGAATTATTTACTGTACCTACTACAAATACATCGTAGTCCTTAACGCTATCGATTCCAGACTGAACTGCAACATATTCTTCTGCGTCACGGTGTCTGTCATCTTCATTAGCAAACTTGTCCATATCGTCAAGGAAGACAATAGATGGTGCGTTTTCCTTTGCCTCTTCAAATGTCTTTGTGATGCTCTCAGTAAACTCGTCACCCTTATCTCTTCGGATTGTATATGTCGTAAGACCTGCTTCCTCGATGAAGCACTTAACCATAAGTGTTTTTCCAAGTCCAGGCTCGCCATCAAGCAACAATCCCTTAGGAAGCTTGGCTCCCATCTTTTCGTACTTTTCCTTGTTGTGAATCATGTCACAAATCTGAATCAACTCATTCTTAATCTTCTCGTATCCAATAACTCTGTCAAATGCACTCATAAGCACCTCCATAATTTTGGGAACTTTGTGGCCACTTCGTGTTCCTTCTTATGGTGTTATTGTACGAGAGGGGATGTACCAAAATTTGCGCATGTTTGAGTGTTCTTAATTTTGTAGTTTTTCCTACTCTTATTTACCTTTGACTCAATTTTACATTAATTTTGATGAATTTTTCTTTCGCTTTGTGTCTTGCTGTTGAAGATTATAATGATTACCATAAATCATGCTATTTTTATAGGAGGTGGCGGATTATGAAAATTGCAGCATATAACTATAGAGATTTTGATGAAGCTATTTATTTTGAAAAGTTCTCCAGGCAGTACAACGTCGAGATTGTACCAATCAGAGAGAACCCTACAGTAGAAAATGCTCATTTAGCAGAAGGTTGCGAAGGTGTTACTGTTATTACACAGCCTATTACTGAAGATATTATTGCTATCTGGGATAAGGTTGGTGTTAAGCATATTTCTACACGTACTATCGGATACGACCATATTGATCTTGAGTCTGCCAAGAAGCACGGCATGCTCGTAAGCAACGTAACTTATTCTACAGGTTCAGTCGCTGACTATACTGTAATGCTTATCCTCATGTGCCTTCGCCGTATGAAGTCAATTATCAAGCGTGCTGAGGGTATGGACTACAATCTCCCAGGTAACATCGGACGTGAGATCAAGGACCAGGTTATCGGCGTTGTAGGTACAGGTAAGATCGGTACACATGTTATTAAGAACTTAAGTGGATTTGGATGTAAGATCTTGGCTTATGATCCATATGAGAATCCAGAGGCAGGTGCTATTGCTGAATATGTTTCTCTTGAGAGACTCTTTGCTGAATCTGATGTAATTACTTTCCATACTCCAGCTGTTGCAAGTTCTTTCCACATGGTTAACGCTGATACTATTAAGACAATGAAGGATGGCGTAATTTTAATTAACACAGCTCGTGGAAGCATTATTGATACTCCTGCATTTATCGATGCCCTTGATAGTGGCAAGATTGGTGGCGCAGGACTTGATGTAATAGAGAATGAGCTTGGAATCTTCTACGGAGACTACAAGTACAAGGTTATTGGCCACCACGAGATGTCTATCCTCAAGGACTACCCTAATGTACTTATGCTCCCTCATATGGCGTTCTATACTGAGAATGCTATCAGCGATATGGTAGAGCACTCTATCTGCCATATTATTGAAGGTAAGAGTATTATCTGATTTGGTTTTTTTGATTTTGTTGGTTGCGCGGCGCTGATCCCTCAGGGGGTTGGCGCTGTTTTTGTTGGGTAGGATGGTGTTTTGGTTGCGCGGCGGGGATTTAGGAGCGAACTTATATAAAATTGCATTTTCCTCCGATTTTATATAAGTGTTTTTCGGAGCCTGAGGTGAATTCTTATATAATTTCTTCTGTTTTGCTAATTTTATATAAGTCTTTTCAGATGAGGATGCTGAAAACTTATATAAATCTGACGGTATCGCTGATTTTATATAAGTTTTCCTGCTTCAAATGTGCTATGTCAGAAGCATCTGGGCCTGTCATCGGCGCTATGGTGGCATCAGGTGATGAATGGACTTATATAATTTTGAAGGAATCACTGATTTTATATAAGAAAATGGCAATTTTGATTTCTGGGACTTATATAAAATTGAAGGTTTCGTTGATTTTATATAAGAACCGGCGCCCAAACACAAAAACAACCCCAGACATACAAAAATCCCTCTGGCGAATTAACAACCAGAGGGATTCTCTATTCAATAAATCAATCAACTATTAAGTAAGTGCTGTGCCTGGACGCATCTTGCCGTCACCTGTAGGTGCAGATGGCTCTGATGTTTCCTTCTTATCCTGAGTTGAACCTTCGCTCTTACCAGCAGCACCCTGCTTAGCGTCAGCTGCAACTTCCTCTTCCTTCTTGAGGCTCTTAAGGAACTCAGCAGCATCGTCCATCTCTTCGTCGATATCGTCACCAACGTCTACTACGAGTGGCTTACGCTTAAAGAGGATATCGTAGATGATAGGTACGATATAAAGTGTCATGAATGTACCGTAGATAAGACCACCTGCGATTACGATTGCCATACCCTTACCAAGCTGTGATGCCATTCCCTTACCGATGATAAGCTGTGACATAGCAAGGATTGTTGTAAGAGCTGTCATGAGGATAGGTCTCATACGTGTGATACCTGTAGCTACAAGAGCATCTCTTCTTTCCATACCACCCATACGGAGCTGGTTAGCATAGTCTACGAATACGATACCGTTATTTACGACTGTACCCATGAGGATAACGAATCCCAAGAGGCTGAGCATTGAGAGAGGCTCGTGAGCGATCATCAAACCGAACATACCACCTGTAAAGGCAAGTGGGATTGTAAAGAGGATGATGAATGGTGACAAGAGTGACTGGAACTGAGCTACCATGATTACGTAAATAAACAAGAGAGCAAGTGCAGCCATCTGGAGCATCTGAGATACCATCTCATTTACCTGTGTTGTCTCACCACCGATTTCGATTGAGTAACCGTTAGGAAGTGAAGCCTCATACTTATTGAGCTTAGGAGTAAGT
Source organism: Saccharofermentans sp. (assembly GCA_045639635.1). Classification (GTDB taxonomy): domain Bacteria; phylum Bacillota; class Clostridia; order Saccharofermentanales; family Saccharofermentanaceae; genus Saccharofermentans. The sequence continues at coordinate 38,199 of JAZUDM010000055.1, read as the reverse complement.
TCACGTGAGATGAGGTTTGTGTTATAGCCTGATTCTACTGAAGCTGTTACTGTTACATATCTTGTGAGGTTCTCTCTTGAAATTGAACCCTCAGCCTCTGTCTCAACAAGCTGTGCAAACTCGCCGAGTCTGTGAACTGTTGTTGTCGCCTCTTCTTCCTCCTCTGGCTCATCGTTCTCGTTCTCGATGTCGTTCTCGTCATTTACATCTTCTTCGTCCTCGTCTTCGTCAGAAGAACCGAATCCGAAGCCAGAACCTGAACCAAATCCAGCAGCAGAAGATGTTGTGCCTGCGCCCATGCCGCCCATAGCAGCTGATGAATCGAACTCCATATCGAGGATGTTCTCTCTTGTGATAGGAGATGTATTATCGTCGATAACTACTGTCATCTCCATGCCATCGATTGTAACTGTTGTAGCAGTAACTGAAGTCTGAAGTGACTGAGCTACCTGTGCGTAGATCTGAGCTGTAGTAAAGCCATAAGACATTGCGAGGTCTCTGTCGATTACAAGATGGAGAGCTGGCTCGTTAGAAAGTGATCCATCGTCGATTTCTGCGAGACCTTCCTGCTCAGAAAGCATATTACCAACCTCTGTTGCAATCTCGTGGATTGTATCGAGGTCCTGTCCATATACGTATACTGCGATACCTGAACCACCACCGAGAGCAGACATATCAGAAAGTCCGCCACCAGCGATAGATGACTCAGCACCAGCCTTTGTAATACATTCCTCAAGTTCTGATGTGATTCTGTCTACTTCCTCATCAGAGATATTATCGTCTGCAACGATATAGAGCATGTAAGAACCATAACGGTTGCTGCTTACTGCACCACCTGTGAGCATTCCTGATGTTGCACTAGAATCCATAATACCGAGCTCCTCGATACCATCGATCTTGAGAGCTTCGTTAATGATGCTGTCTACCATTGCATAAGACTCTTCACGTGTGAGTTCTTCTGGTGTGTAGATTGTTGCGTTAATCTCGTTACTTGACATCTCAGGGATATAAACGATACCTGTTCTAAGTACTGTTACAACTGAAATTGCAAGAAGAATGAATGCAACGAGAAGTGGAACTACCTTGAACTTGAGGCACCACTTAAGGCTCTTTCCATAACCGTTCTGGAGCATTGTAAAGAACTTGAACTCCTTTGGCTTACTTGAAGAAAGAAGTGTACTACATGAAGCAGGTACTACTGTAAGAGCCATAACAAGTGAAGCTACGAGACAGTATCCAATTGAAAGAGCAAGAGGATAAAGAAGTGTCTTTACTGTTCCGCTCGCAAATACAGATGGAAGGAATACGCAGATTGTTGTAAGTGTTGATGCAATGATTGAACCACTTACCTGCTTGGCACCCTGTACAGCAGCTCTTGCTGCAGGTACACCACGGTTACGAAGTCTTAAGATATTCTCCATTACAACGACCGAGTTATCTACCAGCATACCGATACCAAGCGACAGTCCGGAGAGTGTCATCATGTTGAGCTCGAGACCTGTGAAGTACAAAAGCACAAGAGCGAAGAGTACTGACAACGGAATACTGATTGCAACTACGAGTGTTGGCTTAAAATCCTTAAGGAAGATAGCAAGGATAATTACAGCAAGAAGTGCACCAATTCCGATACTTGAGAAGATACTCTCAACGATCATGCTGATATAAACACCCTGGTCCATAAGAACAACGCTATGCATTCCTGGATAGAGCTCTTCCATTTCCTTGAGAGCCTTGTTACAAGCTCTTGATACATCGTTTGTACCAGCTACAGAAGACTTAAAGATTGTGATGATTACAGCCTCTGAACCATTAAGCTTTGTATAAGAATCACCAGCATTATCGATGATGATGATATCTGCTACATCCTCAAGTCTGATTGTTCCGAGCATCTCGTTATCGATAAGAAGCATCTGAGCGATAGCATCTGAAGTCTCGAACTCGTCACCAATCTTAAGGAGCCATGAGTTATCGTTCTCATCGTCGATGTAGCCTGCTGGCATTGCGAAATTCTGTGCGTAGATAAGACCTGACAAAGTAGCAGGTGTCAAAAGTGCGTCAGCGTTAGCGTTTGCCAAAGCCTGCTCACGAGCTGCGTCGTACTGAGCCTGTGCCTGGTCAAGCATTGCCTGAGCATCAGAGAGCTGCATTGTTGCTGTTGAGAACATTACTGCTGCATCGAGCTGTGCCTGTGTAAGACCAGATACCATTGTAGATACGCCGTTAACCATCTGTGGGAGACCAGCGATTGTACCGCTCATTGCTGTGAGCTGGTTTCTGATTGAACCTGCAGCTGAAAGAAGTGAACCTGCTGGGTCAATTCTCTGAACCATGGCAAGAAGGTTATTAATTCCGTTAAGAACTGTTGTCAAATCACCTGAAGATGTAATAAGTGAACCAACAGATGAACCATCAAGGTTATTTGAAGCGTTATTAAGAGCTGTAATCAAAGCCTCAATCTGAGCCTGAATATTAGCAACGTCTTCGTTTGTGATTCCAGCCTCATTTGTAATAGCTGTTGTGAGGATTAATACTGCTGTGTCGTAATTTGCCTGAGCAGCCTCTGCCTCTGGTGATTCAGGACCATATGTAGCAATTGCTTCCTGAAGAGCAATAGATGTTGCTACTACGTTCTGGGCAAGTGGGCCGTAATCAGTCTGTGATACGCCACTCATTGCATCGCTAATAGCCTGAACCAAGGCCTGAGCCTCTTCTGAAGAGATTGCTTCTCCAGCTGCCTGAGCTGTAGTAATGAGGTCAATAAGCTGAGTGATATTAGCCTGAGCCTGTGCAAGAGATGCATTCTGTGTAGCCTGTGCTGTCTGGAGCTGTCCTTCAAGAGTTACAAGGAAACCGATAAGGTCTGAAGCAGAACCTCTGAGACCATCAGCAGCACCCTGTGCAGCAGTGTTCAAAGGACCAACAAGTGCTGATGACAATGTAGGACCAAACTGTGACTGTGCTGACTCCAAAGCCTCCTGTGCCTCATCGAGCTGAGTATGTGCATCCTCGAGCTGAACTGCAGCATCTGCGAGAGCCTCATTTGTTGTAGCAAGGATATCGTCATTTAATGCATCAATCTTATCCTGATTGAGCTCAACGTGTACTGTCTGCTCTACAAGACCAAGAGTATTTACACTGGCAACACCCTCCTGTCTTGAGATATAAGGGATTACATCGTAATCAACGAAGTCTGAAAGTTCGTAAATATCGTAGCCTTCTCTCTCAACCGCGATGTACATAGTAGCAACCATGTCCATACTGATCTGCATGATGCTTGGTGTACCACATCCGTCTGGCAAAGAAGACTGAAGCTGATTCAGGGCACTCGAAAGTTTGACCATGACACTATCAAGATCTGTGCCATCCTCAAACTCAAGCTGAATCATTGAGTAGTTATCTGAACTTGTTGAGGAAATGTTCTTAACACCACTTAACGTACCGAGCGTATTTTCCATCGGCTCAGTAACAAGCGCCTCAACCTTCTCAGGACCGGCACCTGGGTATGTCGTAATAACGATCATGTAAGGAAGACTGATCTCTGGGAGCAAGTCCATTGAAAGGTGCATCAAAGAAACAACACCTAACGCGATAATTACAATTACAGCAACGAGTACTGTGAACGGTTTCTTAACACTATAACGTTCCATCTAAATCCCTCTAACACAATATTTATAATATTTTTTAATAAGCAAAAAGATACAGAGTAAAGTTTACTACAATGAATTCTTCTGTAGTGGATTAAAATTGTGGCAAAAACACCATTATTTGATGGCTTTATACGTGTGTTTGTATATTATTCGCACTTAATGGGCCAAATATAGCTATTTTGAGCGAACAACGAACAATATTATTTGAATTTTCTACCTAAAAATTTGATAAATGTATGAAGCTTTGGACAGGTAAATAAAAGCGCATAGTAGACGCTGTATTTGAAGTTTAAGTACTTACGAATTATCTTTGCGTTTACGCCTTTTGCTTTAAGTCTTTCCTTCGCTTCTTTTGGAAATTTATCGCTCCAGGAAAGGATATGTCTTGCAGAAGATGCCTTGAAAAGTTCATCGAACTTGCCACTTGTGAATTTATCTACAAGCTCCTCAGTCTTTATGGAGCTGTCGAATCTGTTTTTAACTTCAAGGATATCGGTCTTTGGATGCATACTGGACCAGCTGCCATTAGACGCTAATCTATAGCATGACATCTCTTCGTTTATGTATGTAACGTCTCCTGATATAAGCGCCAGATAAAGCATTCCATAGTCTCCGTTAGTCATGCGGGATATTGGAAGCACATTAGAATTTATAGGGTCAAAAATAGTTCTTCTCATGAAGTAAGAAGATGTCTGGAATGGATAGTTTCCACATAAAACAAGCTTCGCAAAATCCTCCTGAGAGATAGTATTTCCGGTGATTTTGCTCTCGATATCAGGGGATGGGATTACTTTGCCTGATGGCTTTGAATCCTCAAAAACGCAACTGACCTTATGTACTGAAAATGAAGCATTTTTATTAGCCTCGAGGCTATCAAACTGCTTTTGAAGTTTATCCTCCGATGCCCAGAAATCATCGCCTTCACAAAAGCAGATATAGTCTCCCAAAGACTTAGGGATCATTATCTCGAATGGAATATTAATCCCCTGACTATAAAGGTTCTTCTCCTGTAAAATTGGGACTATTTTATTAGGGTACTTCTCCTCAAATTCCTTAATAATTTGAGCGGAGCTGTCAGTTGAACAATCGTCATTTACAATGATCTCGTAATCAAAGTTAGTCTTCTGATTAACAAGCGAATTAAGGCATTCACGAAGATATTTCTCGTGGTTATAAACTTCGCATATTACGCTAACTTTAATGTCTGCTCCATTAGAGTTAATCATGGATTCAAAAGCTCCTTTAAAATAGCCCTGACGCTTGTTCTGGAATATGCCTTAGACGTAGTGATTGAGGCGATTCTAAGGCTGAAATATTCGTGATTGTTATAAGACTTAACCGCCTTTTTCATGGCACCAAAAAGCGCTACTTCGTCACCTTTTTCAAAGGTAAATCCGTTACTAAAATTAATATATTCAGAAGATACTTCTACGTTACTACAGACTGGCACTAATCCTGAGCTCATGGCCTCAATTATTGTAAGTCCCAGGCTCTCATCTAATACCGTTGGGAATACGAAATAATCTAAATTCTTAAACTCACCTGCGAGCTCTTCCTGAGGGAGCAGAGCTTTATGCTTAACGATATTTTCTAAGCCCAGTTCACGTCTTAAACTTAGAAAATCCGCTTCTTCCTTACCTGAACCAATAACAAGATATTCTGCTTTAAGACCGTTCTTTTCCATAAGCTTTATGGCATTCAAAAAGATATCCCAGCCCTTGCCACGATCAAGTCTTCCTGCCATGACAAACTGAGGCTTTGAATTTAAGCTCTTGTAGCTGATCGGGCTAAATAAAGTATCGTCAACGCCACAGGATGGATAGATAACAATTTTTCTTTGGTCTACTCCAAAATCACGGGTGATAATATCAGCGAAATGCTGACTTGGAGATACTACCTTATAAGACTTATCCATAAGGATTCTGGCGTATTTAACCATCTTCTTTTGAGCACTTGTTACTGGTACAACATCGTCGCCATGGGGATTAGCGATGAACCTAAGTTTTTTGAACTTAGACGCTAATAAAACACCAGGACTACTATGAGAAATATAGTGCACATAGATTAAATCGTACTTACCAAATAAAGCCTTAAAGAAAGATTCTGCGTAGAATTTTATATACGCAAAAGCCTTGGTCACAGGAGTAGTTGTCTTATGGATTACTACCTCTTTATGCTCAATATTAAGCGCGTCTAATTCATCCACGAATCTTTTTACAAAGATGCCGTAGGATGGGAATTTTTTACTTGGGTACATGTTGGAGACTACAAGAATTCTCATTTGTATTCACCCGAAGCACGTACTTCCTTCGCCTCTTCTTTGTACTTAATTGTAATTGGAATAATTCTTGGACCCTCAACAAAATAGCGCTTAAATAAACGCTTTGGCTCCTTTGAAAATCTATAGAGCCACTCAAATCCCATATTGGAAATTGCCTTTGGAGCACGTCTTACTTCCCCTGCTACAAAGTCCAGGGCAGCACCGGTACAAAGCGCTACATTGAAGTTAATTTTATCCCTGTTGTTATAGATAAACTTCTCCTGCTTAGGAGATCCAAGAGCCAGAACCAGAATATCCGGACTACATTTATTTATAGCATCAATAGCTTCTTTAAGCTTAATTTCATCCCTCTCAAATCCAATATCAGGAGAATATGTGCCTGCTATTTTTAAGTCTGGAAATACTCTTTTTAAATTCTTTTCTGCCTTTTGTGCTACGCCCTTTCGAGCGCCAAAAAGAAACACGGTAAGGCCTTCCTTTGCAGCCTTTTTGCAGACTTCCGGGAATAAATCAGCGCCTGAAACCTTTTCCTTAATAGGGGTTTTATAGATTTTGGAAACCCATACCAAAGGCTTACCGTCACAAAGAATTAAGGACGCGTTATCGTAAACCTCCTGGAATTCCTTATCGTCTTCGAGCATTACAATATGACTCACGTTAGGTGTGACAACATAAGATTTCTTAGCGTTCTTTGAGAGCTTAATTACTTCATCGGACGCTTCATCCATAGAAAGATTATCTATCTTAGTGTTCAAAAACCTAAAGCGTGTCATATGCTTTTACTCAATGTCTTCAATCGCATTCATGTTCTTGGTAAGAATGTTGCTGCAAACGATCAGGGCGATTCCGATTACGAGGAGAAGGCCAAAGATCATAAATGCTTCTTTACCAAATCCGTTAACAAATTTAATAAGAATATCATCGATAACCCTGCCCACAGGATCTGAGCTGTCATAAGCCTCAGTAACAGCAAGACGGAAGAGGCCATAAACACCAAGTGCTCCTACAAAATTAAGTCCCTGAGAAATTGTAAGAGAGAGGCCCAAATAGAAGAATGGTCTAAACTTATTCTTATAAAGGATAAAAAGAATTCCAATCATAATTACTGAAACAATAAGTGTGCCGTAGAAAGTATAATCCACGTTCCTCTTTGCCTGTTTCATTGCAAACTGAATTTCCTGGGATTCACCAGAATATGCAATCTTTCCAACGTCTTCTTCAAGGTCATCGAGGAGCGCGTCCAAGTCTTCGTCAATATCGTCCATCTCAAGTTCAGGATGCTCATCAGCAAAATCCTCTACTACAGGCTCAATAGTGTCCTTAATCGCATCACGGTCAATCTCATCGTCGCCATATAAAGCAGCATCGTAATACTCAGCGAAAATAAGATTTGCAAAATCACTCTCGAAAACAACATCGTAGAGCTCTTCTGCTTCCTCGTGACCTTCATAAGCATCGTCGCCCAGGAGTTCTTCCTTATAATCCATGGCAATTCCGCCAAAATCCAAAATCTTAAAGAGATTTTTGCTGTTTAAGAAAACATGCTCAATATAAAAAGCACTACTACATGCCATCAGGATAAATACAAGAAGTACCGTAAAAATTATTGCCAAAACAGATGCAACTGTTGATTCTTTTTCTCTCATTTATATAACCCCACCAAGTTTACTCTCTATTGCTCTATATTATCACAAATGAAACCCAACTCGAACATATGCTATCATCTACATATATTTGTTAAGGTAGGGAATTATGAGGTTTGAATTAGCGCCAACAGTACGCCAGTACGATATAAAGAATCTTCCTAAGGATATTCTTGCGGGCTTAATCATCATGGCTGTTTCTATCCCAATTTCAATGGGATATGCTCAGATTGCAGGATTACCTCCGGTTTATGGCCTTTATGGGTCTGTATTTCCTATCATTATTTTTGCTTTGCTTTCTACATCAAGACAGTTTATCTTCGGTGTGGATGCTGCCCCAGCAGCGCTTATTGGTGCTGCCCTTCTTTCATTTGAGATAGCACCATATTCAGATCAGGCTCTTGTTATAGTTCCAATTCTTACTTTCTTTGTTGCCTTCTGGCTTTTGGTATTTTCTTTACTTAAAGCAGGAAAATTCGTTAACTACATCTCAGCTCCTGTAATGGGAGGCTTTATTACAGGTATCTGCTCCACAATTATTCTTATGCAGATTCCAAAGGTAATGGGTGGCACTTCTGGTACTGGTGAGCTTCTAGAGCTTTTAAAGCATCTTATAGATACAGCAGCTGTTATTAACTGGCCTTCTTTCATTATGGGCGCTATTGCTCTTGCTATTCTTCTCATCATGAAGAAAGTCTGGTCCAAGTTCCCTACAGCGGTTGTACTTATGGCATTAGGCGCTGTTGCTACCATTGTTCTTCCTATTAAAGAATGGGGAATTAAGACTTTGGATGCAGTAGATCCTGGTCTTCCTTCATGGCACTTCCCAGACTTATTTATCCTTTATCCTGAGTTTTCAGAGACAGGAAAGCTTATAGATAATGGCATTTCCTTATCCCAGATTATGGTAGTAAGCCTTTCTGTTGCTGTTGTAATCATGGCGGAGACTTTGCTTGCTGAGAACAGCTTTGCACTTAAAAACGACTATAAGATTGACGATAACCGCGAGATTTTGGCTTTTTCTATTGGTAATTTCCTGGCGTCTTTAACTGGCTGTTGCCCTATCAATGGTTCCGTTTCAAGAACAGCAATGTCAGAGCAGTATCAGGGCAAGACACAGCTTACAGGACTTATCGCAGGAATCTCCATGATCTTCGTTCTCCTGTTTGGAACTGGCTTTATCGGATATCTTCCTGTTCCGGTATTAACTTCAATCGTAATTTCTGCTCTTCTTGGAGCCACTGAGTTCCATCTTGCCAAGCGCCTCTGGAAGATCAGCAGAACCGAGTTCTTTATCTTTATGGGAGCGTTCTTTGGAGTTTTATTGCTTGGTACAATCAACGGCGTTTTGATTGGAATTATTCTTTCATTCGCTGAGATGATCATCCGTTCTGCAAACCCTGCAAGATCCTTCCTTGGAATTCAGCCAGGTCACAGACATTTCCACGAGATCCGTAAAAGCAGCAACCTCTACCCTGTTAAAAACGCTGTTATCTATAGATTCAGCGAGAGTTTGTTCTTTGCTAATATTGGTATTTTCCAGAATGACATCGAGAATGCAGTAAAGGAAGATACTAAGGCCATTATCGTAGACGCAAGAGGCGTTGGAAGCATCGATATTACTGCTGCTGACAGAATCCGTGATATGTACGAGAGATTTAAGTCCAAGGGCATTAATTTCTACCTTACAGAGCACAGTGCTTCTATTAATGACCAGCTCCGTTCCTTAGGCCTTGGCTACATGATTGAAGCAGGTGCTGTTCGAAGAACAGTTCATATTGCCCTTAAGGATTCAGGAATCCATCGTCCATACCCTCTCGAGGGCGCTGAGAACGTGGATGAAATTACTGCTTCCCGTCGCCGTATTGAGAACCGTATGCAGGAGTTCTCATGGGCTTTTGGTAATGAGACTGAGACTGTAATTAACCGCCAGATCAGATCCCAGATTGAGCAGCTCCGTAAAACTGGAGATCTTGAGGAGCTCTTCCACAGCGGCTGGTACTATATGGAAGAAATGGACGAGGACGAGTGGCTCGAGCACTTAGAGGAGCACATGAAGGAAATCGTTACTATTTCTGGTAAGGATGAAAAGACTCTCGCAGATGCCTTCGAGCGTCAGCGTATGGAAGTTCACAGACGTATGCTTACAAACCACCCAGAGCTTGCAGAGAAGTTCATGGAGCGCCGTGAGGCTCTTGACCGTCACCTTAAGGAGAGACGTCCTGAGGCCTACGAACTCGTAATTAAAATGCGCCAGAAGCACGAGAAAAAAGGAGGATAAGTAGATGCCACCAGGACATCATAGTTCATCATCACATCATTCATCACATTCACATCACTCATCTCACAGCTCACATAGTAGTTCAAGCCGTCATTCATCAAGCGCTTATTCAACAACAAGAAGAGTTGCCAAGACACGTACAGTTCCTCGTCCAATGAGAAAACGTACAAATCAGCCAATGAACTACAACGGACTTCGTTCAACTCATAAGTACAAGTGTAGAAAGCACGATTACGTTTACTACGGAAGCGACTGGACTGATCCAAGTACAAGAACATCCTATAAGAGAGGTTACTATACTGAGACTGGTGAGAGATTCGATAACCTCATCCTCGAAGAGAATGGTAATTTTGAATCAACTTTCGAGTGCACATACTGCGGTACAGTTTCCAAGGAGAAATGGACTTCTGGAGCAATTCCTCACTGCCCTAACTGCGGTGCGAATTTCCTCGAGATGGCTGGCGAGACAATTACTGACAGCATCGATAATTCAACAGTAAAGGAAACTTACTATCAGGAAGTACCTAATAATTCTTCCCTTATAAGTATTATGGGTATCATCATTTCGCTTAGTTGCATGGTCGGATTCTTAACGTGGGCAGTAGGAAAGGTTAATAGCGATAATGCTAATGCAACTCCTAACTCTAATCTCATTCTTTTCGGTGATACTATTCATGTAGACAGCATCGACAGAGATCTTAGCTGGATGGAGGAATACGAGTCTTACTACGATCCTGTAAGTGACTGCTACGTCTGGTACAACACTGATGTTGAGCCTGCTGTATGGCAGTACTGGTACGAAGATATTTCTTCAGACTTCGGTGATTATGGCTGGATGGAATACGAGCTTAATGAGGATCAGTGGTATATTGAAGCCCGTAATAACTACTGGATTAAACTTCCTGAGAATTACGATACTTCAAATCTTTGGTACATTACTGGAGACCTTGCAGGTACATCTTATTCTGAGGACTATAACGTTGAGAACTTTGGCATTTCAGTTAATGTAGATAATAACGATTATCAGTACCTCTGGGACGAAAACATGAATGCTTACTACGCTCACGATCACGGATGCTACATCAGAGTAAACTTCGACGTATCACCATTTACTGTTCAGTACTGGTATCCTGATATTTCAGGCGACTTCGAGTCAGAGCGCGGCGGCTGGATGGAATACGACTACAACGAGTATCAGTGGTACATCGAGGATTCCGAGAACAACTGGATTGTTGTTCCTGGACGCTACGATACTTCTGACCTCTGGCATGTACAGCAGTCAGTTACTGGTATTTCAGGAGTTGAGGTAGAGGCAAGAAGATAAGTTCTTTATAGTTTTAACGCAAAGTAAAAGCGGTATCGATTTTATTAATCGGTACCGCTTTTCTTCTATATAACCCCTCTACCCTCAAAAACGCTTATTTAACGAAAGTTACCTGCTCAGAAATCTCGTAATCGTGTGGAACCTTGGCGTCTGTCTTATGACCTACTGCAATAGCAACCTCGAAAGAGAATCCTTCAGGAATTCCAAAGGCCTTGTTGTACTTAGCCTTAAGGTCGCCATTCATTACATCGTAGATGCATCCAATAATTACATTACCAAGTCCCATTGCTTCTGCTGCAACTGCAATACTCTGTACTGCAATACCAGCGTCAACCTTACTCCAGCCAAAAGCATCCTCACCACTTAATACGATCAAAAGTGGTGCATTGTACATGAAATTTACAGGACTCTCGCCGATTGAACGTGAAGCCTTAAAATCCTTATCGAGTTCAGCGATAATGTCACTCTTACCATCGATAACTGCGAAACGGATTTCCTTACGGTTTGTGGCTGTTGGTGCCTGAAGACCAGCCTCAACAAGTGTATTAATCTCAGCATCAGTTAACTTAACATCGCTATAACCTCTTGCTGAACTTCTGTTCTTAATTGCTTCTAATGCATCGCTCATTTTCTTATCCTCCGATATTAAACATTGTTGTTACTAATTTCTGACCAGGCGCTCTTTAAAGATTCAATAATATTAAGGTGCTGTGGACATGCATTCTCACATGCTCCGCAACCAAGACAGTTTGCTGGTGACTGATTAAGACGGTTAACCTCAGTATAGTTCCAGTTCTCTGTTGATACACCACCATAAAGTGAGCACTCATTCCATGCCTGGAATACACGTGGGATATCTACGTTTGCAGGACATGGCATGCAGTAACGGCATCCTGTGCACTGAATCTTAGTACGGTCGTCGTATGCCTTTCTAACCTTCTTGATTAACTCCTTTTCCTCAGGAGTCATCATGTTTGGCTTTGTGTCAGCAAAGATTCTGAGGTTATCCTCAATCTGCTCTGCCTCGTTACATCCAGAAAGGATTGATAAAATTTCAGGGCAGTCTGCAAGGAATCTGAAGGCCCATTCAACAGGAGTTCTCTTTGTAGGGAAACTATCGTACAAAGCCTGTACCTCCGTAGGTGCTGACGCGAGCTTTCCTCCAAGTAAGCCCTCCATAATTACAACAGGAACTCCTAGTTCCCCTGCGAGCTTAAGTCCCTTTGTTCCTGCCTGATTCTCAGTATCCATGAAGTTATACTGAATCTGAGTCATATCCCAGTCGTAGTCCTTAATGATGTACTCGAAGTCCTCGTAAGCACCATGGAAAGAAAAACACTTATAGCGAATCTTGCCTTCCTTCTTCTTTTCTTCAAAGAATCTGTCAGCGCCGATTTCCTTAAACTTAAGCCACTTCTCCTTATCGATTCCATGCATAAGGTAGTAATCGATATGGTCTGTCTGAAGCTTCTTAAGCTCCAAATCAAGAAGGTTCTCCATATCTTCCCAGCTGTTTACAGCCTCAAGTGGCATCTTTGTAGCGATAGTAACCTTGTCTCTATAGCCATCCTGTAAAGCCTTACCAAGAACTACCTCTGATGTCTTATCGAGATAGATATATGCTGTATCGATATAGTTAACGCCACCATCGATGGCCTGTCTTATAAGTTTGATTGCCTTATCTTCGTCAATAATGCTGTCGCCCTTTGCTGGTCCGTTAAATCTCATACAGCCAAGGCCAAAGATTGAAGCAGGCATAGAAATATTAGGAAAAGATCTATATTCCATAATTACACTCCGCAAATTAGTAGATATTATCATTGTACGTTCTATTAAAAATATTGTTACTAAAAATAGGCGCAAAATTATGTATATTTAACCTAATTTCGTGGTTCTTTAGAAAATGCCATAATTAGGTAAATTGAAATTAATTAAGGAGATTAATATGAAGGGGATAGAAATTAAGAATTCACCTATGGTGCTCCCAGAGATTTCCGTAGGCTGCATGAGATTAAGTGAGAAAACTCCTGAGGAGATGAATCACTTTATCCATAGTTCTATTGAGAAGGGAGCTTTTTTCTTTGACCACGCTGATATCTATGGCGGAGGCAAAAGCGAAGAGGTTTTCGGAGATGCCTTTAGCTCTGATAAGAGCCTTAAGCGTGAGGATATTGTTATCCAATCCAAGTGCGGTATCTGCAAGGGTTACTACGACTCATCTCGCGAGCACATTATTGAGTCAGTAGAAGGAAGTTTGAAGCGCCTTAAGACAGACTACCTTGATATTCTTTTAATCCATAGACCTGATGCACTTACTGATCCAGAGGAAGTTGCAGCTGCCTTTGATGAGCTTAAGTCTTCTGGCAAGGTTAAGTACTTTGGTGTTTCTAACCATAAGCCAATGCAGATTGAACTTTTGAAGAAGTATGTAAAAGAGCCTATTCTTTTTAATCAGGTGCAGTTCAGTATTCCTGTCTCTAATATCGTTTCTAACGGTATGGAAGTTAATATGGATACTCCAGGCTCCGTTGACCACGATGGAAGCGTACTCGACTATTGTCGCTTAAATGACATCACTTTGCAGGCATGGTCTCCTTACCAGAAGCCAAACTGGCAGGGATGCTTTATTGGTGCTGAGGATTATCCTGAGCTTAATGCTGTAATGGACCGCCTCGCAGAAAAATATAACGTAACTCCAACTGCTATTGCTACAGCATGGATTTTAAGACATCCGGCGCATATGCAGGTTGTTACAGGTACTGCAAGCGAGAAGAGGCTGGCTGAAATTATTGATGCTACTTCAATCGAGCTTACACGTCCTGAGTGGTATGAGCTTTATTTAGCAGCAGGTCACCCGCTCCCTTAATTACTTTCTTAGTTTATAAGCAAAAATAAATGCCTCTCTGTTTTCATTTCAGGGAGGCATTTTTAGGGGAGGGGAATTATGATATCTTTTTTGCGATTTTTCTTTCGCTTACTTTGATGGTTTAAGTATAGCGTAGTAGTTTTGGCGTAATTTATAGGGGGTAAAAAAACAGGGCTGCCTTTAAAAGACAGCCCTACCCCCACGATAGTTTTGAAACTAGAAATTACATTCCTGCAACACGTGTCTTAACGTAATCCTCAAGCATTGCTACTGTAGCATCAACGCCAAGCTTTGAACTATTGATACAGATATCGTAAGTTCTTGAGTCACCCCACTTACCTTCACAACGGCTGTTGTGGTAAGCCTTACGACCCTTATCGTGACGACGCATCTTCTCATATGCACCATCGCGATCAAGCTTATAGATGTTCATGACACGAGCGATCTTCTCTTCCTTGTCACCGAGAACGAATACTGAGATGTGACCTGGATGATCAGCGAATACCTTCTCTCCACAGCGACCAACGAGAACGAATGACTCGCCTGAGTTAGCCTTCTCCTTAATGAAGTTGCACTGGAGCTCAAAGATAATATCCTCGAGTGAGTTTGAATAACCGTTTACTGTTCTTGAGAACAAACGTGACTTTGGCTTCTCGTCGTATTTAGCGATTTCCTTCTCAGAAATGTTATGCTCCTTGGCAACGAGGTCCATGATCTTACGATCGTAGAACTTGATTCCAAGCTTCTGAGCAAGGAGCTCACCTACTTCGTGGCCGGCACTACCGAATTCACGTCCAAGTGTGATAATAATCTGCTTATCCATAAATTTCACCTCACCACTTAATTTTAGCAATATCTAACGTAAATAACCAACATAGAGATAGCAACTACGATGATCATTGCAGGAGCTGCACTCTTACAGTACTTGCCCCAGCCGATTGGGTAACCGTTCTTACCAGCGATAGATGTACCTACAACGTTTGCAGAAGCACCAATTGGTGTAGCAGCACCACCGATGTCTGTACCCATTGAAAGTGTCCATGCAAGTGTAGCCTGAAGTGCTGGGTTACCGGCTGAAAGACCCTGAATGATTGGTACCATAGTAGCAGCGAAAGGAATGTTATCAACGAAAGCTGAAGCGATAGCTGAAACCCAGATGATGATAGCAACCATAACGTAGATGTTACCGCCTGATACCTTCTCGATGAAACCAGCGATTGCCTCAAGGATACCTGTCTGCTCAAGTCCGCCTACTACAATGAAAAGACCAATGAAGAAGAGGAGGATCTTGTAGTCAACCTTTGACATAATTTCCTTAATACTTCTAAAGTTAAAGATACATGTAATTACTGCAACGACAGTTCCGATGAAAGCAACAGAAAGGTGTGTTGTTGAGTGAGTAATAAGCATTACTACAGCGATAAGGAAGATGATTGTACTTCCAATAAAACCAACCTTACTTGTGATAGCCTCAGCTGGCTTTGGCATTGTTGAAATGTCGATCTTCTTTGTCTGCTGTGAGAGCTCCTTATGGTAGATAACATAGAAGTAGAAAACCATAAGTACAAGACCGATACCAGCGATAAGACCTGTATTTGTAAGGAAGTCACTAAATGCATAGTGAAGCTTTGAACCGATAATGATGTTAGGTGGATCACCACACATTGTTGCAGAACCGCCAAGGTTTGCACAGAAGATCTCTGACAAAATCATTGGGACTGGGTTGAAGCCCAAAAGCTTTGCAAGCTCGATTGTAACTGCAGCAAGGAACAAGATAACTGTGATACTGTCAATGAACATTGAAAGTACAGCAGACATGATCATAAAAGTAATGAAAAGAGGAATTGGCTTGTAGTTAACAGCCTTTGCAAGAAGCATACAGAGCCATCTGAAGAAACCTGCCTTGGCCATACCCTCTACCATGATCATCATTCCGCCAAGGAAGATGATTGTCGCCCAGTCAACACCAGCTGACTCAGGCGCCTCACCAATCCAGAAACCTGGGTTAATGATGCTTGAAAAATTAAGTGTCTCCAAAATTGCATCAACATTATGCATTGCAACACCGAAAACAAAAACAATAGTTAAAAGGCCGCATCCAAGAGTAACGTAGTGCTTCTCAATCTTCTCCATAACAACGAGAACAAACATTACAACGAAGATAACAACGGCAAGGATTTGTGCAACTAACATGCGACTTTTCCTCCATTAATAATTATCCGTTTGTATCCTATCACTTGAGTTCAATTTTTCAATTTAGTTTCGCGCCTTATTTATTGGGGGTTTACGGGTGTTTTTTTGGCTAAAATGCCCATAAGATATGGGCTTTTGCGGGCTCAATGTTACATAAGGAGGTTCTATGGTAGGATATAGGCATATTAAGTGTGGAAAAAAGTGAGGTTTTTACACAATGGCATATAAGTTTTACGGATGGGAATCAGCTGACGTTTTACCTGTTTCTGAAGAGCATAAATCTTTTGGAACAGCCAAGGATTTTTACGATTTACTTTCTACTATCTGGTGTAGCGATACATGCGCTCCAAGAATGCGCCAGGACTGGACACCTGAGAACAAAACTCTTGGCCAGTGCTCAATCACTGCTTTCCTCGTTCAGGATATCTACGGTGGTGAGGTTTATGGCATCTTAAGACCAGGTGGCAACTACCACTGCTATAACGTAATTGGCGATTCCCTGTTCGACTTAACTTCAGAGCAGTTTGGCGACGAGGTTTTGTGCTACGAGAATAATCCTTTGCAGTCACGTGATGTGCATTTTTCTAAAGAAGAAAAAAGACTCCGCTACGAGTATCTTCGAGGCGAAGTCTTAAAGACATTAGTAAATTGATTTACCATCCAGATAGAACGATGGTGAAATATAAAAAGCGTTACCAATTTTAATTACTTTACCTGGGGTTCCTTCTTCAAAAGGAGCCTCATTTTTATCCTTCTTGGGATTAGCAGCCTGAGGATAGAAAATCATGACCTCAACTGACTCATCAAGTTCAGGAACATAAATTGTTCCAAGCCATGTATTGGCATCGTTTCTGTTGAACTTATGGATGTTTGTAATCTCACTTTCCTCGTTATGTACCTGAACCTTATGTGGAATAAATGAAAGGCCGGCAACAAGAAGGATAACCGCATCGATAACAAAGAGAACAGTCTTTGCAGTTCCATGTGCACCCATGGCATAAGAAGTTACAAGATAAAGTGCGAGAGCCCAAATAGCGCCACTCATAAGAGCCATCTTTGTGTTGGACTTTGTAATTACCTTTCGAACAGCGTCGTCTGCAGGTTCAAAAGTAATCTTTTTAAGTTTCTCTAATTCTTTTCCAAAATCGTACTTTTCTGCCATATCAAACCTCAACAATCTCCTGATCAAGTACAGAAATCTCTGGGTCAGTCAGCTTTCCTTCTTCAAGCATAGCAGTGATTTCCTGGCTTTCGTACTTTGATTCAGGGTAAAGAATTACTACAGCGTGGTCTCCCTTACGAAGGAAGTTTGTCTCTCCAAATTCTGTATAGCGTGTAGCTCCAATTGAAACGAGAATTTTCTCTGGACAGCCTGCCTCTACAAGATAAGAATGGATATCCTCTGCAGGACCTTCGTTTGCCTGTGTATTAAACTTCTCAAGCATCCACTCGATGAGCTTGCCATAGACATAACTATAGTCACGAATAGCACTGTCCTCACCATATGCATATGCCTTGCCATCACGAAGGAGATAGCTTGCGATACGGTAGTCATTGATATTACCTTCTTCTGTAAATGAATCAATTGCAATTACATTTTTTGAGAAACCCTTACTTCTCTCGCACCAGTTTTTCTTAAAGCTAATCTTAGGTGCGCCCTCTCTTCTGATAGAGCAGTCATTAGAAGCACCAAATCCAAGTGGGATTAAATTCTTAAGTTCTGTTCCCTCCCAGACTGCGTTAAAAATAACAGCGCACTCTGGCTCAATCTGCACCTTATCCTGTCCTTCCGGATACTCAATTACACTGTCGCTTGAAAATGGAAATACCTTCAAAAACTCTGGTGTAACAACAGGATTTTCAACTGGAATATGTGTTGGAAAAATTGCCTTAGGAGCATTAGCTTCCTTTGTCTTCACATTAACAAAATCTGCTGCCTCATTTGCCTGCTCCAAGTGCCCTGTAAAGTTACCAGCCACGCCAAAAGTCGCAACGCTTCTATCTAAGATTAATGATTCGTCTGCCATGTCTTATCTCCAATAATCTTTATGCTTTTTTCTTCAATTCATAATACTGTAAGTGAGGTTACAAGTCCACTTTGGGTGTTGTGGTGGTGGGGTCTGGTGGTGCCTGCCCCGAAACTTATATAAAATCGCCATTTACGCCTGTTTTATATAAGTCTTTGGAAAGCCAAATTGAGAGAAACTTATATAAAATCATCATTTATAAGAGATTTATATAAGTTCTGACTACCTTTGAAGGCAAGCCACTTATATAAAAATTAAGCTGCCTTCGAATTTATATAAATTTTCTTATATAAATCTCGCATTTTTTTCAGAATTATATAAGTTTTCAGGATTTTCAGAGTAAATCACTTATATAAAATGAGTGGAAACT
Source organism: Saccharofermentans sp. (assembly GCA_045639635.1). GTDB lineage: Bacteria > Bacillota > Clostridia > Saccharofermentanales > Saccharofermentanaceae > Saccharofermentans. The sequence continues at coordinate 19,567 of JAZUDM010000055.1, read as the reverse complement.
TCAAAATTATATAAGAAATCCTCCAAACGACTTGTTTAAGAGCAAAATAAAACAGCGCACCACTAATAGTGCGCTGCCTTTGTTAATTCGTTAACTATGAATTATTTACAATCTTCCCAAAGAACGTATCTGAGAAGTAATGTCGCATCATTCTGATCAACTTTATTATCACAGTTTACATCCATGTTTGTTGGAAAATATCCCCATGCATAGTGGATACCACCAAGGTCAATACCGAATGGCTTTTTATACCATGGCTGTGTATCCTTCAAAAGAACATAACGCAAAATGTATGTTGCATCCAACTGATCAATCTTACCATCTCTGTTAGCATCACCAAGTCTAACAGCACCTTCCTGTAATGAAACAGGAACCCACTCACCAATGTAACCAGTACCTGATGGTCTCTCAGCTGCAAAAGTGTTAACTGCAAAAGTAGCGAAAACTGTTGCCACTGTAAGAACAGTTGCGATAACCTTCTTCATTTTCATAAAATTTCCTCCTGTAAATCATATTTCGTTTATATGAACAATTGTGGATCCTCCAACCATTCAAATAAATGAAATGGGCATGAGTTGATGTTAACACATAGGACATACTTTATTAATATCTCATTAATATTTTTGACATTATAAAATAAAATTTCACAATAATTTTAGGTATTTCAAGCATTTATTTACATATTCATTTATATTATAAATAAAGTTTTAACATTACAATTCTCCTTTGATATTTAATAAACAGGCAAAAAAGGCCCACCACACATAGCGCGGCGGGCCTTATGAAATCTAATTAATTCTTAGAATTATGCTTCGGAATCATCCTTCTTATCGAAGACATGCTTGTCGCCAACGAGAAGTCTTACTTCTTCCTTGCCAACGTCAAGGATACCTGTCTCTAGATTACCTGTAAGCTCTGACTCATCAGTCAAAACGACTTTGCACTTGCCAGGCTTAACTGTAGTAATAAATGGAACGTGGCCTGCAAATACTGCGAGGTCACCCATAGCGCCTCTCAAAGAAAGCTCTATTACGTTTCCACTAAATACTTCACCATCTGGTGACATTACTGTCAAATGATAATCCTTCATAAATCTAACTCTTAACTTAAATTATTCTTCCTTGTTCTGTGCCTTAGCTACAGCCTCTTCGATTGTTCCAACAAAGAGGAATGCTGACTCAGGAAGATCGTCATGCTTACCTTCGATAATCTCCTTAAAGCCTCTGATTGTCTCCTTAAGTGGAACGTAAGTACCCTCAATACCTGTGAACTTCTCAGATACGTGGAATGGCTGAGACAAGAATCTCTGAATCTTACGTGCACGCTCTACGAGGAGCTTATCCTCATCAGAAAGCTCGTCGAGACCCATGATAGCGATGATATCCATAAGCTCTGTGTAACGCTGGATAATACGCTGTACTTCCTTGGCAATCTCGTAGTGCTCCTGACCTACAACCTCTGGTGAAAGGATACGTGATGTTGACTCGAGTGGGTCAACAGCAGGATAAATACCCTGAGAAGCAATAGATCTTGAAAGTACTGTTGTAGCATCAAGGTGTGCGAAAGTAGTTGCAGGAGCAGGGTCTGTAAGGTCGTCCGCTGGAACGTATACAGCCTGTACTGAAGTGATAGAACCCTGAACTGTAGATGTGATTCTCTCCTGGAGAGCACCCATCTCGTTTGCAAGTGTAGGCTGATAACCTACGGCTGAAGGCATACGTCCAAGAAGAGCAGATACCTCAGAACCAGCCTGTGTAAAACGGAAGATGTTATCTACGAACAAGAGAACGTCCTGCTTCTCTTCGTCACGGAAATACTCAGCCATTGTAAGACCTGAAAGAGCAACTCTCATACGTGCTCCAGGTGGCTCATTCATCTGGCCATAAACAAGTGATGTCTTGCTTAATACTCCAGACTCCTTCATCTCGTTATAAAGGTCATTACCCTCACGAGTTCTCTCGCCTACACCAGTGAATACTGAAAGACCACCGTGCTCCTTGGCGATATTGTTGATGAGCTCCATGATAAGTACTGTCTTACCTACGCCGGCACCACCGAAGAGACCAATCTTACCACCCTTTGAGTATGGGCACAAAAGGTCGATAACCTTAATACCTGTCTCAAGGATTTCCTTGTTTGAAGAAAGGTTTGCGTATGCAGGAGCTGGTCTATGGATATCCCATCTGTCTGCATCCTTAGGTGCTGGACCCATATCTGTAGGCTCACCCAAAACGTTAAAAATTCTACCAAGTGTCTCACGTCCAACTGGAACGCTGATTGGCTTACCTGTATCGATTACTTCAGCATCTCTCTGAAGACCGTCTGTTGAAGACATCGCGATACAACGTGCTGTACTATCACCAATGTGCTGAGCTACCTCTACAACAAGCTTTCTCTCGCCAATCATCATTTCGAGAGCGTTGTTGATTGAAGGAAGGTGCCCCTCTTCAAAGTGCACGTCTACAACAGGTCCCATAACCTGTGCAACCAAGCCCTTGTTAATTCCATCAGCCATATTAACTTTCTCCTCCTATCAGTTACCACTACCGGCAACGATTTCGGTAATTTCCTGTGTAATCTTGCCCTGACGTACACGGTTGTACTCAAGCTGCAAGTTTTCAATCATCTCTGTTGCATTCTTCTTGGCACTATCCATTGCCATTCGCCTTGCTGCAACCTCGCAAGCGAAACTCTCCTTTACGAGAGCATATAAAACACCAGCAATATACTGTGGTACTACATCGTTAAGAAGCTCAAGTGGTTCTGGCTCGTAGATGCCGTTTGCAACCTCGCCGTCTGTTGGACGCTCGAGTGGCAATACCCACTTAACCTCAGGTGTCTGTGTCATGATAGAAACATACTGGTTGTATACGATTCCAAGACGAGTAATCTTGCCATCAGCAAAGTCCTTGATGCACTGCTTTGCAAGTGTCATTGCAGACTCGTATGTGTAGTACTCAGATGACTCAAATACGTTATTCTCAGCATAATCGTCATCAGTCTCGTTGATATCAACTGTATATCTATCGAAGGCGCGCTTACCAATTGGAATTACGTCTACATCCTCATCCATATCACGAACAAGGCGGAATACGTTAGCGTTATAACCACCGCAAAGACCTCTGTCACCAGCAATTACAATGAGACGTGTCTTTGGAATAACCTCTGAACTCTCGTCCTTGGACTTCTGAGCATCGAAGTAAATGCACTTACGGCACTCAAGACACTTGGAAAGATCATTGATTACTGCTGTAACAGAATCCAAATACTTACGGCCTTCCATCATGGCATCAGTTGCCTTACGCATTTTGGAAGACGCAACAAGACCCATGGCGCCCGTAAGATGGAGCGTCGAGTCAAAGCTCTTGATTCTCTTCCTTAATACTTTAATGTCCTTAGCCATTTAAATTCCTTTTCGCGAGTAAACGCTAAATTATTCTTCCTTTGAAGCAGTCATCTTATTAAGTACTGCCTTAAGCTCTTCTTCGTCTTCCTTAGTCCATGAACCCTTTGCAAGGCGGATAAGCCAGTCCTTGTGCTCATGATCGAGAATCTCGTAAAGCTCCTGCTCGAATTCCTTAACCTTGTTTACAGGTATTGAATTGAGATAACCACGGATAACTGCGTAGATGATACCTACCTGGCATCCTACTGGAACCGGGCTGTTGAGACCCTGCTTCAATACTTCTACGATTCTCTCACCAAGACGAAGTCTTGCCTTTGTATCAGCATCAAGGTCAGAACCGAACTGTGAGAACTCCTGAAGCTCTCTATACTGTGAATAGAGGAGCTTAAGCTCACCAGATACCTTCTTCATAGCCTTAACCTGAGCAGAACCACCAACTCGGCTTACAGAGATACCAGGGTTAACCGCTGGGATAATACCGCTATGGAAAAGCTCAGTCTCAAGGAAGATCTGACCATCTGTGATTGAAATAACGTTTGTAGGGATATAAGCAGATACGTCACCTGCCTGAGTCTCTACGATTGGAAGTGCTGTGATAGATCCACCACCAAACTCATCAGCAACACAAGCTGCACGCTCGAGGAGTCTGCTATGGAGATAGAATACATCACCAGGATAGGCCTCACGTCCTGGAGGTCTTCTGATAAGAAGTGACAATGCTCTATAAGCAACAGCGTGCTTAGAAAGATCATCGTAAATGATAAGAACGTCCTTACCCTGCTCTCTGAAGTACTCAGCCATTGCGCATCCTGAATATGGAGCGATGTACTGAATTGGAGCACTCTCTGCTGCTGTAGCAGAAACGATTGTTGTGTATGACATAGCTCCGGCTCTTGTCAAATCCTGAACGAGCTGAACTACTGAAGTAGCCTTCTGTCCGATAGCTACATAGATACAAATTACGTCACTATCCTTCTGGTTAATGATTGTATCGATGGCAATCTGTGTCTTACCTGTCTGACGGTCACCGATGATGAGCTCACGCTGACCACGTCCGATTGGAATCATTGAGTCGATAGCCTTGATACCTGTCTGAAGAGGTCTGTCAACGCTATGTCTCTCGATAATTCCAGGAGCCTCAGCCTCAACTGGCTTCATACCTGCGCTAATGATAGGTCCCTTACCATCGATTGGCTCACCCAAAGGATTAACAACTCGGCCAAGGAAGCCCTCGCCAACAGGTACTGACAATACCTTGCCAGTTCTCTTAACCTTAGTACCCTCTCTGATATCGTTCTTATCAGAAAGAATAGCAACTGAAACTGTCTCTGACTCAAGGTTCTGAGCAAGTCCTACTGAACCATCCTCAAACTCGAGAAGCTCTGTAGACATACAGTTACGAAGACCATATACACTTGCGATACCATCACCTACAAGTACAACAGTACCAATTTCACCCATATCAATACGGGACTTATAATTCTTAATCTGTTCCTTAAGGATGTTACTGATTTCTTCTGGCTTTCTGCTCATGTTAAGACATCACTTCCTTTATATTATTAAGATTCTTACGGATACTGCCGTCGTAATATGTTCCGTCAACAGTAATTGTAAGTCCTCCGAGAATGTTCTTATCGATTACATACTCGGCTCTGATTTTCTTGCTTGTTACCTTAGAAAGCTTGGCAATAAGTCTAGCCTTCTGATCGTCGGTAAGCTCTACTGCACTTGTTACTACAGCATTTGCAAACTGCATGTGATCCTCGTACATTGCCTCGAATTCTGTAATTGCAGAATCCAAAGTGTACATATCACCATGCTCGCAAAGTACATTAAGGAAAGAAAATACTTCTTCACAGACTCTTTCCTCAAATACTGCCTTAATGTTTTCCAAACGCTCTGACTTAGGAATAGCTGGGTTTACAAGGTAGCCCAAATATTCCGGATTCTCTTCGATAGCTGACTTAACGCTCATCAAATCGGAATGGATATCTTCCATATTGTCGTTCTCAAGGGCTATCGAAAACATTGCAAGTGCGTATTCTTTACCGTTACCGTTCATGTTCTAACCCTCAATTACGCCTCTTCATCAAGATTATCGATAAAGGAATCGATAAGATCCTTATGATCATTCATGTTGATCTCACGACCGATAATTCTCTCAGAAAGAGCTGTAGATACACCGATGATTTCCTGCTTGATGGTTTCCTGAGCCTCGAGTCTCTCTCTTTCAGCATCAGCATTAGCCTTACGGATAATTGCCTCTGCCTTCTCACGAGATTCATAAAGCATAACCTCATTACGACGGTCAGCCTTCTCGACAGCCTCATTAATGATTTCTTCAGCCTTAGCGTCAGCAGTCTGAATCTTTTCTTCCCATGAAGCCTTCAAAGCCATTGCCTCGTCAGTAGCGGCACTGGCCTTGTTGTACTCAGCCATAACTTCTTCCTCACGCTTTGCAAGGATTTCTTTTACAGGCTTAAACAAGAACTTCTTAAAAAGGAAGAACAGGATAACCAGATTGGCAAGGGAGATTAAAACCTGCCAAATATTAAGTGAAATAACATCTAAGTTGTTCATACTAAATCTCTATTACTTACCGATTGCTTCCATAAGAATGTTTACGAATCTTCCTGGAGCCAAGAAGATGAGAAGGAATGCGATTACAAGAGCATAAAGACCTGTTGTCTCTGCAAGAGCACAACCAAGAATCATTGTTGTTGTAACTTCACCCTTTGCCTCTGGCTGTCTACCGATAGCTTCACAAGCTGAAGCTACAGCGTTACCTTCACCGATACCAGGTCCGATACCAGCGAGCATTGCGATACCTGCACCAAGTGCACAGCAGCCAAGAATGATACCAATTGCAATTTCTAACATTTACAATACCTCCGAAATATATTTCATTGTTTTTATTTGCTTTATTACTTTGCAGCTTTTGCCTCAAGCTTTGCCTTCTTCAATGCCTTTCTCCTGAAGTACTCATCAGCAGGGAAAGCTCCTGATACGTAAATCATTGTAAGCATTGCGAAAATAAAAGCCTGTAAGCAGCCACTGAACAAATCGAAATAAATAGAGAAAAGAGCTGGAAGACCAATTCTAAGTGGGATCTTACTAATTACCTCAGGAAGGAATCCGAAGATAAGTCCTGATGCATTACTAAGTGCATATCCGATAAGAATTGAGATAACAAGACCTGAAATAACGTTACCGTAATGACGAAGTGCCATTGAAACAGGAGTTGCGAACTCACCAATAATGTTAATTGGAGTCATAACAGGAATTGGCTTTGTAAGTTCCTTAAGGTAATAAGGAACACCAGCCTTCATCTTATAGTATGTGATAAGGATAAATACGAGAATTGCCCATCCTGCAACTACATTCAAATCAGATGTTGCTGGATAAAGGCCAATAAGTGACTGAAGACTTGTCATTGCTGAAAGTCCCATAATTGCTGCGATAAATGGAGAAAATCCCATAAACAAATCGCCCATGTTAGCGTGAACAAGACCATCAACCTTCTCAACGATAAACTCTGCGATAATCTGTCTTACACCAATATTCTTAGTCTTTAAGCCGTGTGTTAAGAACTTACATAAGAAGAAAAGTGAAATAATAACAGCCCATGAGTTAACCTGAGACTCTGTGATTGGAAGTCCGCCCAAAGGCAAATCGATTGTAAAGAAAATGTGGGCACCTGAGATATCGATTCCATCAGATGCAGGAACGAAAGCAATCTTTAATGCCATACTGCAAAGAAGTGGAAGAATAGTCAGAATCAAATATAAAATTGTCATTCTGGATCAACCTCCCCGTCTGCCTTCTTAGTGTCCTTCTTTGCTACAAACAACTTGGAATAAACTCCCAATGTTGCAAAGAACAAAGAAATAATAGTAGGAATAATGTCAAAGCATGGCGCTAAATAAGCTATTGCCAATACTGCAAGAATCATAATATTCCTATAAGTCTGGGATAGTCTCGCAGTAGCCTTCGCATCCGAAACCTGCTTCGAAAGCGCTTTCTGAAGGCTGATGCCCATCAAAAAGAAATTCAAAAGACCTACTCCGCCACCCAGAATATTGCCAAGTAAAACTGTGTAATTCCAATGGCCAATTATTAGGTAAACAGCCTCTAAAAGCGCGCTCAAAATAAGCACGACAAGTGCCAACGACTTCGTTTCTTTCATAACAATAGCGTCAACCTTGCCCAAAAAAGATGCCCCCTAAATGAATTCAATCGTTATTCTAACATACAAAACATGCTTTTCGCGATGTGTTTTTTGTGATTTTTTCCAAATAAAATAGGGACTTTCTCACAAAAGAGAAAGCCCCATTGCTTTGCGACTGATATTATAACACAAGATCAGAGCATTGAAAGGATATCGTCGAGCATATCCTTGCATCTCTCACCTTCGATACCGAAGTCCATCTCCTTATAGCTCCAGTAACCACGAGCTACGTTGTACTTCTTGAAGATGTCGTTGATGTCCTTGAGCCATCTGAATGTATCTTCTGGTGTAGCAAGATCGATTACACCATACTCACCACAGTAAACAGGAACATTCATCTTCTCGCAATGAGAAAGTGCCTTCTCAAAGAGAACCTCAAACATCTGAGGACCAACTTCCTTAATATCTTCGTTAAAGATAGCTGCTGCAAGATTACGGTCGATTCTGTCTGAAATCTCACGATACTCCTCGAGTGAACCTGGATATGCAGTTCTGAAATCAGAAGGCATAGACTTAATCCAGTAAGCACCCTGGTGTGTAAAGATAATTGGCTCGTAGCAGTGGAATGTGAATACTACCTTGTCATCTTCTGGTGCAGAAAGAAGTGGAACTGTAGTTACGCTGTTGTAGCAAACGCCACCATAGATAATCCATGAATCTGGAGCAACAGTTCTGATCTCCTTAACACACTGACGTGCAATCTTATCCCACTCAGCATGTACTTCGTAAGCTACGATCTCATTCAAGAGCTCGAAGCAAACCATGTCTGAATCCTTACCAAAACGTGAAGCGATTTCCTTCCACATACGATAGAAACGAGCCTGAATCTTCTCATCGTAGAAGAAAATTGTCTTATCTGTATCGCACATTGGGTCAAAGTTATAACCAAATGTCTGGTGAATATCAATAATCATGTGAAGACCATACTTACGGCACCACTCGATACATGTAGCGATGTACTGGAATCCTCTCTCCTTAAAAGTACCGTCTTCTTCCTCAATAACCTGATAATCTACAGGTACTCTTACGTGGTCAAGACCCCATGAAGCAATACGCTCAATGTCCTTCTCCACGATAAATGTATCAAAGTGATCGTAGCTGAACTCTCTATACTGTGAAAGCCATCCACCAAGATTAATTCCTCTCTCAAAACCAGGAAACTGTCTCATAAGCCCCTCCGTAACACTTTATTAAACTAAAGGTATTATATTTGATTTTATATTACCTTGGAATAAGTCATTTAAAATATCACATAATTGTTATTTTTATAGATATACCGATATAAATTATGTAAAATCAAACTACCACTAGAATTTGGGGGTAGGGTTAGATGCAATATAGAAGAGACGGGATTTCAGCCATTGGATACGGCTGTATGAGATTTACAACAAAGAACGGAAAGATTGATTTTGAAAAGGCTGAGGCCGAAGTATTAAAGGCTGTAGAACTTGGAATTACTTATTTCGATACAGCTTATATTTACCCGGGAAGCGAAGATACTCTTGGAAGAATCATTGAGAAGAATAATTTAAGAGACAAGATTTTAATCGCGGACAAGCTCCCACAGTACCTTTGCACTACAAGAAAGTCACTTGATACTTTCTTTGATACACAGCTTAAACGACTTCGTACAACATATGTTGATTACTTCCTTATGCACCACATGACTGACTATTCCACATGGGAAAAGCTCCAGGCAGTTGGTATTGAGGAGTGGATTGCTGAGAAGAAGGCTTCAGGCCAGATTCGAAATATCGGATTCTCTTTCCACGGAAATACAAAGGCATTTAAGTCTATCCTTGATGCATACGACTGGGACTGCTGTCTTATCCAGTATAACTATATGGATGAGCATACACAGGCAGGCCGCGAAGGTCTTGAGGCAGCTGCCGCTAAGAACATCCCTGTAATGATCATGGAGCCACTTCGTGGTGGTAAGCTCGTTGACCTCTTGCCAGCAAAGGCAAAAACTGAAATCAAGAATCACCCAAGCGGCAGAAGTGCTGCAGAGTGGGCTTTCCGCTGGCTCTGGAATCAGCCTGAAGTTACATGCGTATTGTCAGGCATGAACTCTATTCCCATGATTGAAGAGAACTGCAAAATTGCTTCCGACGCTATGCCAGGAAGCTTTGGCGATGAGGATTTCGCCATGATTGAAAAGATCAAGGGCTACATCGCAGAAACTACAAAGGTTAACTGCACAGGCTGCCGTTACTGCATGCCTTGCCCTGTAGGAATCGATATTCCAGCGCTTTTCCGCTGCTATAACCATATGTATTCCGAGTCAAAATCTTCAGGACGTAACGAATACCTCCAGTCAGTTTCTCTTGTTGAGGATACTGTTTTTGCAGATAAGTGTATAAAGTGCGGTAAGTGTGAAAAGCACTGCCCACAGGAACTTAAGATTAGAGATCTTTTAGTGGAAGCAGATAAGGCTGTACGCCCACCATACCAGAAAATTGCAATTTCAGTTGGACGACGCTTTATGCTGGGTAAAAAGAAGAAAGCTGCAAAATAAATGAACTTGGACCTTTGGACATATCTTAAAACTACAGAAAAGCCAATCGCCCTTTACGGAACTGGCGATGGCGCAGATAAAATCATTAATAAGCTTAAACTCGATGGCACCTTTTCCAAGGTAAAAGGTGTCTTTGCAAGTTCAGGCTTCGTTCGCGAAAGATATTTTTACGACTTCCGCGTTGAATCTTTCGAGCAGTGCCACGAGAGATTAGGCGACATGATTGTTCTTATGTGTTTTGGATCATTCAGGCCAGAGGTATTGGAGAATGTTCATAGAATCGCTTCCATCTGCGAGTTCTATGCTCCTGATGTTCCTGTTTACGGAACTAATATTTTCGATACCAAGTTCTACGAAGAGAATAAAGACAAAATCGAGGAAGTAATCCTTCATTTAAGTGACGATTTATCCGTAAAAACCATGCGTAACACTGTTACAAACAAACTAACCGGGGACATTTTGCCACTTGAGGAATGTGAAACGACTGAGGAGGAAATCAACTCCCTTTTTAGCCTTCCTGTGGGCTCTAATTACGTAGATTTGGGTGCTTATAACGGAGACACGGTGCTTAAATATACTTCCGTTTTTCCTCAAATTACAAAAATTTATGCGGTGGAACCTGATAAGAGAAATTTCAGAAAGCTTAACGCAAATACAGAAGAATTATCTTCCAAAATTTCTATCAGCTACCATAACGCTCTTATTTCTGACCATGTTCATAAGGCTTTTCTTGACGATAACAAGGGACGTGGCGTTCACGAAGGAACAAATGGAATTGAAATAGATGCTACTACCGTAGACGCAATTCTTGACGGAAACCGCGTCGATTTTATTAAATTCGACGTTGAAGGCAATGAACTTATTGCCATAGAGGGCGCCAAGGAGTCAATTTCAAAGTATAAACCTGTAATGAATATTGCCTGCTACCATAGAAGCGAGGATATTTTTACAATTCCTTTGAAGGTTTTGGAAATTAACCCTTCCTATAAGGTATATATGCGTCACCTGCCTCATGTGCCAGGCTGGGATACAGAGTTTATTTTTGTCTGATGGAGTATTTATGAGCAAAAAGATGGAAACATGGAAATTAACGCGCAAGCAGCTTATCGCGCGCCTTATTATTATTCCTATACTTTTAATACTTTTGGGAATCGCAATTTACGAGAACTATAACCTTGGCGTTACTTACTATACCTATACTACTGATGCCATGCCTTCAGATTTTGACGGATACCGAATCGTTCAGATTTCTGATTTCCATAACGCTCATGCTGGGCCTTCTGCAAAAACTGTATACAATGAAGTTATTGAATTACACCCTGACATTATTGTAATCACAGGCGACATGATTGACTCCCGTTATACAGATATGGATAAGGCAGTTGAGCTTGCTGATCTTCTTACAGACATAGCTCCTACCTACTATATTAATGGTAATCACGAGTGCAGATTTACGGATGAAGAGCAGCAGGGTTTTTATAACAGATTAAGAGCCGAGGGCGTATGCGTATTAATTGGAAGAGCAACTACTCTTATGGCTCCAGGGTCTACTGATCCAATGCAGACAATTAACCTTGTAGGTCTTAATGACGATAAGACCGGGGACCTCGAAGATCTTGTTTCACCTTATCAGTTCAATCTTGTTCTTGCTCACGAACCACAGTATTTCCACCAGTATTCCTATAGAGGAGCTGACCTTACATTAAGCGGTCATGCTCACGGTGGTCAGTTCAGAATTCCACTTACTGATATTGGCCTTGTAGCTCCTGGTGAAGGCTTCTTTCCTGAATTTACTTCAGGCGTTCACACTGATGATAACGGTACAATGATCATATCCCGTGGCATCGGCAACAGTGCTTTCCCACTTCGTTTGTTTAACAATCCGGAAATCGTTGTAATCGATGTGACTGTAGAGCAATAACAAAAGGCTGCCCGGTGTGGGCAGCCTTATTTCGTTTAACTAAATACAAGGGATTAACTTTTACGCAATCTCAAATGTAACAACTGCGAATGTCTCTCCGTCATAACCAGTGATTGTCATGATGTATGTTCCTGGAGTAACACCATTATCTACAAAGATTCCAATGTGTCCAACGTCCTGACTATCTACAGTACTTGTAGAAACATCTTCGTAAACATAGTCTGAACCAACCATCTGAAGAGTAACTGTAAATGTAGCACCTGCATCGTAAAAATTCGTTGTCTGGAATACTACGAAGAAGCCAGTCATGTCTGTTGTGTAGTAATCTACTGTTGTTGTGAAAGTTTCATCTGTATAGAACCAGATTCCGAAGAAGTCTGAACCTCTCTCAACATCGATTGAACCAGAACCTGAAGTTGTTGCACCAGCGTATGCTGCAAGTTCTGCCTCTGTTACAAGGCCATGCTCAAGACCATATGTTACAGCGATAGCCATAATCTGTGTCTCCTGACCTTCAAATGCAGAATCTTCAAAATTCAAATCTACAAGTGGACTATCACAATATTCGATTGTATCCATTGTAAGTTCACCGTTCTCATCGAGACGTACCTGCTGTACCCAGTGCATATCGATAGTTTCTGTGTGGTTATCCAGCTCTTCTTCGATTCTGTCACAAAGATTCAGGAAAGCTTCATCCATGCGGTCTGGAGCAAACATCTGATAAGCAACTATAATTGAAAATGTTTCAAGATCTATTGCAGAACTCAAAATTACATCTGGATCAGCCATTGCGCCATCTACACTTATAGTTACATAATCTTCGCCAACTTCCTCAACAGTACATGTATGAGTAATCGAAGTTGTGAATGCCATAGATATTATATAATTTGCAGAATCCGGATCCAGGTCTGCCACGAACTCTTCATATGTAGCGATCTCATCTGAAGACATGAGAATGTAAATTGCCTCAAGATCACCATCTTCAAGAGCACAGTACATGCTGTCGACATACTCAACTGCCTCTTCCTCAGAAATAGCGCAGAATGTCATTGAACCAACTGTATCAAGGTACAAAGATGTAACCTCGCCGCTGTTCTTAATGAGCCAGTCGCCATCGTCATTTGTGAGCTTAAGTGTTACTTCAGCCTCAAGTGTCTCAGCATCATCCATTGCATCGGCAATGTCCTCTGCCTGATGTCCTGCTGCATTATCTTCAGCGCTTCCAAGTCTTGGAGTTACTACTTCGATAGTAACCTTTGCACTGTCCTTAGTTACGTCTGTCTCAACGATTTCGTATTCTGATGCTGCGCACATGGCATCGATTACTACCATGTAATCGTCATCGAGTTCAGCCTCTGCAAAATCGTCAACACCATCAACAACATACTTTGCTGCCTTTGAATACTTACCTGAAATAACATTTTCCATGTAAGACTCAACTACTTCCTCAACATCTGCTTCAGCATTTCCAATACCTGGAACTGTACATGCTGTCATTCCAAAAACAACGGAAGCAGCAATTACTGATGCAGTAATTCTTCTTAGGTTCTTCATACAATCCTCCTTATTCAAAGTTTGGGCAAATTAATTATTAAAACCAGCTTCTGATGAGCTCGATTTCTTTCTTATAGCCATCGTTGTTATTTGGAGTTTCCAAAATAAATGGCTTGTCCTGCAAGAGCGGATGAAGCGCGATTCCCTTCATGCCCTCAAGACCGATAGTACCGCCTCCGATTACCTCATGGCGGTCCTTATGTGAATCCATTGGATTTTTACTGTCGTTAAAATGAACTGCCTTAAGCTTATCAAGGCCAATAACTTCATCGAAGTTTTTAAGAACTCCGTCCAAGTCCTCTACGTTATTGTAGCCGCCATCCCATGTATGGCATGTATCAAAGCAGACACCGATTTTGTCCTTCATTTCGACCATATCGATAATGGCGCGAAGCTCTTCGAAATTACGTCCTACTTCTGAGCCCTTTCCTGCCATTGTCTCAAGAAGAACGATAGTCTGATGCTCTTCCTTTAAAGCAAAATTAATAGCGTCCGCGATCATTGGAATTGTAGCTTCTACTCCCTGTCCTACGTGAGAACCTGGATGGAAATTATAGTAATTTCCAGGAACAAACTGCATACGGTCCAAGTCATCTGCAAGAACTCCTCTTGCAAATTCCTTTACACCTTCCTTTGCAGAGCAGACATTCATTGTGTATGGAGCGTGAGCAACAAGTTTACCGAAATTATTCTCTTCCATAAGCTTTACAAGAGCTGCTGCATCCGCTGGATCAATGTCCTTGGCGCCGCCTCCCTGAGGGTTTCTTGTAAAGAAAGCAAAAGTATCAGCACCTAATGAAAGTGCTGTTTTTCCCATCTGCAAAAATCCGCCAGATGTTGATAAATGACATCCAATATTAATCATAATTATTCCCGTTTCTTAAAAGACTTTACGAGAACATTATATCGTTAAGTCAAATCTTAATGAACAGAGGGGTACAGATTGAAAGGCAATGGAAATAAATCAGAGCTTATCTACAATTTCCTTTTTAACTGCACTTGCGAAAATAAGGCTCAAAAGAAGTGACATACCTTCAGCGATTGGGAATGACCACCATACGTTTGTAAGAACGCCTGTCTGAGCCAAAAGCCATGCAGCAGGAATAAGCACGATGAGCTGACGTCCGAGGGATACGAAGAGTGAATAAATACTCTTTGAAAATGCCTGGAAAATAGAACCCAGAACGATGCAGACACCTGCAATTGGGAAATGTACGCAGATGATTCGAAGCGCTGGAATACCGATTTCTCTTAATGCTTCGTTCTCACCAAACATATTAAGAAGTGTGCCTGGAATTGTTAAGAATACTACTGTTCCAACGCACATAATTGCTACTGCAAATACGATGGAGAACTTTAAAGCCTCCATGATTCTGTCCTTCTTCTTGGCACCATAGTTATATGCAAGTACTGGAATAAGACCATTATTAAGGCCAAAGATTGGCATAAAGAAGAAGCTCTGGAGCTTAAAGTAAACGCCAAATACAGTCTGTGCGAGCTCAGTAAAGCTCAAAAGAATTCTGTTAAAGAGGAATGTCATAACAGAACCGATGGACATCATGATAATTGAAGGAACACCAACGGCATAAATCTTACCGATAACGCGTCCGTTTGGAGTAAAAATCTCTCTGATACTAAGCTTGATATCTGAGTTGTACTTAATGTTAAGAATAAGTGCGAGAGTAGCTGCGATACACTGACCGATAACTGTAGCAATTGCGGCTCCCTTAACGCCAAGAGAAGGTGCACCCAGATAACCAAAGATAAGAATTGGATCCAGGATGATATTAATAATGGCACCTGTTGCCTGGGAAATCATGCAGTAAAGTGTACGTCCTGTAGACTGCAAAAGTCTCTCGAGAGTAACCTGGAAAAAGCATCCGAAAGAGAAAATACAGATAATTGACATGTACTGATGTCCAAACTCAATTACACTTGGGTTCTTTGCAAGAAGATGAATAAAAGGATTAGTTGCAAAAAGACCAATAAAGATAAATACGATTACATTGAATAAATTAAGGAAAATACCGTTATTTGCAGCTCTGTTTGCGTCCATAAAATTCTTCGCGCCGAGGCTTTGCGAAAGGAGCGCGTTAATACCTACGCCAGTACCTGAAGCAAGAGCAATCATGAAATTCTGGATTGGGAAAATAATAGAAACGGCAGTAAGCGCATCCGTAGAAAACTGACCTACGAAGATACTGTCTACAATGTTATAAAGAGCCTGAACAAGCATACTGATCATCATTGGAAGTGACATACTGATGATGAGCTTTTTTACAGGCATTACACCCATCTTATTTTCCTGAACTACATTCTCTGACATATCAAACCTCGAAATCTATATTGAAAATCATAAGTAAACTATTTTAATCGCACGAAAATAATAACCTTAGAAATGTTCACAATCAATTGACAACTTACCAAGCAAAAGCCACATTTTACAGGCGTTCTATGGTAAAATATACGCAAACTTTCTACTTATGGAGGACGCGAATATGGAATATCGCATCGAACATGACTCTCTTGGTGAAGTTAAGGTTCCAGCAGACAAGTACTGGGCAGCACAGACAGAGAGATCACATCAGAATTTCCCAATCGGTGTAGGCATCGAGACAATGCCACGTGAGATTACTAAGGCTTTCGGTATTTTGAAGAAGGCAGCTGCTATGGCTAACAATGGCCTTAAGCCAGAGAAGATGACAGACGAGAAGCTCGCTGCTATTTCTAAGGCTTGTGACGAAGTAATCAGTGGTTCACTTAATGATCATTTCCCACTCGTAGTATGGCAGACAGGTTCTGGTACACAGTCAAACATGAATGCTAACGAGGTTATCGCTAACCGCGCTAATGAGATTGCAGGCAGCAAGCTTTGTCACCCTAACGATGACATCAACATGAGCCAGTCTTCTAACGATACATTCCCAACAGCAATGCACATTTCTGCTGTAGTTGCTCTTGAGGATAAGGTTATCCCAGCAGTTGAGACTCTTATCGCTACATTTAAGAAGCTTGAGGCTGAGAACGAGGGTATCGTTAAGTCAGGTCGTACTCACCTTCAGGATGCAGTACCTATCTCTTTCTCACAGGAGATTTCTGGTTGGAGATCTTCACTCGAGAGAGACATCGAGCTTATTAAGCTTTCTGTTAACCCACTTAAGGAATTAGCTCTTGGTGGTACAGCTGTAGGTACAGGTCTTAACGCTCCTGCAGGTTTTGATACATCAGTTGCTGAGAAGATTTCTGAGCTCACAGGCAAGAACTTCATCACAGCTCCTAACAAGTTCCACGCTCTTACATCTAAGGACGAGATTGTATTTGCACACGGCGCTCTTAAGGCTCTTGCTGCAGACATGATGAAGATTGCTAACGACGTACGCTGGCTCGCTTCTGGTCCACGTGTAGGTCTTGGTGAAATCACAATCCCAGCTAACGAGCCAGGTTCATCAATCATGCCAGGTAAGGTTAACCCAACACAGTGTGAGGCTGTTACAATGGTTGCTGTTCAGGTTATGGGTAATGACGTAGCTGTAGGTATGGCTGCTTCACAGGGTAACTTCGAGCTCAACGTATTCATGCCAGTTGCAGCTTATAACTTCCTCCAGTCTGCAAGACTTCTTGCTGAGGCTATCATCTCATTCAATGATAACTGTGCTGTTGGAATCAAGGCTGACAAGGACAAGATGCACCACAACCTCCACAACTCATTGATGCTCGTAACAGCTCTTAACCCATACATTGGTTATGAGAAGGCTGCTAAGACATCTCACCTCGCTTTCGAGGAGAACATCTCTCTTAAGGAGGCTTGCGTAAAGCTTGGCTTCATGACTCCAGAGGAGTTCGATAACGTATTCCACCCAGAGCAGATGGTTTGATTTAGCGTAAATTGATTTTCATTAGTTGAAAACGCACAATAATAAAGCCGATTGGTACCTACCAGTCGGCTTTTTGTTTTACTTTAGTGCATTGAAGTAAAAGAAAGTGCCCTGTATAATTTTATGGAACTTGTTTTATAAAGTTTATTAATAAATATTTTTATATACATGGAGGCTATTTTTATGGCAAGAGTTTATAACTTTTCTGCAGGTCCTGCTACAATGCCACTCCCAGTTCTTGAGGAGATCCAGGCTGAACTTCTCGATTATAAGGGAAGCGGAATGAGCGTAATGGAGATGTCTCACAGATCCAAGGTTTTCCAGCAGATTGCTGACGAGGCTGAGGCAGATCTTCGTGATTTGATGGGTATCCCAGACAATTACAAGGTTCTTTTCATTCAGGGCGGTGCTACATTACAGTTCTCCATGATCCCAATGAACCTTATGAAGAATGGTGTTGCTGACTACATCGTAACAGGTGCCTGGTCAAAGAAGGCTGCAACAGAGGCTAAGAAGTTCGGTAAGGTTAACGTTATCGCTACATCAGCAGATAAGAACTTCTCATATATCCCAGACTGCTCAGATCTTCCAATCGACGACGATGCAGATTACGTTTATATCTGTGAGAACGAGACAATCCACGGAACAACATATCAGACACTTCCTAACACAAAGGGTAAGATTCTTGTTTCAGACCAGTCTTCAATGTTCCTTTCTAAGCCATGCAACGTATCAGACTACGGTATGATCTACGGTGGTGTTCAGAAGAACATCGGTCCTGCTGGTATCTCAATCGTAATCATCCGTGAGGATTTGATTCGTGAGGACCTCGCTGAGAACACACCTGTTTACATGAGATATGACACACATGCAAACGCTGGTTCAATGTACAACACACCTAACTGCTGGGCTATCTACGTTTGCGGTAAGGTATTCAAGTACTTGAAGTCAATCGGTGGCCTCGAGGCTATGAACAAGCTCAACATCGAGAAGGCTGCTATTCTCTATGACTTCCTTGATAACTCTAAGATGTTCAACGGTACAGTTGAGAAGGAAGTTAGATCTTTGATGAACGTTCCTTTCGTAACAGGTGACGCAGATAAGGATGCTGCAGTAGTTGCTGCTACTAAGGCTGCTGGTTTCGATAACCTCAAGGGTCACAAGTCAGTAGGTGGTCTCCGTGCTTCTATCTACAATGCTATGCCAATCGAGGGTGTTCAGGCTCTCGTAGATTTCCTTAAGAAGTATGAGGAGGAGAACGCTTAATGTTTAAGGTAAATTGCTTAAATCCAATCGCAGCTTGCGGTACAAATAACTTTGGTCCTGATTACGCTATTACAGATAACGTAAATGAGGCAGATGCAATCCTCGTTAGATCTGCAGCAATGCACGATATGACACTTGCAGAGAACACAATCGCAGTAGCTCGTGCTGGTGCTGGTGTTAACAACATCCCACTCGATAAGTTCGCTGAGCAGGGTGTTGTAGTATTCAATACTCCAGGTGCTAACGCTAACGGCGTTAAGGAGCTCGTACTTGCAGCTATGCTATACGGTTCACGTGACATCATTGGCGCTGCTCAGTGGTCACAGGACAACAAGGAAGACGAGAATATCGCTAAGACAGCTGAGAAGGCTAAGAAGGCTTTCGCTGGTAA
Organism: Saccharofermentans sp.; assembly: GCA_045639635.1. GTDB lineage: Bacteria > Bacillota > Clostridia > Saccharofermentanales > Saccharofermentanaceae > Saccharofermentans. Next base: position 408 of record JAZUDM010000055.1, on the reverse strand, counting down.
GGAAATTAAGGGCAAGAAGCTCGGTGTTATTGGTCTTGGTGCTATCGGTGCTATGATCGCTAACTCAGCTATCGCTCTCGGTATGGAAGTATATGGATATGATCCATACGTTTCTGTAGAAGCTGCCTGGAAGATTTCACGTGATGTTAAGCACATCACAAACGTAAACGATATCTACACAGATTGTGACATCATCACAATCCACGTACCACTTCTTGATTCAACAAAGGGTATGGTAGACGCAGAGGCTATCGCTAAGATGAAGGATGGCGTTATGTTCCTTAACTTCGCTCGTGACGTACTCGTTGACGAGGCTGCTATGGTAGCTGCAGTTGAGGCTGGTCACGTTGCTAAGTACATCACAGACTTTGCTAACCCAACAGTAGTTGGTAAGAAGAACGTTATCGT
>JAZUDM010000054.1:0-3199 GCA_045639635.1 Saccharofermentans sp. | reverse complement strand
ATTATACTTTCGCTGAAGTTATGAGAAGTATCGGAAAGTGTTTCTCTGATAGCTTTAAATTTATGAGAGTAAATACAAAGGCTTTTAGACTAATGTTCTTTAATTCTCTTGTAGGTTCCTTTGATATCCTTTTGCTTTTCTTTATTCAGGCTAAGTTTCCAGAGGTTGGAGTAACAGGACTATTACTTGGAATACTGCTCTTTATCACTAATATCGGAGGAATATTTGGATCAAAGCTGATACTTAAGTTTAAAAAAGCGCCATACCTACTAGTGTATTTCGTATCGCTTGCGCTTGTTATAACAGGAATTCTTGTTGAGCACTCTGGACTTTGGGCGCTGATGACAATCGGAGGTTTCATTGCTTCGATGGGTGACGATGCTTTGCAGGTGAGAGCAAATAAGATTTTGCAGGATATGTTTCCATCTGAGCAAAGAGCGACACTTATGTCTATCGATTCATTTACATTCTCGATGATTATGATTGTGTTATCACCATTAGCTGGATTCTTCTTTGCATTTTGGTAAATAACAGGATGAATTAGTTTTGCGTATGCGGGGTTATGCTGAATAATCCCGCTTTTTTAATATGCCTATTAAATAAGTATTTGACGGTTTATATCTCAAAAGTTATAATTACTCAATATAAGCGTTGATGAGAAGGAAGATGCACGCACGCATTCAGAGAGTCGGTGGTTGCTGTGAACCGATTGCGTAACTGTAATGATGAGTAGTCTCGGAGCTGCCAAATCGAACATCCATCAGGATTAGTAAATGAGGCCGGGTTCTCCCGTTATAGAGTAGTTTGTTGTTAGACAGACGTGAGTGGGTATTTATACCAAGAAGAGTGGTACCGCGGAAATTGTATTTTCGTCTCTTCTGCACACAAAGGATTGTGCGGAGGGGGCTTTTTTATTGGCTTTTTTCCGTAAAACAAACGATCCTGGTATAAATCGACATTAGGAGGTAAGTCGTATGATTTTAAGCGGAGCAGAGATTGTTGTTAAGACTCTCATAGAGCAGAACATCAAGACTATTTTTGGTTATCCAGGAGGAACAGTCATTGATATTTATAACCAGCTCTATAAGCACAGTGATGAGATTAATCACGTTTTAGCAGCACATGAGCAGGGTGCAGCACACGCAGCAGATGGTTATGCCAGAGCAAGCGGTGATATTGGTGTTGTACTTGCAACATCAGGCCCAGGTGCAACAAACCTTGTAACAGGTATTGCTACTGCATATCTTGATTCAATTCCACTTCTTGCTATTACTGGTAATGTAGGTACAGCAATGATTGGTAAGGATAGTTTCCAGGAGATTGATATCACTGGTGTGACTCTCCCAATTACAAAGCATAATTTCTTAGTACATGATGTAGCAGAACTTGCAGATACAATCCGTGAGGCTATTAAGATTGCCAAGAGCGGTCGTCCAGGTCCTGTTCTTGTAGATATTCCTAAGGATGTTCAGCAGAAGCTCACAGAGTATACTCCTGTGGCTCCAGTTGAAATCGATGCACCTAAGATGGCTAAGGACAGCGATGTTGAAGAGGCAGCAAAGCTTATCGCTAATGCTACACGTCCTTATATCTATTTTGGCGGTGGAGCAACTCATGCGGCTGCAGGAAACCTCATTGAGGAGCTTGCTGAGAAGATGGACGGTGTAATGGGTGCTTCAATGATGGGGCTTTCAGAGGTTCCAGATTCTAACCCAAGATATCTTGGCATGCAGGGTATGCATGGTCACTATGCTTCTTCAATTGCAATGGCAGAGGCAGATTTGATTATTGCTGTTGGTGTTAGATTCTCTGACAGAGCAACAGGTAATACATCTAAGTTCTCAACAGACGCAAAGAAGATTCACGTTGACCTTGATGCATCTGAGTTTAATAAGAACATTAACGTTGATTTGAGCGTTAGATCTGATATTTCTGATTTCCTTACAAAGCTTATCGCCAAGATTGACAAGAAAGAAAATAAGGCATGGATGGTAAGAGTTGATACTCTTAAGGCTCAGGAGAAGTCTTATGACGATCCTGATTTCCTTCCAATGCTTGCAATTAAGGCAGCTTCAAATATCACAACTGCTGATACACGCTGTGTAACTGACGTAGGACAGCATCAGATGTGGGCTGCTCAGCACTATGAGTTCACAGATAAGAGAACATGGATTTCATCTGGTGGTCTCGGAACAATGGGCTTTGGTATGGGTGCAGCAATCGGTGCAGCTTATGGTTCAGGTAAGAGATCAGTTCTTTTCACAGGTGATGGTTCTTTCGCGATGAACATGAACGAGCTTGCTACAGCTGTAACTTATAACGTTCCTCTTACAATCGTACTTTTGAATAACGGTGTTCTTGGTATGGTTAGACAGTGGCAGACACTTTTCTATGACAAGACATACTCAAATACAGTTCTTAATCGTAAGACTGACTTCGTTAAGTTTGCAGATGCAATGGGCTGTCCTGGATTTAAGGCAACTAATATTGAAGAGTTTAAGGCTGCTTTCGAGAAGGCGTATGCTGTTGAAGGTCCAGCTCTTATTGATTTGACTATCGATAAGGATGAGATGGTTCTTCCTATGGTTCCAGCAGGCGGAACATTCGACAAGATTATTGTAGAGAGGAGTGACAAGTAATGGATAAGAAGAGAGTTGTTATCGCAGTATACGTAGAGAATAAGTACGGTGTACTTACACGTGTTACAAGCATGTTTACACGTCGTGGATTCAATATCGATACATTGGCTGTAGGTGAAACAGAGAGTCCTGATTATTCAAGAATCACTATCTCTCTTCATGCTGATGAGTCTGAGAAGAAGGCTATCGTAAATCAGCTTAAGAAGCTTTATAACGTTCGTAAGGTTGAAGTAATTGATGACGAGATTGGAATCAGAAGAGAACTTCTCCTTTTGAAGGTTAAGAATAATCCTGAGACAAGATCTGATGTTAAGGACTGTGTTGAAGCATTCCGTGCAAAGATTGTTGACTATAACGCAGAGTCACTTTGTCTTGAGATGACAGGCGATACAAATAAGCTTAATGCTTTCATCGAGAATATGAAGCCATTTGGCATTATTGAGCTCTGTAGAACTGGTATCGTGGCAATCGAGAGAGGTCCAGACAGCATTCTTTCAAAGTAATCGCTTTAATTTATTTATATTTATTAGCGATTTCTAACGAAACTTACAAGACAAATT
>JAZUDM010000053.1:0-48557 GCA_045639635.1 Saccharofermentans sp. | reverse complement strand
AAGCCGATTTTCTTCGATTCTGAAATATTAGACCAGCGCTCAACAGTTTCTTCTGCCTTTCGAAGTCTTGCGATATCCTTCTTAAGTTTCTCGTTCTGTGCCATCTCGGACTTTTCTTTAAGTTCGTTTTGCTCCCACCATGTGGAGAAGCTTACTGGGCTGATCTCGATATTGGTTTTATTTATAGCCATAGTGTGATCTGTCGCCAAATCAAGAAAGTTTCTGTCGTGACTAATAAGAATAAAACCGCTTTTGCGCTTGAGGTAATTCGCAGTAACTTCACGCCCGTGTGTATCCAGATGATTTGTAGGCTCATCGATAAGCGGGAATGAGACGTCATCCAAAAAGAGGGAAATTAACTGGAGCTTTGTTTTCTCGCCACCTGAAAGAATGCAGTAAGGTTTATATAAAGTGTCTTCATCGAGCTCAAGGTAATTCATCTCGCGACGAATCTCCCAGTCCTCGCTATTAGGTGCAATCGCTCTTATTACGTCGCCTCCAAGCTCGTACTCGTCTTCTACTTCAAAAGGGAATGAAACGAATTCTGGAAGACCTGAGATGCTTCCTCCGTAGTGGAGTTCGTTTCGTAAAATCTTGAAGAATGTAGACTTTCCACGTCCGTTTCTTCCGATAAGGCCAAGCTTCCAGGATGTATCGATACGAAGATTAACGCCATCGAAAAGCATAACGTCACTGCCGTCGTATCCAAAACTTAAATTTCTAATATCAATCATTGCCATATTATTTACCTCCGTGGAGGCGGAGAAAAAGCGCAATTATACAAAAATAATTGCAACAAAAAACTGCGTCTCAAAACGCAGCGTCCCGAAAAGAATATAAAAATGTAGATCGAGAAATAATCTCCGCCGCATAAATTATTAAGTTATCAGCAGAAAATTCTTTTCATCGGTCTACCTCCATGTCTAAGTTTACGTTAATACTTTTACACCTCATTGTAGTTGCTGTCAACCAGGCGTTTTTGATGTAAGATGTTTTCATGATTATTCAGACAGGCATGAGAACAGATATACCGGCTTTTTATAGTGAGTGGTTCAGAAACAGACTTAAGGATGGTTATGTCCTTGTTAGAAACCCATATAACGAGAGTCAGGTTACACGTTATGAATTAGATCCTGATGTAGTGGATCTGATTGCTTTTTGTACCAAAAATCCTAAACCGTTACTCGAGGATATGTCACTTCTTAAAAAATTCAATCAGTACTGGTTCGTTACGATTACTCCATATGGCCCTGATATCGAGCCTAACGTGCCTCCAAAGGCAGAGGTTACTGATTCTTTAATTGCGCTTTCAAAGATGCTTGGCGTCAATTCTGTTGCCTGGAGATACGACCCTATTATTGTTTCTAGTGACTATCCTTTGGAGTTCCATATTAAGTGGTTCGAGGAGATGTGTATAAAGCTTAACGGCTACGTTGATACATGCATCATAAGCTTCGTGGATTTATTTAAGAAAGTTCTTCGTAATTTTCCTGAGTGCCGCGAAGTCTCAAGATTTGAGCGCGTCAGAATCGGAGAAGAATTTGTAAAAATCGGCCGCAGATACAACATTAAAATTAAGACCTGCGGCGAGGGCGATGAACTTAGTGGCTACGGTGTAGATACAACCGGATGCATGACGATTGAAACTTACGAGAAGGCACTTGGATGTAAGATTAATCCTCCGAAGGAAAAGGGTAAGAGGGAAGAGTGCGCCTGCATCCTTGGAAACGATATTGGTGCGTATAACACATGCCTTCACCTTTGTAAGTACTGCTATGCCAACTATAGCAGCGACTTAGTAAGAGAGAATTACTGTAAGCATAATCCGAAGTCGCCGTTTCTATTGGGCGAGAGTATGCCAGGGGATGTTATCCATAAGGCAAAGCAGGAGAGCTTCATCAATAAGCAGATTAGTATCTTTGATTTATAAGCACTAATTACTCGAAAGTAATAGTAATATCTGCGCTTTCTTCAAGGATGTATGAAACTCTGTACATGTTTTCGTCGTGGGACTGGCCACGTAAAGAAACAGAGTTTGCTGCGAAATGTGTATCGTCGTTTACCCAGAACTTAACAGAATCGCTGTCTGTCAAAATATCGATAACGCCAGGAGCATTTAATGTAACGTGGTAAGTAACGGAATTAGAATCTGAACTAATTACTTCAAAAGATGTGATTGAACTAATATCGTATGTGATTGTTAATCCGCTTGATTCGAATGTCTCGTACTCGCCAAAAGTCCATGCGCCATCCTTATAAACACCAGAGTAGTTATAGAGAATATAGTCGCCAAAGTATGGAACGTTATTGCTGATATATCCGGCTGTTCCAAGACGCTCATCGGAAGGAATGTCGCTGTCTTTGATGTCGCTTACATATAGTGTGAAATTATGGCTCATCTGATAAATTCCAGAATTCTCCCAGTCAGAAACAGACTTACCGTGAGTCACAATGTTTACGTCGATTCGGGCATCGCTTTCCTCAAGGTCTTCAAGGGTACAGACATCTTCGTCAACGAAAGTAAGCAAATCAAAATTAATAGCCATTTTGTTTACTTCGCCTCTGCCGAATTCATCGATTAAGATATTTCTTAATTCGTCCTTTGCTTCCTGCATGATGTAGTTGTCGTAAATATATCCTCTGCTTTTATCTATGAGAACACTGAATGTTACGTCGCCATCTACCATTCTGATTTCGTAAACATCAGTATGGTATGTTTCCTGAAGATAGCCTGTATAAGTAGTTTCTTCAAAACCCAAAACAGTAGGATCAATATCGTATTTGTCTTCGATATATTTAACGGCCTTGTTAGTCCATTCGTTTCCTGGTCTGTGGCAGGCAATAACAGAAAGACCAATAGAAAGTGTTAATCCCAAAGCGATAATATTTTTTATAGTTTTGTTCATGTTAAGAAACCTCATTAAATTTTATGTGCCTATTGTACAACATAATTCCAGGAGAATTAGTGGGGGTATCTACCAATAAGAAAGGCTCCACCAGAGTGGAGCCCGTTAATGCTAATTATTCATCCTTAGTGTGGATATCTTCGAATCTAAGCTCTAATGGCTTATTGTGATCAACTGCCCAGTCGATAGCCCAGTCAGACTCAAAGAGTACTACTGGCTCATCGTCTCTGTCGAGAACGAGCATTGATGTTGATGTCAAAGTCATATCGTGATAATCGAAGTCTGGCTTAGCATCGCTCTTTACCCATCTTGCGAGTCTGTATGGGAGTGGTGTACGGAGAATATCTACGCCGTACTCACTCTTCAAACGATACTCAAGTACTTCAAACTGGAGAACACCAACTACACCCATTACGTATGTCTCTGTACCGATATCAGGCTGCTTATAAAGCTGTACAGCACCTTCCTCAGAAAGCTGCTCGATACCCTTAAGGAACTGCTTACGCTTCATGGAATCCTTAGGCATAACCTTTGCAAAATTCTCAGGTGGGAAGACAGGGATTGGGTCAAACTTAAACTTACGGTTTGTAGAGATAAGTGTGTCACCAATTCTGAAGTGTCCTGGATCGAATACACCGATGATATCACCAGCATATGCATCCTCAACGATATTTCTATCCTGAGCCATAAACTGCTGTGGCTGAGCAAGAGTAATCTTCTTGCCGAGTCTTGTGTGGTTAACAGTCATGTTCTTCTCGTACTTACCAGAGCAGATTCTCATAAATGCCATACGGTCTCTGTGGTTAGGATCCATATTAGCCTGAATCTTAAATACGAAACCAGAGAACATCTCGTCTGTTGGCTCAACAACACCGATGTCATCGGATGCGTTATGTGGCTGTGGCATTGGAGCAACCTCAAGGAACTTCTTAAGGAATGGCTCAACACCAAAGTTTGTAATAGCAGAACCGAAGAATACTGGTGTCAACTGACCTGCGAGGATCTTCTCCAAATCAAACTCGTCACCAGCCATATCGAGAAGCTCAATGTCGTTACAAAGTGTCTCGTAGTGACCGATAGACATCATGTCCTTAAGTTTAGGATCGTCGATACCTGCAACAGTCTCCTTAACCATGGAAGCACCGTGGTCCTGATTGTTAGCATCGAAAAGAAGAACTTCGCCAGTCTCTCTTGTATATACGCCCTCGAAATCACCATCTGTACCGATTGGCCAGTTAACTGGAGTTGAACGAATACCAAGAACCTTCTCGAGCTCGTCGATAAGGTCAAATGGATTCTTTGCAGCACGGTCCATCTTGTTGATGAAAGTGAAGATAGGTACACCACGGTTACGGCATACGTGGAAGAGCTTGATTGTCTGAGCCTCGACACCCTTCGCACCGTCGAGAAGCATTACTGCTGCATCGGCTGCACAAAGTGTACGGTATGTATCCTCAGAGAAGTCCTGGTGACCAGGAGTATCAAGAATGTTGATACAGTAACCATCGTAGTTGAACTGCATTACTGATGAAGTAACAGAGATACCTCTCTGCTTCTCAATTTCCATCCAGTCAGAAGTAGCGTGCTTAGCTGCTTTTCTGGCCTTAACAGAACCAGCCATATGGATAGCACCTCCGTAAAGAAGGAGCTTCTCAGTCATAGTTGTTTTACCTGCATCAGGGTGAGAAATAATAGCAAACGTACGTCTTCTTTTGATTTCTTCCTCGGTAGAGTAATTCATTTTGTCACCTCAATAATGTATAATAGACAAATGTTATTTGTTTTTTCTTTTAAATAAAGACAAAACATTATAACAGGTAGTGCGCAAAGTCGCAAAGAGGAGGAGTTATTATTATGAAACGTGGAGGCGGCGTTTTGATGCATATTGCATCTTTACCGGGTCCATTCGGAATCGGAGTCTTTGGAGAGGAGGCCGTAGCTTTTAGTAAGCAGCTCAAAGAGCAGGGAATGAAGTACTGGCAGGTATTGCCATTTTCTTATCCTGGTATGGGTGATTCACCTTATCAGAGTTTCTCAGCTTTTGCAGGTAACTGGCTTTTCATTGACCCTAGAAGACTTATGAAGAGAGGTCTTCTTAATGCAGGTGAGGTAGTAGGGGCAGAGTATAACGTAAATAAGTGGAGAATCGATTACGATTTCCTTAGAAATGCCAGACTTAACCTTTTGAGAACAGCATTTTCAAGAATTGATGACAACCTTAGAAACGATATTAAGAAGTTCGTTTCTGAGAATAAGTGGGCAGACGACGTTGCTGCTTTCCAGACAATCAAGTCCAGAAATTACGAGCAGGCATGGTGGCAGTGGTCTGACGAGGCACTTAGAAATTATGATCCTAAGGCCGTAGCTGAAGTGAAGAACGATGAGAACTATATGTTCTATGCTTTCCTTCAGTATCTCTTTACAACAGAGTGGCAGGCAATCAAGAAGGAAATCAACGATAACGGTATTCAGATTATTGGTGATATGCCAATTTATGTTTCTTGTGATTCAGCAGATGTATGGGCAGCAAGAGACCTCTTTAAGATGGTTAAGCCAGGAACTAAGGTGATTCCTGTTGACGATGGTGAGGTTACAGAGGTTGCTACAATCTTTGATAAGGTTGCTGGTGTACCACCAGATTATTTCTGTGAGGACGGACAGCTCTGGGGTAACCCAATCTATGACTGGCCTAAGCACAAGAAGACTAAGTACGCTTGGTGGATGAGCCGTATCGAGGAGAACTACAAGCTTTACGATATCGTAAGAATCGATCACTTCAGAGCATTCTCATCTTACTGGGAGGTTCCAGCTACAGCTAAGACTGCAAAGAACGGTGAGTGGGTTAAGGGTCCTGGAATGGATTTCTTCAAGGTCCTTAACGAGAAGTTCGGTGACAGCTCAAGACTCATCGCTGAGGATTTGGGTGAGAAGACACCAGATCTTGAGGACTTCCTTAAGGAGTGTGGTCTCCCTTGTATGAAGGTAATGCAGTTTGCATTTAATCCATGGGAAGACAGCGGATATCTCCCACATAACTACGAAGATAACTGCGTAGCTTATACAGGTACACACGATAACAACACAACACTTGGCTGGCTCTGGGAAGCAAATGAGAATGAGCGAGCAGAGTGCCTTAAGTACTGTGGTTTTGAAGGCAATAACTGGGGTGATGGTGGAACATATAGTGGTTCACTTCGAGCTATTATTAAGACACTCTGGATGAGTCATGCTAACTGTGTAATTATTCCTATCCAGGATATGCTCGGCTACGGTGGCGATACAAGAATGAATCGTCCTGGTACAGCTAATGGTAACTGGGTGGTTAGATTTACTAAGGAAGATTTGGACGGTATCGACAATAAGTGGTACACAGATCTCAATAGACTTTACAGACGTTAATTGTTTAGGGGAGTGCCTCGTTTACGAGGTGCTCCCTAATTGTTAAAAAGGGTAAAAGGAGCATAAGAATTATGGGCAAATATATTCTTTCAATCGATCAGGGAACAACATCGACAAAGGCATTTCTCCTTGACGGTGATGGCAATCTCATTGGTTCAATTCCAGTCCCTATTACTCAGTACTATCCTGAGCCAGGACACGTTGAGCACGATGCGTCAGAAATCTATATTTCTGCGCTTAAGACAATGGCATATCTTATGCTTAATTACCCGGAAGCTCGAGGCAACATTGATTGTATCGCCATAACAAATCAGCGCGAGACAACAATTGCTTTTGACAAGGAATCAGGAGTTCCAATCTGCAAGGCAATCGTATGGCAGTGCAGACGTACTACAGATATCTGCAGAAGACCTGAGTACGTAAGCCGCGAAAGCGAGATTTCAAAGATAACAGGTCTTCGTCTTGATCCATACTTTTCTGCTACAAAGATGAGATGGATTCTTGAGAATATTCCTGGAGCAAAGAAGAAGGCACTTAATAACGAGATTTTGTTTGGAACAGTTGATGGATTCCTTATCTATAACCTTACAAACCGTAAGAGTTTTAAGTCTGATTATTCTAACTGTTCAAGAACACTTCTTTTTAACGTTTCTACCTTGCAGTATGAGGACAGCCTTATTGAACTTTTCGATATTCCTAGAGGATGTCTTGCTGAGCCTTGCCCATCCTGCTCAGACTTTGGTGAAGTAATGTTTGACCGAGATGAACTTTCTATTCTTGGTTTGTCTGATGATGAGGCAGATGCTCTTATGCTTTATAACGGCGTTCATATTACCGGAGTTGCAGGAGATCAGGCAGCTGCTCTTGCAGGCCAGAACTGCTTTATGAAGGGCGATACAAAGACAACATATGGTACTGGATGTTTTACTCTCATGAATATTGGAGATACTCCTGTATTTTCAGAGAACGGACTTTTGACATCTGCTGCATGGTCATACGATGGAAAGACAGTATATGCTCTTGAAGGTTCAGTATTCCAGGGAGGCTCTGTAATCAGCTGGCTTAAGGATGAGCTTGAATTAATCGATAATCCATCTGACTGCGATAACATCTGTATGTCTATCGAGAATAATGGTGGCGTATATCTTGTACCAGCATTTACTGGTCTTGGAGCACCATACTGGAATCCAGATATGAGAGGTTCTCTTACAGGTATTACAAGAGGCACAGGAAGAGCTCATATTGTAAGAGCCGGAGTTGAGTCTATTGCATACCAGGTAACAGAACTTGTAAATCTTATGAACGAGGATACAGGTATTACATCAACTCACATGAAGGTTGATGGTGGAGTATGCGCTTCAGAATTTCTTATGCAGCTTCAGTCTGACCTTTTGGGTATCAGTATCACAAGAGCCAGATCAGATGAAATGACAGCTATGGGTGCTGCACTTCTTGCCGGAAGAACAACAGGTTTCTTTGGTTCAATGGCAGAAATGCGTAAGCTTTATAAGGCACGTGTGACATATGTTCCAAAAATGTCTGATAATGATGCAACAAAACTTATGCAGGAATATAGAAGGGCAGTACGTGCAACAATTGAACACTCAAAGGTATAATAGTTCCTGGGTATTTTTAATATTAGGAAGTGTTAGATAGATGGTTGAAGTTTTAATTGTATTTTTTAAGATGGTGGTAACAGTTCTTCTTGGATTGCTACTTAGGAAAAAGAGAATTATCGATGAGAGAACTCAGGGTTCACTTTCAGATATTCTTCTTCGTGCCGTACTTCCTTTTACAATTATTGCATCCAGTCAGCACGAGTATTCCATGGATACTGTTAAGTCAATTATCGCTGTAGCTGGTGCTGCAATTCTTTACTATCTTTGTACTATCGTTTTCCTTCGAATCGTTATCTTTAAGACAAAGGTAGAGCAGCATGAGAAGGTAGTTCTTTTGAATACTGCAGTATTTGCAAATACAGGATTTGTTGGATTCCCATTGATGCTCAGCCTCTTTGGTAACAAGGGTCTTCTTTTGGCGTCTATCTATAACCTCATGTATAACCTTTTCTTCTATACATATGGTGCAACACTTTATTCAAACCGCAAGGGCGAGATTAAGCAGATTCTTTTTAATCCTGTTTCTATTGCTTCAATCGGTGCGATTGCACTCTTTATTGTTCCTTGGAGAATGCCGGCTTTTGTTCTCGACACAATCAATATCGTTGGTAACATGACAGTTCCTCTTTCAATGATTATTCTGGGATCTACTCTTGCTACTATCGATGTTAAGAAACTCTTTACTGATGTTAAGTCTTATATCATTACTGCATTAAGACTTATTGTTTTCCCACTTCTTATGATGGTTGCAATCGTTATCGTAAGAAAGTTTGTATGGGTTTCACCTGAAACAGCAATTACACTTGTATTAATGACAGCGCTTCCTTGTGGTACTATGAATGTAATCTATGCAGAGAAGTATAACTGTGCTCCTAAGTTTGCAGCACGTACAGTTGTAATGTCATTGTTCTTAATGTCCATTACACTTCCAATTATGCTTTTCTTAAGCACATATTTGTTTATGGTTTAATTTTTAAGAGGTAATCGTGGCAGAAGATATTTTTATTCATGAGACTATAAGAAACCCAAAGCTTTTGGAACTTCTTAAGTGTGTTAAGAAGGAGGGGACTCCTGAAATCATGCTCGAAGTATTAAAGGAAGCTTCCGTTTCAAAACTCATTGTCCCTGTAACAGAATCTGACAGGGGAGTATCTTTCAATGCTGTAACTGATTCCAAGAAGAGAAGATTTATCGTAGCTTTTTCAGATACTGACAGTTTTGATATTAATAAGTCTTATGACGACCAGAAGGCAGTAACTTCTTCTTTCGAGGATTTGATGGAAGTTGTTCTTACACCTTCTTTTTATCTTGATGGAATGATTTTAAATCCAGGAAGCGAAGATGTCCTTTTTGGTAAGGATTTAATTTCCATGATTTCTGATCAGATGGGAAAGAACGATGACGTTGATGTTAAGGTTGGAGATCCTGACCACTATCCAGATAAGTTCTATCCAATGATGAAGGAATTTTTAATCGATGAGCCACGCGTGAATAAGATTTACGTGAGACTTTTCCATAAGCTTTCAGATGACGTTACATCCTGGATGTTTATTCTTGATATTAATTCGGATGACGCTGGTGCCAGAAACTATATCTGCGAGACTTTTAACAGATTCATCAGTCCATATACAGATGGGCTTTCTTCAATTACGATTGATATTAACGAGGAGTATGCCAGAGACGCAGTTTCTGATGTAAAGCCTTTCGTTCAGAGATAGCTTTGCTTTTGTTGTTCTTTTTTTAGGCAAAAGTAAATTCTATCGGAGGCATAAATGAAACGTCATAATCCACAGGCAGCAGTTTTAATCGCAGTAGTCATAATCCTTGTAACAGGACTTATGGTTTATGCGCTTGCTGCAAAAGCAAATGAGCTTTCTCATAAAATTGTTGCAAAGAGCGTTCGTAACCAGACGGACGAACTTATTACCTCATTGTCTGAAGAAGATTATGTTATTTATTTTCTCGGTACAGTTCCACCTGAATTAGAGCCTTTGGGCGTGCATCTTATTAATATTGGTTTTAACAGAATCAGTGAAGATAATATGCCAGTTTACTGGGATCCATATACTTACACTTTAACTGACGAACTTGGAAATGTTATAGAGCAGCATGCGCCAAGAGATTATTCCCAGCATATGCTTATTGTGGTTAATAGCGATTATCCATTGGATGAAGGTTCTTTAGAGGTTTTAAGAAACTGCTCTGTAGATAATAATGTTCCAATTATGTTTATCGGTGAAACTACTGCTAACAGTTTCCGCACATCTTTGCTCCTGAGTGAGAGAAGCTATGGAGAAAATGGCACAATGTATTATCAGAACAGAACTCCTTACGATGGCCCGGTTCTTGGGGAAGATGGAGAAGCATATACTACAAGAGAATTAGCAAACAGCGTCCTTACATATATGGCAGAATTAGTGGGCGTTTCAAATTACGAAGGAGGTGATACTAGTGGCAATTGATGAAACAAAAATCAACATGATCTTAAGTCGACACGATGAGATTCTTGCCTCTATGTCAGATCCTTCTGTAGTAAATGATCAGGCCAGATACATGAACCTTAGTAAGGAACTTGGTGAGATTTCATCCAAGGTTGAAGTTATTGAGGCATATAGAAGTGCCCTTAAGGATGAAGCGGATGCTTTGGAACTTTTAGAACTTGGTGATGAAGAAATCCACGAACTTGCAAACGAGCAGCTTTCTAATGCCAAGAGCGATATCGAGAGACTTGAAAAGGAACTTATCGTCATCCTTTCGCCAAAGGATCCAAGAGACGACAGATCCGTTATTATTGAAATCCGTGCAGGCGCAGGTGGCGAAGAGTCAGCTCTTTTTGCAGATACGCTTTATAAGATGTACAGATACTATGCAGCTCTTAAAGGCTATAGCATCGAGGTAATCGATTCTAATGAGACTGAACTTGGAGGCTATAAGGAACTCGTTTTCGAGATTGATGGAAGAGGTGCATACTCCAGATTTAAGTTCGAAAGTGGTGTTCACAGAGTTCAGCGTGTACCTGTAACTGAGTCCGGAGGACGAGTACATACATCTACTGTAACGGTAGCCGTTTTGCCACAGGCAGAGGCCACAGACGTAGTAATTGATCCTAAGGATTTACGAATCGACAGATATCGTGCTTCTGGTGCCGGAGGACAGCACGTAAACAGAACTGATTCCGCTATTCGAATCACACATATCCCTACCGGAATCGTAGTTCAGTGCCAGGATGAAAGATCCCAGTACAAGAACAAGGATAAGGCAATGGCCGTTCTTCAGAGTAAACTCTGGGAAATGGCGAAAACAAAAGATAAAGACGCAGAAGATTCTGAACGTAAATCCCAGGTTGGTACTGGTGACAGATCAGAACGAATCAGAACATATAACTACCATCAGGGCAGAGTAACAGACCATAGAATTGGACTTACACTTTATAGACTAGAGTCAATTCTTGGTGGCGACATTGATGAAATTATCGATGCATTAACACTTGATGCTGTTGCAAAATTAGAAGAAGGTAACGGTTAATCGGAGGACATATGGAAAGAGTTAAGAAATTTGATACAAAGCTTATTAAGTCTTTTGACGATAACGGGATGAAGGCTGCAGCTGAAGCTATTCGAAACGGTGAGGTAGTAGCTTTCCCAACAGAGACTGTTTACGGTCTTGGTGGTAACGCTTCAATCGGCGATGCTGTAAGCAAGATTTTTGAAGCAAAGGGAAGACCTTCAGATAATCCTTTGATTGTTCATATATTCGATAAGAAACAGGTCGATGAATTGTCTATCGACGTAACTCCTGTTGCAAAGAAGATTATGGACGCTTTTATGCCAGGTCCTGTGACAATTGTTGTTAAGAGAAATAAGGACGCTATCGCTGATGAAGTTACATGCGGACTTGATACAGTTGGAATCAGAATGCCTTCTGATAAGACATGTCGTAAGTTCCTGGAGTATTGTAACTGTCCTGTAGCAGCTCCTTCTGCAAATCTTTCAGGAAGTCCTTCTCCAACAAATGCACGTCATGTAATGAATGATATGGATGGATATATCTATGGTGTTATCGATGGCGGTGAGTCTGTTGTTGGACTTGAGTCTACTGTAATTGACTGTACAGGAGAAAAGCCACTTATCTTAAGACCAGGCGCGATCACTCTTGATATGGTAATGAGAGCAGTTGAAGGCGACGCTTCTTACGCAGATGTATTAGTAGAAGGCGAGTCACCAAAGTCTCCTGGAATGAAGTACCGCCACTACGCTCCAAACAGCGAAGTAATTATTATTCCTTTGTCAGATAAGGTAGAAATCAACGAGAGCATCGTCATTCCTGAGCCTACAGAAGAAGAGGAAGATTCATTGAAGCTTCTTGATAAGGAAAGCAAGATGAAGCTCTTCGATATCGCTTCTCCATATATGGTTAAGTGCCGTGAGATTTTGGAGAGCAATCCAATTGCAAGAATCGGTATCTTTGCCGGAGATGAAGTAAAGCTTCTTATGGACAGAATCGACGACAATGTCATGAAATCTCATATTCATTTCTTCTCCTATGGTGATGCAACAAGTCCTGATATGGCATCTCATTCTCTTTTCGATGGACTTCGTCACCTTGACCTTCAGGGCGTAAACTACATTCTCGCAGCAGGATTCCCTGAAGAAGGAATCGGAAGAGCATACATGAACCGTCTTTCGAAGGCAGCTTTAAAGAAGGGCGATTCTGTTGAGGCTATGAACGAGAGCAAGGAATTATCACGAAAGGTAATCTCCATCGACGATCTTCCTAATGTATTTACAGCATCAGTCCTTTTTGTGGATGAGCAGAATAAGAACTTAAGCGCAGCATGCGAAATTATCTTTAGAGATTTGCTTTCAAAGAGCGAGCCATTCTGCCTTCTCGGAGATACAAAGACAGGCGCAGAAATCTATACAGAGTCCGCAGGACTTCACGCTGTTGACGATGACCTTGCAGATAAGAAGATGATTGAAGTAGTTCTTGAAGAAACTGGACGTAATTTGGGTGGCCACAGAACTCAGAGAGCTAACCCTGCTATCTACGATGGCAATGACTTGATTATTGCAATGCGAGACGATCAGGCATTCGATATCGTAAAGTCATTCCCAGAGATTAAGGACCGAGTTTTCTCTATTTCATCTTATGCTGCTTCAAAGGGTCTTGTAATTAAGAATGAGGAAGGAAAGATTGTATCTGTTTCTATTCCAGACCCAACAGGAGAAAACCGTAAGACATATTCACATACAGTTAAGGCTCTTAAGGCATGGCTTGAGATTCTTTTCCCATATATTTTGAAAGATCTTAATGCTGAATTGCTCTAAGTAGCACCAATAATGGTACAGTTCATTCGTCCGCTGTTTTAGGTTATTTACACCCAAAATGGCGGACGTTATAATTTAGGGCAGAATAACAGTTGAACGAATAGTATTTATTAAGAACTTATCTTGACTTAGACACCTCGCCGTGATATTCTATCCGATGCTGCGGAAATGCAGCATCCTTGCTTAACACAAGATGTTAAGCCTAATGTCCACAAGGAGGTGAATAATATGGCAAACCAGTATCAGTTGGTAATTGTCCTTAATCCTGCAAACGGTGAGGAAGCAGTTAACGCTCTTATCGAGACACTTAAGGCTAAGATTGAGTCTGTAGCTACAATCGACGCTCTTGAGAACCTTGGTTCAAAGAAGCTTGCTTACGACATCGAGGATCAGAAGGATGGAGTATATCTCAAGGTTACTTTCACTGCAGAAGCTGAGGCTCCAAAGGAGATTGAGCGTGTTCTCAAGATCACAGATGGTGTTCTTCGTTTCCTTACTATTCGTATCAGCGAGTAATAGCTGATTCGGAGGCAGACAATGAACAAAGTAATTTTAGTAGGTAGATTGACAAAGGATCCAGAAGTTAAGAATACTTCAAGTCAGGTTGCATTCTGTAATTTTACAGTTGCAGTAGATCGTAGATTCAAGGATCAGAACGGTCAGCGTCAGGCAGATTTCATCAACTGCGTTGCATGGAGACAGACAGCTACATTTATCAGTTCTTATTTCCGTAAGGGTTCTAAGATTGGTATTGTTGGTAGTCTTCAGTCAAGAAGCTATGATGATAACAATGGCCAGAAGCGTTATGTTACTGAGGTTGTAGTTGAGGAAGCAGAGTTTGTTGAGTCAGCTAATAACAGACAGGAGCAGGCACCTTCTGCACCACAGACTTATGGTAACCCTGTAGCAGCTGCTGCTCCACAGGCACCTAAGACACCTATCGCACCTGATATGGGTAACGATTCAATCAATCCGGGCGGAGATATCGATCTTCCGTTTGATTTCTAATCATCCCGATACTAGACGGGAACATCCAGATTTGGATGTATTTAATCTGAAAGGAGATTAAGGTAATGGCTGAGAATAGAGCACCTAAGGCTGGAAGAGAGTTTTCCGGCAATATGAGACAGAGACGCTCACGTAGAAAGTCTTGCGCATTCTGCGCAGAGAAGGTAGAAGCTATCGATTTTATGGATACACTTCGTCTTCGTAAGTTCATTTCAGAGCGTGGTAAGATTCTCCCTAAGAGAATGACAGGTACATGTGCTAAGCATCAGCGCGAGCTTACAACAGCTATCAAGCGTGCTCGCCAGGTTGCACTTCTTCCATACATCGCAGACTAATCTTGCGTGGTAATGTAAGAATTCATGGTATATAATAAACGGGCGTTTATTTTATAAACGTCCGTTATTTTTTTGATTGAAAATTGGAGGATATAGATATGAAACTCATTCTTTTAGAGGACGTTAAGAGCCTTGGTAAGAAGAACGACGTAGTAGAGGTTTCTGAGGGTTACGGCAGAAACTTCCTTCTTAAGAAGAAGCTTGCTAAGGAGTCTTCTGCAGCAAATCTTAACGAGGTTAAGCTTCAGAAGGGTGCTCAGGCTGAGCACGAGAGAAGAGCTTTGGAGGCAGCTAAGGAGCTTGCAGCAAAGCTTGGTGACAAGACTTTCACACTTAAGATGAAGTCAGGTGAGGGCGGAAAGCTCTATGGCGCTGTTACAAACAGTGATGTATCTGACGAGCTTAAGAAGAACGGCTTCGATATTGAGAAGAAGCAGGTTGTTATTAAGAATGCAATTAAGAGCGTTGGTACTTTCGGTGTAAGAATTAAGCTTCACCCTAAGGTATCTTGTGACGTAAATATTGAAGTAGAAGCACTTTAATTGATATTGGAGTTTAGCGTGGATAGAAATCTTTCTGACAATTTAGTTGAGAATAGTAATCCTGAGAATGAGGCTGCAGTTCTTTTTGATAATGAGACTGAGAAGGCCCTTCTCTGTCTTTGCATGCGTAGTAAAGAGGCCCTTAATGAGGTTGTAGGTAAGACTATAATTGCAGATGATTTTGCTGATACACGTCACTACCATATTTATAAGGCTATTATGGATCTCTACCTTAATGGTGGAAACATTGACCGCTTTACAGTTTATGAGAAGGCTGAGTCAATGGGTAAACTTCAGGCTGCAGGTGGCACAGAGTATATCTTCTCTGTTGCCAACTACGTTGCAGTTTTAAGTAACCTTGATAGCTATATTGATATCGTTAAGGAGAAGAGTAATCTTCGAAGAGTAGTAAATACTCTTAACGATCTTCAGAAGAAGGCTAATACTAAGGGCGTTAGCGCTAATGACATCGTTGCTATCGGTGTTAATAGATTAAGTGAACTTCGTACTGGCGAGAAGGAAGAAGGATTTGAGCCTTTAGGCGCAATTTTGAAGAAGAACATCAATAAAATCGCCAAGCTTGCTGGCGGTGGAGAAGATGATGCCTTCAAATCTTACTTCCGTAAGCTTGATGCCATGACTGGTGGCTTTAGAGGCGGTACTTTGAATATTCTTGCCGCTCGTCCTGGTATGGGTAAGACAGCCCTCGTAATTAATATTGCGACAAATATCGCGACTAATGCTCATCGTCCAGTTTGTATTTTCTCACTTGAGATGAGTAAGGAAGAAATCGGTAACCGTATTCTTGCATCACGTTCCCAGTATTCTGCAAAGCAGCTCCAGAGAGCCGGCAAGGGATTTAAGCCTGAGGACGTTAAGTCTATCGTTGATGCGTTTAAGGGACTTTCAGATCTTCCTATTTATATTGACGATAATTCTATGGTCGATCCTGCAGCAATGCTTTCAAAGTGTAAGGAACTTAAGATGAAGGGACAGCTCGGACTTGTAATTGTCGACTACCTCCAGCTTATGAATCTTCCTGATGCAGGAGCTAATTCTTCAAGACAGAACGAGATTGCAGCTATTTCCCGTTCCCTTAAGATTCTTGCAAAGGAACTCGATGTTCCTGTAATTGCTCTTTCACAGCTCTCCAGAGGCTCTGAGAAGAGAGAAGACCATACTCCTATGCTTTCAGATCTTCGTGATTCTGGTGCTATCGAGCAGGATGCTGACTGCGTACTCTTCATTAGCCGTAGTGCTTACTATAAGAAGGGTGAAGCAGCACCTGAAATTGAGGATGCAGATATTATTGTTGCCAAGAACCGTCACGGTGAGACTGGACCAGTCCGCGTTAAGTGGTGGGGTGCTAAGACATTGTTCTTTGAAGAGGACCGTAAGTACGACCCTCAGGATCCGGCAACAACTGGTATGCAGAGTTCTTCATCTTATACAAGAACTCAGACAACTGGATCTGCTGCATCTGACTATAGCTTTGAAGAGACTCCTTCAACTCCAGCTCCAGATGTACCATCAGACATTCCAGAGGATATTCCTTTTGATGCAGATAATTTAGGCGAGCCAATACCACCACCAGAGAATAGTGAAAACGATGCATTCTTTGGTGGAGGTACTAACAGTGATTTCCCAGACGGATTCATGTAATGGTAAGGTGTTTGATGTCTGACTTTATCTTAAAGATTCAATCTTTTGCCAAGGACAATTCATTATTTAACTGTTCAGATATTGTAGTCGGCCTTTCAGGGGGACCGGATTCAGTTGCGCTTTTGTATGCTTTAAATTCTATTAGGGAAACTACAGGAGATACATTTCCAAAACTTTCTGCAGTGCATGTTAACCATGGATTTCGTGGTGTTGATGCTAATAACGATGAAGAGTTTTGCGTAACTTTATGTGAGAAACTTGGTATTGAATTAAAGGTATTTCATTTTGATATTCTATCGTTAGCAAAAGAAAACCACAGATCTTTTGAAGAGATGGGCAGAATCAAGCGCTACGAGTGTTTTGATGAAGTTTGTAAGCAATTCGATAATCCACGAATTGCTCTTGCTCACCATAAGGATGATGTTGCTGAAACAATGCTTATGAATTTGTTCAGAGGATCTGGTCTTGAGGGATTAACTTCACCGAGAGCATTAAATGGGAATCTAATCAGACCACTTCTTCCTGTAACAAAGGAAGAGATTATTTCTTTCCTTGATTCAAATTCGTTTTCTTATTGTATCGATGAGACTAATTTTGAGTCCGATACAACAAGAAATAAGTGGCGTAATGAAATTATTCCTTTGATTTCTGATGTATCCGTTAAAAAGCCTTCCAGCGCACTGATGGACGTATATGACTTATTGTCTTCGGATCTTCAGTTGATTGAATCGATTGTGGAAGAGAAGTATAGGGAGCTTTTGGTTACCAAGGCTGATTCATTATTTCTTAATGTAAAGGAATTCGATACGATTCCTTATGCTATTAAATCGAGATTAATCAGAAGACTCTGGCTTGATACATTTTCTAATCTTACTGATTTTAATAAGGTTCATGTAGATTCTGTTTTGGAGTTTATTTCTTCTAAGGTAAGCGGAACAGGCACTCTGGATATGCCTTTTGCCCGTAAAGCTGTAAAGAATAACAGTGTTATTTCCTTTTGCGAAGATGGGGAAGAATTAAAAGTAGCATTAAGTTATGCGAAGTATCTTGGATATCTCGTATTGGATGAAGATATAAACATCGAAATTGAGGTAAATAAAACAACAAATTTACCTAATACTGATATTAACATTAAGTCCATTATCGTTGAGAATAGTGTTGGATTAGAGTATAATAATTTGTCTTGGTATTTCCCTTACGAGGGTGATTTATCGGATTTAGTAGTTTCTTTGAGAACTAACCTGACTTCTGATTCTTTTACGAAGGCTGGATCAGGTATAAGTAAATCAATTGGTAAGGTTTTATCAGACAATCATGTTCCTAAGATGTCCAGAAATCTTGTAGCAGGATTTTTCGTTAACGATGAATTGGTTTGGATTCCTGGTTTGGGGCATGCCCGAGGTTTTTTAAGTAGTGCTTCTTATGACGCATGGAATAAAACTAATCCCGGTTTTGGGGGAAGTTTTTTAAGGGTAGAAATAATTGAGAGGGGTATTTGAATATGGACTTGTCTGAAGTAATGATTTCTGAAGAAGAAATTAATGCAATGGTAGATCGTCTTGCGGCTCAGATTAATAACGATTATCAGGGTGAAGAATTGATAGTTGTTAGTGTTCTCACTGGTGGCTTTGTTTTTACAGCAGATCTCGTAAGAAAGCTCACTATGCCAGTTAAGATTGATTTCGTTCAGGCGAAGAGTTATTCAGGTACAACATCTACAGGCGAACTTACAATCAAGAAGGATATCAGCATGGATATCTCTGGTAAGAATGTTTTAATTGTAGAGGATATTATTGATACAGGTAATACACTTAAGAAACTTAAGGAATACTTAAGTTCTTATAATCCTAAGTCACTTAAGCTTTGCACAGCTTTTGATAAGCCTGACAGAAGAGTAAATGATTTATCTTCTGACTATAACGGAATCGTAATCCCAGACGAGTTTATCGTTGGTTACGGATTGGATTACGATGACTCATTCCGTAATTTTAAAGATGTACGTATTGTGAGGTAATTAATGAGTAATAACGGTTCAAATTCAAACGGAGCAAAGAAGGCACCAAAGTTTTCTGGAATGCTTTTCTACATAATTCTTTTGGTGGTTCTTATCGCTTTCTCCGCTATTATATTTGGCGATAACATGGGTAAGAATAAGGATGCTTCTCTTGCTGATGTAATCGAGTATATCGAGAATGACACTCACCATGTTGAGAACGTTGAAGTAACTGGTACAACAGTTGTTATTGAATATAAGGATGAGTCAGGTACCCCTGCTCAGACAACAAAGACAGTTCCTTACGAGTACGTAGATGACCTTTTGGATAAGCTCGAAGTAGCTAAGAAGGCTGGAACAATTGATGACTATAACTACGTTGAGCCATTTAACTGGGATCTTATTATCCAGGTTGTAATGCTTGTAGGAATGGTTGTTTTGGCAGTTATTCTTATCACTAGTATTTCACGTGGTGCCAAGGATGGTAACAGCGTATTCAGCTTCGGTAACAACAGAGCGAGAATGTCTAACCCTAACGAGATTAAGGTTAAGTTCGCAGATGTTGCGGGTTCCGTAGAAGAGAAGGAAGAGCTTTCTGAAATCGTAGATTTCCTTAAGGATCCTAAGAAGTATTTGGCACTTGGTGCAAAGATTCCTAAGGGTGTTCTTCTCCACGGTGCTCCTGGTACTGGTAAGACACTTCTTGCAAGAGCAGTAGCTGGTGAGGCTGGTGTTCCTTTCTTCTACATTTCAGGTTCTGACTTCGTAGAGATGCTCGTTGGTGTTGGTGCTTCACGTGTTAGAAGCCTTTTCGCAGATGCCAAGAAGGCATCTCCTTCAGTAATCTTTATCGATGAGATTGATGCTGTAGGTCGTAAGCGTGGTGCTGGTCTTGGCGGTGGTCAGGATGAGCGTGAGCAGACATTGAACCAGATTCTCGTAGAGATGGATGGTTTTGATTCTAAGACAAACGTAATCGTTATCGCAGCTACAAACCGTGTTGACGTACTTGATCCAGCTCTCTTAAGACCTGGTCGTTTTGACAGAAGAGTAATGGTTAATCCACCTGATGCAGATGAGAGAGAAGCAATTCTCGCAATCCATGCCAAGGGTAAGCCAATCGAGAAGTCAGTAAGCCTTAAGGACATCGCATTGTCTACAGTAGGATTTACAGGTGCTGACCTTGCTAACCTTCTTAACGAGGCGGCTCTCCTTGCTGCAAGACGTAACAAGAAGACAATCACAGCTCTTGAAATCAATGACGCAACATTCCGTGTAATGATGGGTCCTGAGAAGAATTCAAAGAAACTTACAGAGAAGGCAAAGAGACTTACTGCTTACCACGAGGCTGGTCACGCTGTAGTTCTTCGTGCCACATCTGATTGGGAGAAGGTTGATCGTGTAACTATTATCCCTGCAGGAAGAGCTGGTGGTTTCACAGCTTATAAGCCGGTAGAGGATCTTGATTACTATACAGAGAAGATGCTTCTCGACACAATCAAGATGTCACTTGGTGGACGTGCTGCTGAGGAAGTATTCCTTGGTGAGATTAGTACAGGTGCTGCTTCAGACCTTCAGACATGTAACAGAATCGCTACTAATATGATTAAGCGTTACGGTCTTTCACCTAAGTTCAAGAACATGATCTTCGGTGATGAGAATGAGGAAGTATTCGTTGGTGGTTCTTTCGGTCAGGTACAGAGCTATTCAGACGCTACTGCAGCTGAAATCGATAAGGAAATCCAGAGAATCATTACTGAGTGTTACGAAGAGACTAAGGCAATCCTTATTGAGAAGCGTAACATTATGGAAGGCCTTGCTACACGCCTTATGGATGTACTTAAGGTTGACGGACCAGAGTTCGAAGAGATTTACATGAACGATGGTGACCTTACAAAGATTTCTCATAACAGCCTTGATACTGAGTCTGAGAAGACTGAGGAGAAGGCAGAAGAAAAGAAGGAAGAGACACCTTCTGAGGAGAAGAAGGAAGATGCTTCTTCAAAGGATTCAGACGTAAAGGTTAATCCTGACGACAGCAAGTTCGATCTTTAATATTAAGAATTAATTCAAAGTAAGAGTGTCTCAATGGCACTCTTATTTTTTGCTTAAAAAGGAATAGAGAAAATGGAAAATCGTAAACTTCTTGTGCTTGATATCGATGGTACACTTGTTGATTCAAAGAAAAGAATTACACCAAAGACAAAGGCAGCTATACATAAAATGCTTCAGATGGGACATCAGGTATGCCTCGCATCAGGAAGACCAACTCCTGGTATCCGCCACGTTGCAGATGAGCTTGAGCTTAATAAAAGAGGCGGTCTTGCACTTAACTTTAACGGAGCTCTTGTAACTGACATGAAAACAGGTGAAGTAGTATTTGAAAAGAAACTTGAGCATCATTTTGTAAAGGAACTTTTTGAGTTTGCCGTAGAAAACGATATTGGTGTTTTAACATACGATAGAGACATCGGCCGTACTGGTAATTACCCTAAGTCTGAAGCACCTTTTGTAATCTTTGGAAGAAGAACTGACATGTGGCTTGAGGACGAAGCAAACCTTAACGATTTACCATGGTATATTTCAGAAGACTTTGTAAAGGAAATCGACTACGAGCCATATAAGATTTTATATACAGCTGATCCATCTGTTAGCGGTGACCTGGAGATTAAACTTGCAAAGAAGTACGAAGGTGTACTTACAGTTATGCGCTCTGAACCATATTTTCTTGAGGCTATGCCACTTGGAATAGATAAGGGTTCATGCCTTGATTTATTAACACCAAAGCTTGGCTTTAAGCATGAGAATGTAATCTGCTGTGGCGATGGTTTTAATGACGTAAGTATGGTTAAGTGGGCAGGCATCGGAGTTGCCATGGAAAATGCGCAGCAGGTAGTAAAGGATGTAGCTGATTATATTACGCTTTCAAATGACGAAGATGGCGTTGCACATGTAATTGAGAAGTTTATACTTTAATTAGATTATTTCGGAGGTAATTACTATGAGCAGAGTTGATTTTGGTGCCAAGCCACTTATGCTTCCACAGCCAGTTTTAATTGTTGGTACATACGATGAGGATGGAAATCCTAATGCCATGAATGCAGCATGGGGTATTACAACAGACTATAAGGAAATTTCAATCAGTATGTCTACTCATAAGACTACAGAGAATTTTGCCAAGACTGGTGCTTTTACAGTTAGCATGGGTACTGAAGATACAATGGTTGCCTGTGATTTTGTTGGCGTAGTATCAGGAAGTAAAGACCCTGATAAGATGGCTAAGACAGGCTGGCATTCTTATAAGTCACCTAACGTTAATGCACCTTTATTCGACGAACTTAAGATGGCAATGGAGTGCAGGGTAAAAAGTTTTGAAGATGGAATTCTTATCGGCGAAATCGTAAATGTTTGTGCTGATGATTCAGTAATTACAGACGGTAAGATTGACTACAAGAAGTTAAAGCCAATTGCTTTTGATCCATGTATCAATAAGTATGTCTCTATGGGTGATGTCGTTGGTAATGCTTTTGCTGATGGTCTCTCTTTGAAGTAAGAATAGTAACTAATTATGAGCAAATTAAATCCCGCATGCGAGTGCGGGATTTTTGCTTTTGTGAATATAGAAGTAAAAGATTAACCCCACAAAGCTGTAAGCATTGGGATAATCTGCTTTTTACGTGACATAACGCCTTCAAGGAAGAGCTGATTGTCCTTAGGTTCCTTGTTAAAGGCATATCTGATTGTATCCTCGTTACCAATAAAGAGGAGCTCAGTACCCTCAACAAGAACGTCTGTAAGCATAAGAAGAACAATATCGTATGCGTTCTTTTTCTTGAGTGTAGACATAGTCTCGAGGAACTCATCCTTACGCGCAAGGAACTTCTCAGAATCTACGCATGTAATCTGGCTTACACCAAGACGCTGACCAGCAATATGGAACTCCTTGAAGTCCTGTCCAACAAGCTGCTCTGCAGACTTTGTTGAAGAAGAGTTGGAATCGAAAAGAACCTTACCAATCTCGTCGATTGAAACGCCAGCAATCTTTGAAAGTCTTTCTGCAAGCTCGATATCTCTCTTAGTACATGTAGGAGACTTAAACATAACTGTGTCTGAAAGAATAGCAGCTACCATAAGACCTGCCATCTTTGGAGCAGGGGAAACGCCTCTTTCCTGATACATCTCAGCTACGATTGTAGTTGTACTTCCAACAGGCTCATTACGAACGTAGATAGGAAGACCTGTCTCAATATCAGCAAGACGGTGGTGGTCAATGATTGCAACGAGATCTGACTGCTCGTAACCAGGCACAGCCTGACTTGCTTCGTTATGGTCAACAAGAACTACTCTCTTACGGCGTGGACGGAGGAGGTGGTATCTGGAAAGTGTACCAACAACCTTCTGATCGTCATCGAGAATAGGGTAGCATCTGTGTCTGCTCTTAAGTACAACCTCACGTACATCGTCTACATAATCGTTAACAGAGAAATATACGATTTCTTCTGTAGAGCATGTTCTCTCGATTGGAGTAGCAAGGAAAAGAAGTCTTGAAATCTTTGCTGCATCAAGAGGTGAGTAGATAACAGTAGTTGTGCTGTCAGGATAGTCCTTGATGATTGAATCAACAGAACCAGAAGCACAAAGGATAATTGCGTTAACATCAGCCTCGAAAGCAGCCTTAATGATTTCAGGCTGATTACCACAAAGGATAATGCTGTTCTTTGTAAATACCTTTAAAGAATCGTCGTTGCTTGGTGTAGCGATAATAACTTCACCAGAAATAGAAGTCTTAAAGGCAGCACCATCTGCAATGATTCTTCCTTCGATTACACCAAGAAGGTTAAAGATAGGGATATCCTGAGCAAATGGATTATGAATTGTTCCGATATCGAAAGTAGCAATATCGTGTACAGACAATGTTCCGTGTAATGTGCCATCGCCATTTACAACAGGGATACTTGAAATACCCTTTTCTTCCATTGTATTCCATGCGTGGTCAAGTGTAACTGTAGACTCAAGTGTAGGTGGCTTATCGTAATCGAGGTCCATTACCTGAGTTCTTACATCCTTAATACGAAGTGGTGCAGAAAGACCAAAGTATCCAAGAAGTCTCTTAGTCTCGTCGTTACAATGATCAACACGACCTGCTACATATTCACGGTCGCCAACTGCATTTCTAAGTGCCGCATAAGCCATCGCAGATACAACTGAATCTGTATCCGGGTTACGGTGACCTAATACGTAAATATTTCCTTCATTAACATCCATTTCTTAAATGCTCCTTATTATTAATAAGAATTTCATAAATTTTACAACGGTAATACCAATAACTCAAATGAATTATCTGTAACATTGAATTGTTAATACTTCCGTGCTACAATCCTTGTGCTTTGACTGCAACTAATTTGGGGGCGTTCTTTCTTTCCCCTCCAAAGCAGCAATTGTATAAACACTGAAAGGAAGTAATCTATATGCGTGACATTTGCGTTTTGGGCTGTGTCGGAGGAGCTTTTATGCTGCCGGTACATAGTTCTCATAATGTTCCTGACCACATTAACGCCGCTATGGCTTGATTGGTCGAGGGTCTTAGCGGCATTTATCCAGAACAACTGAATATTTAAGTTTTATAAGTTTGTTTTATCGACCTCGAATTTATTTTTTAAGTTGAGGATTTTAACATGGATAAAAATAAGAAGAGAATTCATTTTGTAGTATTTTCAGGCGTACTTGCAGCACTTTATGTTGTGCTTACATTGCCTGCAGCACAGTTTGCTTATGGTCCAATTCAGTTCAGACTTGCTGAGGTTTTGACTATTCTTCCAGCTTACGGATTTGGTTCAATTCCAGGCGTAACTATTGGATGTTTCCTTGCAAACCTTTTAAACCCAGGAAATCTTGGTCCAATTGATATTATTTTCGGTACTCTTGCGACACTTATTGCAGGTTTTTTAAGTAAGCTTATTGGTAAGAAGAATAAGTATCTTGGTATTATTCCACCAATTCTTGTAAACGGAATTATTGTTGGTGCATACCTTCCATTCCTTCTTGCTGAGCCAGGTACAGCAGTTTCAGTTGGCGCAGTTGCAATCAGTATGCTTTCTGTTGCAGCAAGTGAGGCTGTACTCCTTGTTGTTATTGGTCTTCCATTAATTGCACTTATTAACAGAACACCAAGACTTAAGGAACTTGTTGAGAAAATTTAATCTAATTTTTGGGTTCGGGCAAAACGGCGGTTTCTTTGCGGAAATCGCCGTTTTTAAATCGAAAAATCAGCTTTGAAGTGATAAAATTAACGTGGTTAATTATGAATAGAATTAGGAGGATGGAATATGGCTCATTATTACGACAGTACGCCTGAGACTCCATCAAACAGAAAGATTATTGAATATAGACAGAATGGTATGAATTTCCGTTTTGTTACTGATACAAATGTTTTTAGTAAGAACGACATCGATAAGGGTACTGACCTTATGCTTGAGGCAGCAATTGCTGATATCAAGGACAGAGGTGCACATAAGGGCGAAAGACTTTTGGATCTTGGATGTGGCTATGGTGTAGTCAGCTGCGTTATGAAGTCATCTTTTATGGCATTTGATGTTACTGCAGTTGATGTAAACCAGCGTGCAATTGGTCTTACAAAGGAGAATGCTGAACTTAATCGAGTTAGCCTTAAGAAGGCAGTTGCTTCTGATGTTTTGGCATCACTTACAGATGACGACATGTTCGATATAGTACTTACAAATCCACCTGTAAGAGCAGGAAAGCAGACAGTATTCGCTTTCTATGATCAGGCATATGCACATATGGTGGATGGTGCTTCTATTTATGTTGTATTGCAGCGTAAGCAGGGTGCTCCATCAACAGAGAAGAAACTTTTGGAATTATTTGGCAA
Source organism: Saccharofermentans sp. (assembly GCA_045639635.1). GTDB lineage: Bacteria > Bacillota > Clostridia > Saccharofermentanales > Saccharofermentanaceae > Saccharofermentans. Next base: position 22,877 of record JAZUDM010000053.1, on the reverse strand, counting down.
TTGCGAGACACTTGCAATCAGTGGCGGCTACAGAGTGATGAAGTCAGTTAAGGAGAATAACTAATGCCAGATATTCCTTCCGTAACAGCTGTTGTTGATTTTTTGAATGCGTTTCTTCCATTCAGACTTTCTGATTCATTAATAATGTTCTTCATCTATTCGTTTATCGGATGGATTGTTGAAGTATGTTATTACGGAGTAACAGAAGGTAAGTTTATCAACCGCGGATTTTTGGGTGGCCCAATCTGCCCTGTTTATGGTCTTGGTTTTTATGGCGTTATCTGGTTCTTCAGACCATTTGTAAATAACTTCCCAATACTCTTTTTTGGTTCAGCTTTAATTGCTACAACAGTAGAGCTCATTGCAGGTGTAATTCTTTACGGAATATTCCATTTGAGGTGGTGGGACTATTCAGAGTATAAGCTCAATCTTTATGGATTTATCTGTGTAAGATTCTCTATCTACTGGGGTGTTGCATGTTCCCTTGGAATGTATATTTTACATCCTGCAGTATCCGCAATTCTTGCGTTTTTAAGCAGACCCGTAAAGCATGTAATCGTTTATATATTGGGAACACTTTTAATTGCTGATATCGTAATCAGTATCTGCTGTATCTTTGAGTTTAATAACAGAATTAAGCTTATCGAGAGAATGGCAAAACAGACTCATGTTGTATCAGATAAACTTGGCTCCAAGGTATACGATACAGTCGATACAATTATCACGAAGACATCTCCTGCTGTTGTTACAACACAGCACTCAGTAAATGCGTTTAAGGATCTTTATATTGCTAACCGTAAGGAAGAGAGAGATCTTCAGATTCTCCATCGAGATGAGGAGAGAATGCTCAGTGAGAAGCATAGAGAAGAGGAGAGAGAACTTCTTGGCCGTTATGTAAATCTTGGTAAGGATTCTATCGTTAAGACAAAGGATGCTGCTGTAGATATAGTTTCAGAAAAGATTTCTTATTTAAAGGCAGTTGATATCGACATTATTAAGAGAATTCGTATCAGTAAGAATGACTTGAATAATGAGACACTTCGTTTCCTTAAGTCTCATTTTGATGAGAACTATGAATCAATTAAGAATGAGTTTAGAAAGGGATAATTTATGAAGATTTTAGTAGCTTCAGATATTCATGGTTCAATTACATGGGCTACAAAAGTAATCGAGAAGTTTAATGAACTTAATGCGGATAAGCTTCTTCTTCTTGGTGATATTTTGTACCACGGTCCACGTAATGAACTTCCAGAAAATTACGCACCTAAGGCAGTAATTGAACTTTTAAATAACTACAAGGATAAGATTCTTGCAGTACGTGGTAACTGCGATACAGAGGTTGATCAGATGGTTTTGAATTTCCCAATTCTTGCGGACTATGCTTACCTCGTATCAGGAGATACTACAATTTTTGCAACACACGGACATCACTTCAATCCAGATTGTCCACCTGTTTGTATTAACAAGAATGACGTTCTTTTGTATGGACATACACATGTTGCATGTGATGTTCAGGGAGAGAACTTCAGATACATGAACCCAGGTTCCCCTTCAATTCCTAAGAATGGCACAAAGCCTTCCTATATCGTAATTGAAGATGGTAACTTGAGTCTTCATGAATTCTAATAACGAAAAATATATTAAAGGAGATAGTAATTATGTCAGCATGTGATTCATGTCCATCAAAGAGCGGTTGTACTTCACAGAGTACATGCCCATCTGCAAATGGAAATAGCAATCAGGGCCCACAGAAGGAGCCAATGAACGCTAATTCAAATATCAAGAAGGTAATTGGTGTAGCAAGTGGTAAGGGTGGCGTTGGTAAGTCATTCGTTACAACAATGCTCGCAGTTAATTTGGCAGTAAAGGGATTAAAGGTTGGTATTATGGATGCCGATATTACAGGCCCATCTATTCCACGTGCTTTTGGTCTTAAGGAGATGCTTACAGCAACTGAAGATAACCACATTATTCCAGCTGAGACAAAGGGTGGAATTAAGGTAGTAAGCCTTAACCTTCTTATGGAAGATGAGGAGGCTCCAGTTATCTGGAGAGGTCCTGTTATTTCTGGTCTCGTAAGACAGTTCTGGACAGACGTTAACTGGGGAATGCTTGACGTTCTTCTTATCGATATGCCACCAGGCACAGGTGATGTACCTCTTACAGTATTCCAGTCACTTCCAATCGATGGAATCGTTCTTGTTTCAACACCACAGGATCTTGTGTCTATGATCGTATCAAAGGCACGTAACATGGCAACAATGATGAACGTAAATATCTTAGGTCTCGTTGAGAACATGAGCTACATTAAGTGCCCACACTGTGATGAGAAGATTTCACTTTTCGGTAACGATATGGCTTTGAAGAAGGCTTCAGACGAGGCTGGAATTCAGATCCTTGATAAGCTTCCACTTGATCCAGAGACAACATCTTATGTTGATACTGGACGTGCTGAATCTGTTACAGACGTTGTAATTACTAATACAGTTGAAAAGATTGCTTCATTGTTATGAGTTGCAGGAAAAATATTGTAAGCATTCTTCTGCTAATTAATATTGTTTTCGTAAGCCTTTTTGGAACGTCCTGTTCTTCAAAGGCTGAAGACAGCAGAATTAGAAAGTATTTAGGACAGTATTCTTACGATGCTTCTATTTCAGCACTTGTTTTCGAGCAGGTAGAGGGAGAAGAAGAGGGATTTTACGGAATCCAGTATCGTGATGTTACTGATCTCGATGGACTTTTGAAGCAGGATGATGTTGCAGTATGTCTTTTCTTTTATTCATCTACAGTAACTTCAACTTCAGGCATTACTCCTGGTGTTGAGGACCTGGCGCAGACACTTACAGGCAGAGTTATATTTGTTGCTATAGATGCATTTCAGGAAGCTGGTTTAAGCACTGGCTACGAGGTTGAGGCTTATCCTGAGTTCATACTTATTAAGGGTGGAACGAGAATTTCTACTTTCGGAAGTTCTATGTATGACTACTGGGATATTGATGATGTTGCAGCTTGGATGAATCGAAATGGCTATGCGCCAGATTATTCAATGCTTGAATACTAAGGAGACTTTATGGAATACGAATATTTAATGACAATTGGTCAGGACAGTCACCGCTTTTTGGAGGGCGAGTTCGATAGCGAAACTAATTCCATTATGCTTGGTGGATTTCCTGTTCCACATACCCGTAAATTCTCAGCTAATAGTGATGGCGATGTTATTCTTCACGCAATCACTAATGCTATCTCTGGATATACAACAGTAAATATCCTGGGTGGCATCGCAGACAAGCTCTGTCTTGAGGATGGCATTATGGACAGCAGAGTCTTTCTTAAGGAAGCAATGAAGGATATGGGGGATGCCCAAATTACTCATATCTCGCTTACAATTGAATGTTTAAGACCTAAGCTTAAGAAGTATATCCCGGAGATTCGTAATTCCATTAGCAGAATCGTTGGAATTAAACCAGAAAGAATTGGAATTACAGCAACAACTGGCGAAGGCCTCACTGATTTTGGCAAGGGGGAAGGCATTCAGGTGTTTGCATGCCTTACATTCCGTAAGCCTTTTGAGGAATAATTCTGATGAAGGTAGTACGTGTAGTTGCAGCTGTTATTAGAAGATTAAATGAATCTTCAGGCGTAGAAATATTTGCAACACAAAGAGGCTATGGCGACTTTAAGGGTGGATGGGAGTTCCCTGGGGGCAAGATTGAAACAGGGGAGACACCAGAAGAAGCATTAAAAAGAGAGATTAAAGAAGAACTCGATACCAGTATCAGCGTTGGTTCAAAGATAATGACTATCGAGTACGATTACCCTGAATTTCATCTGTCAATGGACTGTTTCTGGGCAGAGGTTATTTCCGGGGAATTAATACTTAGGGAAGCATTAAGCTCCAGGTGGCTTACGAAAGAAACATTAGATAGTGTTTCGTGGCTTCCTGCTGATAAGGATCTTATCGACGTTATAAGAAACGAAATCAATTGATTATTTATGAGGGGTTATAGATGGAAGAATTTGTTCAGGAGAAGTTTGTTGGGGAGAGAGCTCTTTACGATAAGCACGGTATCAGAGTAATCGACAGCGTGTTTATGGATGGTGAATCACCACTTAAGGAATGCTCTGATGTTGAAATAATTAACTGTAGTTTTAAGTGGAAGTATCCATTCTGGTACAGCAAGAATATCGTGGTTAAGAATTCAAGCTGGCTTGATATGGCACGCGCTGGTGTCTGGTATTCAGATAATGTTGATATCAGTGATTCAATTGTTGAAGCACCTAAGAATTTCAGAAGATGTAATAACTTAAAGCTTACTAATGTTAATATTCCAAATGCAGCAGAGACTTTGTGGAACTGTAATGAAGTAACTTTAACAAACGTTGTTGCCAAGGGTGATTACTTTGCAATGGGAACTAATAACATCACTATCGATGGCTTTACACTTGATGGTAATTATTCATTCGATGGATGTAAGAATATCGTTATTAGAAATGCAAAGATGCTTTCCAAGGATGCTTTTTGGAACTGCGACAATGTAACTGTTTATGACTCTTATATCTGCGGTGAATATCTTGGATGGAATTCTAAGAATATTACACTTATTAACTGTACGATCGAGAGCCTTCAGGGCATGTGCTACATCGATAATCTTGTTATGAAGAACTGTAAGACAATCAATACTACACTTGCTTTTGAATACTCAACATGTGATGTTGAAATCACTAATAAGGTTGATAGCATCTTAAATCCTAAGTCAGGTAAGATTAAGTGCGCATCTGTTGGCGAACTTATTATCGAAGAGAACAGAGTAGATAAGAATGCTACAGTAATTGAGGCTGGTTCAATTGATGTAGTAAGTCCAAAGCCTGAATGGATTAATTAAAATACAATATCTGGAGGTTTGTTATGAAATACGATTTTGATACACCTGTAAACAGAAGAGACACTGATTCTATTAAGTGGAGTTGTACTTCAGATGAGCTTCCAATGTGGGTTGCAGATATGGATTTCAAGACTGCACCTGAAATTATTGAGGCATTCCATAAGCGTGTTGATCACGGAATATTTGGTTATAGCGGAGATACTGATGAGTGGTATGACGCTTATATTAACTGGTGGAAGAATCGCCATAACGTTGAGTACCAGAGAGAAGATTTAATCTTTTGTACTGGTGTAATTCCAGCGCTTTCTTCTATCGTTCGTAAGCTTACAACACCTAACGAGAATGTACTCATTATGACTCCTGTTTATAACGTATTTTTCAACAGCATCGTTAATAACGGATGTCGTCCTTTGGAAGTTCCATTAATTTACGATGGAGAGGAATTCTCTATCGATTGGGAACTTCTTACAACAAGTCTTCAGAACCCTCAGACAAGTTTAATGATTCTTTGTAATCCACATAATCCAATCGGTAGAATCTGGGATAAGGAGACACTTGCAAAAATCGGCAGAATCGCATTTGAAAACGGTGTTGTCGTTGTATCTGATGAGATTCATTGTGACTTAACACTTCCTGGAAGTGAGTATGTACCTTTTGCTTCTGTAAACGATATCTGCAGAATGAACAGCATCTCACTTGTAGCTCCTACAAAGACATTTAATTTGGCTGGACTTCAGACAAGCTGCATCATTATTCCTAATCCAAAACTTCGTCATAAGATTTGGAGAGCTGTTAATACTGATGAGGTAGCTGAGCCAAATTCTTTCGCACAGATAGCTGCTGTTACTGCATTTAATGAGTGTGGTGAGTGGCTCGATGAACTTAGAGAATATATTAAGACAAATCGTGATTACGTTATCTCCAGACTTAAGGAAGAAGCACCTGAGATTAAGGTTGTTTCAAAGGATGCAACATACCTTCTCTGGATTGATATAAAAGAGGTTTGTCCTAACAGTAATACTTTTGCTAAATTCGTTCGTAAGCAGACTGGTCTTTGGATCACATCAGGAAGCCACTATGGTGAGGCTGGTGAAGGATTCATAAGAGTTAATATTGCATGTCCAAAGTCTACTTTGGAAGATGGAATAAACAGGCTTATTGCTGGTGTTAAAATATACAAAAAATATTGATTTATTTGAATAATAAGCGAATAAAACTCCTCAAATTCTATTGTTATACTTGTTGTAATGGGTGAATTATGAGGAGATTATTTTTATGAAAATCTGCGTGCTTTCGTGTAGTCCTAAGGGGGAGACTTCACTTACTTTGCAAACGGTAAAATTTTTGCAGAAGTTCTTTCCTGAGGATGTTTTCGAGGTAAAGTTAACAACCAAAGTTGAGTGTACTGACGACGTGGTTGATGCTGCATCAGAGTCTGATATTATTATGATTCTTTCAAGTATTTTCCATCTTCACGTTCATGGTCAGATGATCAGTATGCTTGATGAATTAGTTGCTAAATTAAGAGCCAAGATCGGTGATGATATCAATAAGAAGTATTTTACTTACATCACATCTAGTAACTTTATTTACGACATTGGTGCTCACAATTATATTTTGAGATGGGCACAGGGTGAGAAACTTAACTTCCTCCGTGATCTTTCTTTGAAGGATGATTCAATGCTCACAGAGCAGGGACAGGAAGAAGTTTATAGATGGTTCAAGTACACTAAGGAGACAATTGCTCTTCTTAAGTCTAAGGAAATTCCTAAGGTTACATCAGCAAGACGAATCGCAATTATTAATGATGGTCTTGCAAGTCCAGAACTCGTTTCCAGAATTTCTGATATGTATAAGGAGCGTGGTTGCGAGGTTGAAGCATTTAACCTTAATGATTATAAAATCGCTCCATGTAATGCATGCTTTGCCTGCTACAGTAACAGAGTCTGCTGTATGAAGGATGACTTCGTTGACCTTGTAGATAAGGTTGGTACTGGTACAGACATGTTCGTAAATGTAGGTAAACTTCGTTACGGTATGCTTGGACAGAAGTTCAAGATCTGGACTGACAGACATGTTCAGTTTGGTCGTGCCGGCAGTGGCGATGAAATCATGCAGGTTACTTTCGTTGAGTCGGACGAAGATACAGAAATGCGTACTAACAGCATATATGATTTCAGACAGTGGGAGTCAGCAACAGTTGGTGTTGGAAGAGCCTACTGTGGTGGTACTCATTTCGCAAGAATTAAGGATGAAACAATCGATATCACAAGGCAGATTGATGACACTATTTTGATTATGAATAACGAGATGCCTGGTCAGCGCAATGTATTCAGTGAGTGTCTTAACACAAGATTTGCAGAACTTGCAAATCATCTGCAGTTTATGTGTCCAGTGGATTATGCCCACTTCAAGAAGGAAGGTTACTATAAGCCTCAGCAGCCTAATCCTAACGTTAATTACATTAACGATATCAAGGGTGGTAAGATGGCATGCTCAATGAGAATCATGGCTTATAATGCGGCACTTGATCGTGTTGGACAAACACCAAAGCTTACAAATCGACGTAAATATAAAGAAATGTCTTATGTGGAGCATTTGCGTAAGGGGGATGCAGAAGAGCAAAGCACTAAGGGTGGATTTAAGAGTCTTTTTGGTAAGAGAAAGTAAACGTATTCATTGAATTAGGAGGGTAAAATATGGATATGAGAAAAATTGGAAGACAGATCAGTGTTCGTATGGGCTTTACTATGAGCGCAGCTTTGTCTTTGCTTGGAACAACATTTGGTCAGGCTACTAGCCCAATGGGCATTCAGTTTCCAGGTATTATTATTGGAATTATCGTAAGCTTTATTGCAAGTCTTATCATTTCACTTGTAATTGGTTTTATCGTTCCAATGAAGGCTGTTGGTGACAAGGTTTGCATGCTTGCAAAGACATCAACAAATTCAATCAAGGGAAGAGTTCTTGCTGCACTTGCATCAGATCTCATCTACACACCTATCATCACATTCGTAATGGTAGCTCTTGCACGTGCAATGACTCTTAAGAATGCACCAATGGCTCAGTTGCCACCATACATCATTATGGTTCTTCCTTCATTGGTTCTCTGCTTTATCGTTGGTTGGTTCATCATTTTCTTCGTACAGCCAATCTTCATGAAGAGCGTACTTAAGAAGAACGGTATCGAGCTTTAAGAGTTAAAACAAAGTACAAATAAGGCGTCACATCGTGACGCCTTTTAGTATGCTCTGATTTTATAAATTAATTATTCTGAAAGTAATCCTTCAGCAATTAAAATATCTTCAACAGTTGTAATTTTAATGTTCTTATATGAACCCTTCGCAATTGCTACTTTGTAACCAAGAATCTCAGCAAGAGCAGTATCGTCAGTCGCCTCGATATTGTTTGTCATGGCATTCTCGTAACTATCCTTAAGAACCTTATACTTAAAACTTTGTGGAGTCTGAACTTCCATAAGAGCGGATCTATCCAAAGTCTCAATAATGATTCCATCAACAACCTTCTTAACAGTATTCTTAACTGCTGTTCCTGAAACGCAGACATCGTGCTTATCCATCATAAGTCTGCAGTTCTCAAGAACCTCGTTAGTTACAAGACATCTCGCACCATCGTGAATGAATACGATATCATCATCCGTTGGGGGAGTTGGGAGATTCGTAAGATGAGTAAGTCCGTTATATACAGAAATAGTTCTGGACGCACCACCTAATGTAACTGCCTCAACGCAGGTAAGGTTATTCTCATCAGAGAGTTCCATAATTGGAACGATATTCTCTTCGTTCGTTACTACGACAGCGTGCACATCAATACCTGTCTCATCCATATAACTCTGGAAGGCTTTAAGAGTACGAGTAATGACTGGGATTCCGGCAACATTCATAAAGAGTTTGTTGCTGTTAGGACCCATTCTCTCGCCCTTGCCAGCGGCAGGAATAATTACATAAATACCAGACATAAATTAACCTCTGTTTACGAAAATAAAACGTCAGCTGCTTCAGCTATGTTATCAACAAAGAATAACTCTACACCAAGCTGCTTGATAGCACCATCTTCCAAAGCATTTCTGCAGCTGCTAGGAAGAATTACATTATTAACGCCAAGTCTCTTCGCATCGTTGATTCTAGGGAGGACCTGAGAAATAGGTCTAAGCTCACCAGAAAGACCAACCTCGCCAAGAATTAATGTATTAGACTTAACAGGTATTCCTCTTGTAGAAGAAAGAACTGCAGCAATCAAAGCAAGGTCACATGCAGGATCAGTAATTCTAAGACCACCAATGATATTAATAAAACAATCCTTGGTGTTAAGATTAAGTTTGAAAGCCTGTTCAGCAACTGCAAGAAGCATTGCTACACGATTGCGGTCTGGACCTGAAGTCATTCGCTGTGGTGTACCGTAGCATGTATCAGAAGCGAGCGCCTGAATCTCAACTGTAAGAGCACGGCCACCCTCGATAGTAGATGAGAGTGTGCTTCCAGGGGCGTTAAGAGGACGTCCCATAACAAGAAGTGCAGAACTACTGTCTACAGGTACTAATCCCTTCTGCTGCATATCAAAGAAAGCAAGTTCGTTGCTTCTGCCAAATCTGTTCTTAACAGAACGTAAGATTCTGTAGCTGCCTGTATTATCGCCCTCGAAATAAAGAACAGTATCTACCATGTGCTCGATAGTCTTAGGACCTGCGATAGAACCTTCCTTAGTTACATGTCCAACAAGGATGATTGGCATGTTGTTGTCCTTGGCAATACGTACAAGACCAGCTGTTACCTCACGTGCCTGGGAGACACTGCCTGGTGTACCTGTAATTGATTCAGAATATAAAGTCTGAATGGAATCGATAATACAAAGTGCAGGCTTAATATTAAGCATCTCCTGCGCGATGATTTCAAAACTTGTCTGAGCGCAGATGATTATATTCTCATTCTTAATTCCAAGGCGCTCTGCGCGAAGTCCAATCTGGGAAGGGGATTCCTCACCAGAAACATATAAAATCTCACCGCTGGATTTGATTGAATCTGCAAGCTGCAAAAGAAGTGTGGATTTACCAATACCAGGCTCACCACCAACGAGGGTAATAGAGCCGTTAGTAAGTCCACCGCCAAAGAGTCGGTCCAGTTCATCGATGCCTGTTGGAATTCTGGTATATGTTTCCTTACCCGCTTCCTTAAGGCGGACTGTGCCAGTCTGATTAGTCCAGCTATAGTTATTCGCTTTAAAAGTAGGCGCGTCAACCTTAGCCTTAACTGAGGAAGACTTAGAGCCTGTAACTGTTGTTGATTCTACAAGTGTGTTCCATGAACCACAGCCAGGGCACTTGCCCATCCAGCCTGAAGTCTCATATCCACACTCTTTACAAAAATACGTTGTTTTATTCTTAGCCATGGGTAAAGTATAGCATAAACTACTGTCCCATTATTAGTTCCGAAAGCCCAATTTAGTCTCAATTTTTATATGAATTTAAGTGCCGGAAATGCTAAAATGAAGAATAGTCGGAATTAATTTTTGGATAGATTTATAGGAGGCAGATATGAGTATTAAATGGGGCGTTTTGGGAACAGCTAATATTGCTGATTACGGTGTGATTCCAGGCATGGTTCTTGCTGATAATTGTGAGCTTTATGCAATTGCAGGAAGACGTCAGGAAAAGGTAGATGCTTATGTAAATAAGTTTGGATTTTCAAAGGGATACGTTGGATACGATAATCTCTTGGCTGATCCTGAAGTTCAGGCAGTTTATATTCCACTTCCTAATAACATTCATAAGGAGTGGGTTGTTAAGTCTTTAAAGGCAGGTAAGCATGTTCTTTGTGAAAAGCCTCTTGCCATGAATACTCTTGAAGTAGAAGAGATGTATAAGGCAGCAGAAGAAAATGGTGTAATGCTTATGGAAGCATATGCTTATCTTCATAGCCCATATGTTGAGTCTTTGAAGAATGATGTTAAGAGTGGCATCATTGGTGATATCGATTTCATTGAGACTGCATTTTATACACAGGGCTACGATGAGGACTTCCGTCTTCATAAGGAGTTTGGTGGCGGAATGGTTTATGACCTTGGCTGCTACTGCACAACTATGATGCTTTCACTTATTGATTCTGATATTGATATGGTCAAGGCTGTTGCTGAGATGACAGACGAAGGCGTTGACTATAACACTGCAGCAATTCTTAGATTTAAGAATGGTGTTCGTGGTTCATTTAATGTTGGTATGTGCCTCGGACGTAATGCGAGATACGACAGACTTTATATCAAGGGTACAAAGGGAACTATTATTTCACCTGTTGAATATAACGGTGTAGGTCACCTTACATATGAGATTAATGTTGATGGTGTTACGACAATGAGAGAAATCGATGCACCATCTAATTATAAGCTTGAAATTGAGAATTTTGGCCGCGCAATTGATGGTACAGAAAAGCCTCTTGTTACACCAGAATTTTCTATTAAGAATATGAAGCTTCTCGATACTATTCTCGACGATATTGGATATAACAACTGACATTTAAAGCGGGGGAAGGTTAATGAAGGTTGCGGCTAATCAGCCATACTTATTTCCATATATTGGTTACTGGCAGTTAATTAATTCTGTCGATGTTTTTGCGCTTTGCGATAACTACCAGTATATCTTCAGTGGATGGATTAATCGTAACAGAATTCTCGTTAACGGAACTCCTAAATATTTCAGAGTTGAGCTTCACGACTGTCACCATAAAAACATGACTGAAATTATGGTTAAGGAAGTTGATCTGAATGCTAAATATAATCAGCTTTACGAAGCTTATAAGAGAGCACCATATTTCGAGGAAACGTGGAATCTTATAAAGAAGATTTTGATGTACGAGGACAGAACTTTATCTGAATACGTTGGTAATTCCATTCGTGTTATGTGTGACTATCTGGATATCGATACAAAGATAATAAGAACTTCTGATTTTGAAGGTAACGATAATTTTAAAGGTCAGGACAGAATTCTCGATTTATGTAAAAGACTTGGCGCTGATACATATATTAATGCTGTCGGAGGACAGGAACTTTATTCCTATGCAGTATTCCGTGAGAATGGGTTTGAACTTCAGTTTATTAATCCTGGTCTTAAAGAATATAAGCAGTTTCATAATGAATTCGTACCAGGATTATCCATCATTGATTTATTAATGTTTCTTCCCAAAGAAGAAGTTAAGGCACAGCTTAATAACTGTACTTTCATCAGGGAGGTACAGTCATGAGCAGTAATGAGAGCAGAGTGTTTTCCAATGTTCTCTGGCGCTTTATGGAGCGTGTTGGAGCTCAGCTGGTTCAGTTTATTGTATCGATTGTACTTGCAAGAATCCTTCTTCCGGAGGATTTTGGAATCGTTGCACTTGTAGTTGTAATCGCTTCTGTTTTTCAGGTGTTTGTAGATAGCGGATTAGGTAACGCATTAATCCAAAAAAAGAATAGTGACGATGTTGATTTCTCATCCGTATTCTATTTCAATATGGTTCTTTGCGTGGTGCTTTATGGCACTTTGTTTTTTGTATCTCCATTAATTTCAGCATTCTTTAATCAGGCAGAATTAACACCAGTTTTAAGAGTGCTTGGATTAATTGTAGTTATTTCTGGTATTAAGAATATTCAGCAGGCTTATGTCTCCAAAACAATGCAGTTTAGAAAGTTCTTTTTCGCGACAATTATTGGAACAATAATTTCTGCTGTTGTTGGCGTCGTTCTTGCATTAAACGGAGCAGGCGTATGGGCACTTGTAGCACAGCGTCTGACTAATCTTACTGTCGATACATTAGTCCTTTGGATTACTGTAGACTGGAGACCCAAAAAGATATTTAACTTCGACAGACTTAAGGAACTTTTAAAGTACGGATGGAAACTTTCAGTTTCATCCTTGATTAATACTTTGTACGGCAGTATCCGTTCTTTCATTATTGGCAAGCAGTATACAGAAGCAGATCTTGGTTACTACAATCAGGGTGAGCAGGTTCCGATGGTAATTGGTACTAACATCAACAGAGCAATTGATAGTGTGTTGTTCCCGGTAATGTCAGAGAATCAGGATGACCCACAAAAGGTAAAAGCGATTACAAGAAAGACATTAAAAACTTCGATGTATATCTTAGCTCCTTTGATGGTGGGGTTATCTGTCTGTAGTAAAGAAATTGTGCCATTATTTTTTACAGAGAAGTGGAACGATGCAATTCCATTTCTTGCTGTCTTTGCAATTATTTATATGTTCTTCCCATTTCATACAGCGAATCTTAATGCAATAAAGGCGATGGGAAGAAGCGATATCTTCCTAAGCCTTGAAGCCATTAAATTTCTGTTTGATTTGCTTTGCCTTATTGTGGCATTTAAGTTTGGCCCATTTGCAATTGCATTAAGTCTTCTTGTAAGTGATGTTATAAGTCAGGTGATCAATAGTTTTCCTAACCGTAAGCTCATTTCCTACGGTTACTTGGAGCAGCTCAAAGATATTAGTGCAGAACTTATTCTGGCCTTCGTAATGGGTGGTATTGTGTTGCTTGTTAAGCTTTTAAATTTTGGGCTTGTTCTTACATTAATTCTTGAAGTTATCGTTGGTGTTATAATTTACGTTACTGGTTCAGTTTTGTTTAAACTTGAGTCATATAAAACTTTGATTGGAATCTTAAAGAGATTTAGTAAGGAGGAGAAAGATAATGGATAAAATTCTTGTTACTAGACCTTCGGTTCCTTCTTTCGAAGAATACTCAGAAGAGATTAAGAGATGCTTCGATATTAAGTGGTTCACCAATATGGGTGAGAAACATCAGATTTTAGAAGATTCCCTCAAGGATTTTCTTAAGATTTCTAATATCACTTTGTTTGCTAATGGGCATCTGGCTTTGGAAAATGCCATTGCTGAATTAGACCTTCCAAAGGGCAGTGAAGTCATTACAACTCCGTTTACTTTTGCTTCAACAACACATGCAATTGTAAGAAACGGTCTTGTGCCGGTTTTCTGCGATATCAGGGAAGATGACTACACATTAGATGCCAGTAAAATCGTGGAACTTATTACTCCGCTGACGAAAGCGATTGTGCCTGTTCATGTGTATGGAAATATCTGCGATGACGATGCTATTTCTGCTATAGCAAAAAAGCATAACCTCAAAGTGATTTATGACGCTGCCCACGCTTTTGGTGTAGAGAAAAACGGAGAGTCTGTTCTTTTGTATGGAGACGCATCAGCATTAAGCTTCCACGCAACAAAAGTCTTTAATACAGTTGAAGGTGGCGCTATCTGTTATAAGGATTCCACAAAGGAAGGTCGTTATAACGACATGAAGAATTTTGGAATACACGATGAGGAGACTGTTTCTTTTTCTGGTGGAAATGCCAAAATGAATGAATTCTCAGCTGCTATGGGAATTTGCAATTTAAGACACTTTAATGAGGAGTGCTTAAAGCGTAAGAATGTTTTCGAGCACTACGTAAAACGTCTTTCCAATGTTGATGGAATTAAGATTTTGGAAATTAAGTCTGATACTAAGAGTAACTATTCTTATTTCCCTGTTGTGGTAGACGGTGTTAAGTTTAATAGAGACAATATAAAGGCGAAGTTACACGAGAATAATATTGAATCACGTAAATATTTTTATCCATTGACGTGCGATTTTGACTGTTATATTGGAAATTCCTACAAGGGTAGTGATAATATTCCTGTCGCAAGAAGAATTTCCCAAAACGTTTTGGCATTGCCACTTTATGCGGATCTTATGCTGGAAGACGTGGACAGAATTTGTGATTTGATTTTAGCTGGAGGAAAATGATGTTTAGCGAGACAGAATGGTCTAAGTTTTATTCCAATCTTAAATATCCTGCCGCGATAGACGCGAATGCTACTATTTACGAGGCTCTTTGTAAGTCAGTTTCAAAGCATCCTGACAGAACTGCCGTGATTTTTGCATCCCGTAAATATTCCTATAGTCAGCTCAAGCATGAGATTGATAAGGCTGCATGCTACCTTTATTCTCTTGGAATTCGTAAAGGCGATAAGATTATGCTTTGCGCAGGAGGTCTTCCTTCTGTTGGAATTATGATTTATGCAGCAAATGTAATTGGTGCTGTACCATCTATTTTCTGCGGCGACTATAAGCCTAACCACTTTAAAAGATATGCTCTTGCAGATAACTACAAGTTGTTAATTGCATCAGGAAAGCAGATGCAGTTCTATGCATCAACTCTTGGTGAAATGAATATCAATAAAGTTATTGTCGCAACACCACAGGACTTTATTGGAAACATCGGAACTTTCATTTCCCATGTTAAGGGATACATTAAAAAGTTCTACTATGCTCCTGATTATTCAAAGGTGCCAAAGAATATTACGATCAATTCATGGCGTAAGGTAGATAAGTTTACTGTTGATGAGGAACTTATCAAGAAACTTCATAGTGAAGTAACTCCTGAGGATGCATGCCTTACTGTTCTTGAGAATAATACCCTTAAGAAAAGAATGTTTACATCCTTTGATTCAAAGGCAATTAATACTCATGCCAACTTAACTGGATTTCTTTTTAAGGATACAAAGGATGAGGATAATGTTAGAAAGTATCTTAACTTCTTTGATCTTATGTATTCAGTAGGATTTATTCTTGGATATAATTCAGTTCTTTTGCATGGACATACACTTTGTCTCAAGAGCTGGGGTGAATATATTGATAACGTTAAGCAGGTTAGTTACTACGAGCCAAATGTTATTCTTGGATTCCCAACAGTTCTTAATGAGTTTGCCGACAGAGAGCGTATCCTTGGTAAGCGTCTCGATTTCGTTGAGCAGATTATCTGCTTTGGATTCCCACTTAGTGGAGCTAAGTCCAACCAGTTTGTATCTTTCTTCGAAAGATATGCGTCAGATGTCAGAATTGACAGAGTTTATGGTGTTGCTGAAACTGCTTCAGTATATATCTATAACCCGCCTGAGCTTGAGAATAACCATATTCTTGGAATTCCACTTCAGGGCATTCGAATTAAGATTTTTGATGATGATGCAAACGAGCTTCCTATTGGTCAGCAGGGAAGAATCTGTGTATCTACTCCGGCGTCCGCTATGCCTTTGGAGACAGAAGAAGAGGATTCTTCACTTAAAAGACATCTTCGTGATGAGCGCACATGGGTATTTACAGGTACATTAGGCCACCTGGACGATAATCACTACGTATACTTTGATGGAAGTATTACACGTAAGTTCGATATCAATGGACAGTATTTCTACCCATATCGTCTTGAGAACGAGATTTTGGAAATTGATGGTGTTTTGGATTGTCTTGTGTTCGTAGATACTGAAGATAACGATATTATTGCGGCTATTGTTCCTGAAGAAGAATATCTCTTTGATAACGATAAGCTTCTTGAACTTAAAGCGCAGATTGAACTTCAGACAAAGCAGCTCCATCATTCTACAATGCGTCAGAATACAATTGAGTTCCTTGCATCTTTACCTAAAACAAGACGAGGCGAGAACGATTATCGTGAGTTTGAAATTCAGTACGCTGAAAGAAAAGCCACCCCTATCGAAGATATTTTGGATGAGGATTTATAATATCTTTACTATTTGTTTGTAAGTATATTATGTGTGAAATTTAGACTGTTACAGTCGGAGGTATTTTAAGATGAATAAAAGAATGAGAAAGTTTATTTCATTACTTCTCGTTTTTGCAATGATGTTTTCTATAGCTTCATGTAGTTCAATCGAGAACTTCTTTGATTTGGATCGCGGAAGCCAGAGCAAGCACCATCGTAAAGATCGTGATGATGACGACGATGATGACAATGACAGACATCGTAGACATAGAGACGATGAGGATGAAGACGAAGAAGACGACGTCGATGAAGAGGATGAGGAGCAGTACGATGAGGTTGACGATGTAGCTCCAGCTGATCAGGTTACAATCGATGCTAGTCTTACATATCCAGATCATGTTCCAACAGCTGATGAACTTCATCCATACCATGCACCAGGCAGAATTACTGGTCAGGAAGCATCTGATATTCTCGATGAAATTGAGCTTGAATATTTGCAGAGATCGATTGGTAATTCTTATGTAGATGCTGTAATCCTTTTTGATGATATTGAGTCAATGGGTATTACTTGTGATGAAGTATCCTGGGGTTCATTTACAGAAGAAGATGGTGAGTCTCTTGCTTACTATACAGAAACTCTTGAGACACTTTATTCAATTGACTATGAGTCTTTGGATGACCAGGACAGAGCTTTCTATGACAAGATTGTTTACGACTTCGAGCTTAACCAGTATATGGCTTCTTATAGCGCATTTGGTTACTACTCACTCGTATTTGATCCACTCTTGGGACCACAGTGTGAGATTTTCTTTCTTCTCGATGTAATTCAGTTTGATACTGTAGAGGATGCAGAGAACTATATTCTCCTTCTCGAGGATATCGACAGATATTATGATGAGATTCTCGATTATGAGGAGCAGAGAGCTGCATATGGTTTTGCTAACCCAGCTTCTGTATACGAAAATATCGCAGGAAGCTTTGATGCTTTGTGCGAGCAGGAAGATGACTGCTTCCTTTATGAGTCTTTCGAAGCAAGAGTAAATGCTATTCCTGGCATCGATGCAGCTACAAAGGCAGATCTTATTGCAAGAAATGAAGCAGCAATGCACGATTATGTATTCCCTGAGTTTGAAGAGTGCTCTGAAAGAATGGGTGCGCTTGCTTCATACGATGGTGTACAGCAGGGTATTTCAAGCTTCCCAGGTGGTGAAGCTTACTACACAGTTCTCTTTATGTACTACTCAAATTCAAGCAAGTCTATCGAAGAGACAACAGCACAGCTTGATGCAATGATTGATGCACTTCTTGCTGGTATGAATTCAATTGCTTATTCAGGTGACTTCAGCTGGTACGATGAGTATATGAATCACGATTATTCAATGGGTGATACAGATGCAAATCTTCAGTATCTTAATACTGCTGTAATGCCTGACTTCCCAGATTTGCCAGCTCATTCATACACACTTCGTGATGTACCAGAGGCTTTGGAGGAGAACTTCAGCCCGGCAGCTTATCTTGGATATCATCTTGATCGTTTTGATTCTAACTTAATCATTACTAACCAGGGTTCAGTAACAGATACATTTGGTGTTACATGTGCACATGAGGGTTACCCAGGACACATGTTCCAGTCTGTATATACAAGAAGCCATTGTGAGCATCCTTATTTGTATCTCAACGATTCAATCGGATACACAGAGGGTTGGGCAACATACGTAGAGAATTACTGCTTCAAGTACTTTACTGAAAATGATACAGCTGGCACACTCATTATGATTGAGAACGAGTTCAACGTATTGCTCTTCGCAAGAATGGATATCGGAATCAATTACGAGGGCTGGAGTGTTGAGGATTGTAACGCATGGTATTCAGAGACATTTGGTATGGCAGGCGGTGACTTTACTGACGTATTCGAGATTGTAACTAACCAGCCATGCTACGGTGTTAAGTACGGTATCGGTTTTGTTAATACAGGTCTCATCATGACTCAGGCTCATCAGGATTTCCCTAATGCAACAGATGAGGAAATTCATACAGCATACCTTAATGCTTTGCCACTTACATTTGAGATGATTGCGGAAAGAATGTACGACGAGCTTTCAGGTAATTAATAATTTTTAACTTTAAATTTGGATGCCTTGAGATTATTCTTAAGGCATCCTTTTTTTACAAAATTCAAGGAGAATATACGTGGCAGATAATAAGACAGCAGTTACAGTAGGCCGCTATACTGATTTCTCGGTTTTTGATAAGGCTGATTTTGATCAGAAAATGCGTGCCGGATATTCATTCGATCAGTACATGATTGATGAGAAGAACCATGGTTTCAGAATTGCCATTGGTCCTAATCAGGCTGCCAAGAATAAGTTTCAGGTGTATGTCTATCACGTTGATGGCAGGGAATACTATAAGGTAAATCCTATTCCTGTCAGCTGGGATATAAGAGCAGGGCGTAAGGGAAATGCAATTGGCGTGAGATTTGACCCTTTAAACCCATACGATGCTGTAATTGATAAGAGCGTAAATTCATCTGGGTATCAGGTATCTGGACAGTATAACGACAGCACCAAGAAACTGGCAGGTGAAACTCCAATACTTATAGCGTTTATTCTGTCTTTATTCTCAATTGCAGTAAGTCTTACTGGCGCAGGAGTATTACTTTCGATTGCTTCAATAATTATTCTTATGTGCTCCAAAGCTGAATCAGGACTTCGTAAACCCGCTATGATTCTGGCGATTGTTGGAATTGTTTTAAGTGTAATTTCTGTAGTTGTCTGGGTAGTGATGTTCTTCGGATACATATTCTATTAATTGAATTTATATAATTTGGCAACAAAAAAGTCGTCTGATTTCAGACGACTTTTGTATATTTATCGGGAATTATTAATTAAGCCTTAACTGACTTTACGTACTCCTCGAGATTAGCAAAGAAGTGATTACGACCAACCTGCTCCTGGAAACCAATCTGCTCAAGTGTAGATGATACGAAGCTGTTCATACCTACGAAGCAGAAGTCAGCACCAAGTTCCTTAATATAGTTGATTGCCTCGATGAACTCTGTCTCAGCAGAAACGTCAGCGAAAACAACACCACGGAATGAGAGGATGTAAGTGTCGTACTTCTTCTCGCACTTTTCGATAGCCTTCTTAAGCTCCTTACCGTTAGCGAAGAAGTAAGCACCAACGCTATAAACTACAGCAGCATCCTTGTTCTCGATGAGTGTCTCTTCCTCGACATTAACACGAATCTTAGCGAGTGTGTTGATTGTCATGACCATTGAAAGACCAACACCGATGAGGATAGCGTATGTAAGATCAAGAGCAACAGTAGCAACCATTGTTACGAAGAAAAGAACGATTGCATCTGTGAGCTTGTGCTTGAAGTAACCCTTGATTGTTGTAAAGTCATTCATGTTCCATGATGTCATGAGAAGAACACCAGCAAGACCTGCGTATGGAACCATACCGATTACTGGAGCCAAAATGAACATACAAAGGATAAGGAATACTGACTGGAATACAGATGTAAGTCTTGTCTGACATCCACTCTTGATAGCAACTGATGTACGAGCGATAGCAGCTGTTGAAGGAACACCACCAACGAAAGGAACTGCCATGTTTGCGATACCCTGAGCGATGAGCTCTACGTTAGAGTCGAACTTCTCCTTCTTCATTGAAGCAGCACATGTACCGCAAAGGAGTGACTCGATCATACCGAGGAGGGCAATAGTTATTGAGTAGCTTGCGATTGTCTTAAGCATTGGAACATCAACTGCTCTGATGTTAAGAACTTCTGAGTTGATAACTGATCTTGGGATAGAACCGATTGTTGCAACATCAATCTTAAAGATAGCAACAACAGCTGTGATTATGATAAGTGAAACGAGTGAACCTGGAACGTACTTTGCAAGCTTCTTAGGATACAAAGCCATGATTACAATAACTGCAACTGTGCAAAGAAGTGTAGGAAAGCTTGTCTTGGCAATGTTTGAGAAGAAGTCTAAAAGCTTATCGATTGTTGACTCACCAGAAGCCTCAACTCCAAATGCGTTCTTAAGCTGGCCGATAGCAATTACAAGAGCGATACCAGAAGTAAATCCTGTAACTACTGGCTTTGGAATAAACTGAACAAGTTTACCGAATCTCAAAAGTCCTGCAAGAAGAAGGATCAAACCGGAGATGAATGTCGCCATAAACATTCCCTGAAGTCCGTATATACCAGAAACGATAGTACCAAGGACAACTGCCATAGCACCTGTAGGTCCTGAAATCTGGAAAGAACCACCACCCAAAAGTCCGCTGATAATACCAGCAAAGATAGCAGTGATAAGTCCACCTGCGATACCAATTGCTGCATGCGCTGCGTCAACTGAAGCTGCACCGAAAGCAAGTGCGAGTGGAAGTGCAACTGCACCAACAGTGATACCTGCTGCTACGTCGTTGATTAATTTCTTGCTGTTGTAACCTTTAAATTCATTTCTGAAAATCTTCGCATAGTGTGCGAAAAAAGGTCTTTTCTTGGTCATTGTAGCCATTTTAAATTCCCTCGATTCAATAATGTTTAATAAATAAAATAAGCAACGATATAGTTATACTAATAATTAAGGCGTTTACAATCTGCCAAATAGGATAAGTTATTAATTGCAAAATGAATTTTATTTGTTAACTTTTATTAAATTGATACCGGTTAAGTAAAAATTCGCCTCTAATATGCCTCGTTATATCTTTGGTTAGCATTGGCTAACAGGTGATTTGTGAATTATAATTATTTCAAATTCTGTCAAAAGGAGAATAACTATGATTTACTCAACAGAAGTAAAGAATATGTGCCCTGTTCATCAGGGTGTTCACCACGGCGCAGCTCCAATTCCAGAGGAGGCAAAGTGGGTTAAGGCACAGCAGGTTACAGATATTTCCGGTTATACACACGGTATCGGCTGGTGTGCTCCACAGCAGGGAGCTTGTAAGCTTTCCCTCAACGTAAAGGATGGTATCATCCAGGAAGCACTCGTAGAGACAATCGGATGCTCAGGTATGACACACTCAGCAGCTATGGCAGCTGAAATCCTCCCAGGTCTCACAGTAATGGAAGCTCTTAACACAGACCTCGTTTGTGATGCTATCAACACAGCTATGAGAGAGCTCTTCCTCCAGATCGTTTACGGTCGTACACAGTCTGCTTTCTCAGAGGGTGGTCTTGTAATTGGTGCTGGTCTTGAGGATCTTGGTAAGGGTTCACGTTCAATGGTTGGTACAACTTACGGTACACTTGATAAGGGTCCACGTTACCTCGAGCTTACAGATGGTTACATCACAGAGGTTGCACTTGATGAGGATGACGAGATCATCGGCTACAAGTTCGTTAACTTCGGTAAGATGATGGATTTCATCAAGGCTGGTGACGATGCTAACACAGCATTCACAAAGGCTTCAGGTAAGTACGGTCGTGTTGATGATGCAGTTCGTTGCATCGATCCACGTAAGCAGTAATAGAGGAGGGCTAAATAATGGCTTTATTTGAATCATATGAAAGAAGAGAGCCTCAGATCCTTGCAAAGATCAAGGAGTATGGCATCTCATCTATTGAAGAGTGCAAGGAGATTTGTGACGCAGCTGGTATTGATGTATATCACCTCATCGAGGGTATCCAGCCAATCTGCTTTGAGAATGCTAAGTGGGCTTACACAGTAGGTGCTGCTATCGCTATTAAGAAGGGTTGCAAGAAGGCTGCTGACGCTGCTGCTGCAATCGGTGAAGGCCTTCAGGCTTTCTGTATCCCAGGTTCTGTTGCTGACACACGTAAGGTAGGTCTTGGACACGGTAACCTCGGTAAGATGCTCCTCGAGGAGGAGACAGAGTGCTTCGCATTCCTCGCTGGTCACGAGTCATTCGCAGCTGCTGAGGGTGCTATCGGTATCGCAGAGAAGGCTAACAAGGTTCGTCAGAAGCCTCTCCGTGTTATCCTCAACGGTCTTGGTAAGGACGCTGCTCAGATCATCTCAAGAATCAACGGATTCACATTCGTAGAGACAGAGTATGATCCATACACAAATACAGTTAAGGAAGTATCACGTAAGTGCTACTCAAAGAACCCAGATTCACCAAGAGCTAAGGTTAACTGCTATGGTGCAAACGATGTTTGCGAGGGTGTAGCAATCATGTGGAAGGAGAACGTTGACGTATCTATCACAGGTAACTCAACTAACCCTACAAGATTCCAGCATCCAGTAGCTGGTACATACAAGAAGGAGCGCCTCGAGGCTGGTAAGAAGTACTTCTCAGTTGCTTCAGGTGGTGGTACAGGTCGTACACTTCACCCAGATAACATGGCTGCTGGTCCTGCTTCATACGGTATGACAGATACAATGGGTCGTATGCACTCAGATGCTCAGTTCGCTGGTTCTTCATCAGTTCCTGCTCACGTAGAAATGATGGG
>JAZUDM010000052.1:0-18572 GCA_045639635.1 Saccharofermentans sp. | reverse complement strand
CTCTTAATAATGAAAGATGGAAGTCCTGTACATGCACGTCCCCACTGCTTCTCTGTATAGCCCTTAATGAGCTTCTCATAAATATCCTTCCCCACAAGGCTGATTGCCTGCTCCTCAAGGTTCTTAGGCTCAGTAATGCCTGCTTCCTGACGCTGCTTTTCAATCATTGCCTTAGCTTCGACTGGAGTTACAACGCCCCACATCTTATTAAATGTGTACATATTAAATGGGAGCGAATAAAGCTCGCCGTTATAGTTTGCAACAGGAGAATTTGTATAGCGGTTAAACTCCGCATAGCGGTTTACATATTCCCATACCTTCTTGTTATTTGTATGGAAGATATGCGCGCCATACTTATGAACGTTAATGCCCTCTACTTCCTCTGTATAGATATTTCCAGCAATGTGGTCACGCTTATCGATAACCAAAACCTTCTTGCCCTTGTTAGTCATTTCACGTGCAAAGATTGCTCCGAATAAACCTGCGCCAACTACTAAATAATCGTACATACTATTACCATCCTAAAGTCAAAGAATTTCGTTATTTTTCTCGATATATTTATCGTTTAAAATCTCTTCCCACCAATTCCTGTTACTAATATACCACTTAATGGTTTCTTTTATACCTTCATCAAAAGAAACCCTCGCCTTAAATCCTAATTCCTTTTCTATCTTTGAAGCATCTATCGCATATCTTAAATCGTGGCCCTTACGGTCTTCTACGAATGTAATAAGATTCTGACTTTTCCCTGTAGCCTCAAGAATTTGATTTACCACATCGATATTCGATTTTTCAAAGTTTCCTCCGATGTTATAAATGCTTCCTATAGTGCCCTCACGAACTATTAAATCAACGGCACGGCAATGGTCCTCTACATGAATCCAGTCGCGGACATTTTTGCCTTCTCCATATACCGGAAGCTTTATGCCATTTAAAGCATTAATTGTCATCAAAGGAATGAGCTTTTCCGGGAACTGATATGGGCCATAGTTATTAGAGCATCTTGAAATTGTTGCATTAAGCCCATAGGTACGAACGTATGCCATTACAAGAAGGTCTGAAGATGCCTTGGAAGAACTATATGGACTACTAGGTTTTATTGGACTATCCTCAGTAAACTTAAGGTCTTTTCTATCAAGTGGCAGATCACCGTAAACCTCATCTGTAGAAATCTGGTGGAATCTTATATTGCCGTATTTAATTGCAGCATCCATCAAAACTTCAACGCCAATTATGTTTGTTCTTAAAAACACCTCAGGATTTTCTATAGACTTATCAACATGACTCTCAGCAGCAAAATTTATTACGGCGTCAAAGGAATTATTCTTAAACAAATTATCCACCAATTCCCTGTCGCAGATATCGCCTCTGACGAATGTAAATCGCTCGTCGTTAAGTTCGTCTTTTAATGTTGAAATGTTACCTGCATATGTGAGTTTATCGAGGCACAAAATAGTATCATCCTTATAATTTTTAAGGACGTATTTAATAAAGTTTGAACCGATAAAACCGGCGCCGCCTGTAACCAATAAATTCATAAATTAAATCCAGTTATTCTCCTTAGCGATTATCTCCGGGTCCCCGATAATAATTCCATCTTCTGCCTTAAGTCTTCTTACAAAATTAGATGCATCCATAAGGCTTTCAATAGTGCCTGCATCTATCCATGTATGTGACTTAGAAAGCATTTCCAGATCAACTTTATCCTCACTCATATATATTGAAGTAAGGTCCGTTATTTCAAGTTCATTTCTCTTCGAAGGATTAAGTAATTTCGCCTTTTCTGATACACCTTTTGGATAGAAATAAAGTCCCATCATGGCGATGTTGCTTTTATGCTTTTCTGGCTTTTCCTCGATGGAAATAAGTTTTCCATCCTGAACCTCCATAACGCCAAATCTTCTTGGATCTTCTACCTCATAGCCAAACACTGTGGCCCTGTTATTTTGAGCATTATCAGTAGCTTTTAAAAGCGCTTCTTTAAGGTCCGGGCCATAGAAAATATTGTCGCCTAGAATCATGGCAACAGAGTCGTCGCCAATAAAATCTTCGCCAAGAATAAATGCCTCTGGAAGACCGTTAGGAGAAGGCTGAATTTTATAGGAAAGATTAATTCCAAAGTGACTTCCATCTCCAAGCAAACTTTCAAATCTTGAAGTGTCTTCCGGAGTTGAAATAATAAGAATATCTTTAATTCCTGAAAGCATTAAAGTTGAAAGAGAATAATAAATCATAGGCTTATCGTAAACAGGCAAAAGCTGCTTACTTGTAACCAGTGTTAAAGGATGCATTCGTGAACCTGAGCCACCTGCAAGTATTATTCCTTTCATAAAACCTTCCCCGCATACAATCTATTAAAATTATAGCGCAGAAAAAATTAATCAAAATCAAACAAATTGAAAATAAAATCCCCGGATTTCAATCAATCCAGGGACTTAGAAAGTTTCTTAAACTGCATTCTCTGCTTTATTAACAATCTCAAAATACTTCTGACTTGTAATCCAGAATACAATGCCGTAGAAAATCATGAACACGAGCATTGAGAGAAGGAGAATTACAAAGTATCCGTCAATGTTTGTAATACCAAAAAGGACAATCAAACTTTTTACAAGCTTATAGGCAAATGCTGTATGAACACCTGCTGCGATAAGCGGAGTTAAGAAAACCATAACAATCTGTGAATATACTGACTTTTTAATCTCCTCGTTAGTAAGTCCAACCTTTTTCATGATTGTAAATCGCTTTGCATCCTCAAATCCTTCAAGAAGCTGCTTAAAGTACATGATAAGAACAGCGATGACTACGCATGCAATTGAGAGCAAAATTCCGAGGAAGAACAATCCGCCATACATGTTATAGAAAACCTGTCTAAAAAGCATTGAGCTAAAGATTGAACGATATACTCCATCGTATCTGCCCAAGTTAGTATTGTACTCAGAAAGCAAATCATCAGGAATTGGATCTAAGTACATTTCGTTATAAGTATTAAAGTAACGAAGTTCTTCTTCATCTCCACCTTCAACATTAAATGCGAAGTATGTCTGTCTCAAAACATTATCGAAAGGATAAAAATCCGGATCATTAGCAGCCCACAAGGTATTTAGCAAATCAACATAAGAGTTAATACCAAGTTCATCTGGAACTACAACAAAACAGACATCAAGACATGTAGAAGTATATTCACCTGGCATAATAAGTGGCTTTTCATCCAAAGCTATAAGTTCATAATTACCAACGCCTTCGATATCGACATTCTTATCAAAGCTGAACTTACCACTCATAAAGCAATAACCCATCTGATTTTCTGAAAGCTCAAGGTTTGCATGGTTAATCGTGTTGTAATCTTCATTAGATATAAGCCAGTACTCAACATACTCACCATTAAAATCAGGGTTAGCACCAATAAAATCAGTTCTATAGTCGCCATAGTAGCAATATGTCTTATATCTAACCAAATCAGTTACAGTAACATCTGCCATATCAGCTGCAGCATAAATCTGATCAATAATTTCCTGGTTATCATAATCTACAGTATCCCAGTCTTCGTTACCTTCAACATGCTTATAATCATCAGCATTAACACCGAAATCATAGATAAATCTGTCATCGAAAGCTTTATCGTTATAAAAGAACACTGTAGTAACAGAAGAAAGCATTACGAGCACCATAGTGCTAAGAATACAGATAGAAGCAAGACCTGCACCATTACGCTTCATTCTGTAAGACATACCTGATACAGAGATAAAATGATTTGTCTTGTAGTAATAGTTCTTGTTTCTCTTCATAATTTCAAGAACTGCGATACTTCCAACAACAAAGAGAATATATGTAGCAACAATAACAAGCATTACTGCACCCACAAATCTTGTGATAGCTTCAGAACCTGAAGTCACTGTACATGCCATATAATAAGCAACACCTAGTACAGCAAGACCAACTAGTCCCAAAAACCATCTTGCTTTTGGCTTCTTCTCACCAACCTGCTCTTCCTTGATATAAGAAAGTGTGTTCTTAAAAAGAATCTCTCTTATAGAGTTAAGAAGAATAAACACAAAGATTGAAACGAAAAGAATAAGTGTGCTTTTCAAAGTTTTAGCGCTAAACACAAAACTTAAATCAGCTTCCTGATGCAAAATTTTAAGAAGCAAAAGCTGTGCAGTTTTCCCGAAAATTACGCCACCTATAATACCGCTTACAATAGATGTTAAAGCAACGATAACATTCTCAAGAAAAACGACTCTGATTACGTGTCTTTTCTCCATGCCAAGAACACTATAAAGGCCAATCTCTTTCTTTCTTCTCTTCATGATAAAAGAACTCATGTAGACAATAAAAAGCACTGACAAAAGCGCAATTACAGGAAGACCAATATTAAGAATCATCGTAAGAGTTTTTCCGCCATGAATACCTCTTACAACTGGATCTAATGCAATCTGCTGCAAAGTATAGTAGAGAGTAATCATTACTGCCGAAGATAATATGTATGGCAGATAGAAATTCTTATTCTTAAAGAGCGAATTTACCGCAAGATTAGTATAAATACTGCTCATTAGTCAGCACCTCCGACAGTACCACCACCAACAAGAGCTGAGAGAGAATCTGAAATCTTTCTATAGAAAACTTCATTACTCTGTCCTGCCTTATAAAGCTGATGGAAAATAACGCCGTCCTTAATAAAAAGGACACGGGAAGCTGTTGAAGCAGCCTTAACTGAGTGAGTTACCATAAGAACTGTCTGGCCATCCTCGTTAATCTTATTAAAGAGACCAAGAAGCTCATCTGTAGACTTTGAATCAAGAGCTCCAGTAGGCTCATCAGCAAGTACAATCTGTGGATTTGTGATAATCGCTCTTGCTACTGCAGCACGCTGCTTCTGACCACCTGAAATCTCGTAAGGATACTTTTCGAGGAGTTCCGTAATACCAAGCTTTTCTGCGATTGGTAAGAGTTTCTTTTCCATGTCTCCATGCTTTTCGCCTGCAAGTACAAGTGGGAGAAGAATGTTGTCTTTTACTGAAAATGTATCGAGAAGATTAAAGTCCTGGAAAACGAATCCGAGCTTCTCTCTTCTAAATGCTGCAAGAGCTCTGTCACTTACTGTATTTAAGTTCTTGCCTTCAAGGACAACCTCGCCTTCAGTTGGCTTATCAAGAGCAGCCAAGATATTAAGAAGTGTTGTCTTTCCTGATCCTGACTCACCCATAATTGCTACATACTCGCCCTTTTCTGCTGTAAAAGATACATTTGAAAGAGCTGTTACTTTATTTCCACCAAATCGAGTTGTATATACCTTTTTAAGATTTTTAACTTCCAGCATAGCCATAAGTTTTACCTCCAAATTTCTTATTATCTAACACGCGTTTTCAATTTACGTGATTATATTACAACTAGACTTTTACCCGTTCTATTTGATTACCTTACAAAGAAAAGGCCCAATCTTACATTTTTGTAAGATTGGGACCTGATACTTTATTTTTTAATTATAAGTGTTGCTGTTGTTCCTTCGCCTGGTACTGAATCAATCAGGATGTCACCGCCTATGGCGTTCATGGCGCGCTTTACGATATAAAGGCCAATTCCTGTGGATTTCTTGTCAGATCTTCCGTTATAGCCTGTATAACCCTTTTCGAAGATTCTTGGAAGGTCTTCCTCTGAAATACCAATACCTTCGTCCTTAACCACAATAGAATCAGATGAAGCAGTAATTGTCACCGTACCGCCATTTGAATACTTAACGGAATTTGTAAGAACCTGCCCAAGACAAAATCCAAGCCATCTTTTATCTGTGATCGCATGTGCTTCAGATGGTTCAAAAGAAACCATTATCTTCTTACTGAAGAAAAGTGTTCGCATCCTTCTGATTTCCTGACGCACAACATCGTTGATATCAGTTTCTTCAAATACGTAGTCGCTGCTGTCGTCCTGAAGTCTTAAGTAACCCATAACCATGTCAGCGTATTCTTCTGTTCTTATAAGTTCTGCCTGAAGCATCTGTCTTAAGGAATCGTCTTCAATATTTTGTACAGTAAGACTTAATGCAGCAAGTGGAGTCTTAATCTGATGTGCCCATACTGTAAAGTAATCAAGCATATCGTTATAGTCAGTAGTAGCCTTATCCTTAATGATTCGGTTAAGCATATTAAGCTCTTCGATTATATCCTGGTAATCTTTCTCGATATAATCCGAAGGCTCTACCTGATCTATATGCTTATTTGTAAGAAGCGTATGCTTTCTATTCAATCTGGAAAAATCAATGCCGGCAGCAAACAGTAAGGCGATAGCGAAAATGCCTGTCATGTGCCAGAAAGGCGTCATATTGATGTTATAGATGAAGAACATAAACCATGTAATTACTTCAAACGATAACCACCATAAAATGAACGGAAGTCTCTTTTTAAGATAATTACTCAATTATGTAGCCCTGTCCCTTCTTGGTAGCAATGAAGTCGTTAAGACCTACTTCTTCAAGCTTCTTACGAAGTCTGTTTACATTAACACTTAATGTGTTCTCATCGACATAACAGTCATCGTTCCAAAGCTCATCCATAAGTCTGCTACGGGATACGATAGTGCCCTTGCGGTTAATAAGGCAGTTTAAAATTCTGCTCTCATTCTTTGTAAGTTCAATCTTCTGGCCTTCGTATGTCAAAGAAGAATCTGCAACATTATATGTAGCACCTCTGTGCTCAGGACACTGTGATTCAGCAGCAGCACCGGAAGAGAACTCATAAGTTCTTCTAAGGAGTGCCTTTACCTTAACAAGCAATACATTCAAATCGAAAGGCTTTGTAATAAAGTCATCGCCACCCATGTTAAGAGCAGTGATCATATTAAGATTATCAGCTGCAGAAGAAACAAAAATTACAGGAACATTTGAAACCTCTCTAATCTTCTGACAGCGGAAGAATCCGTTATTGAAAGGTAAAGTAATATCCATAAGAACCAGATCTGGATTCACCCTGTTGAACTCAGCTAATGGGTCACTGAAGTCTTCTGTTAAGAACACCTCATAACCCCAGCTAACCAAAGAAAGTTTCATCTGATCAGCAATAGTAAAATCGTCTTCTACAATAAGAATTTTCATCCCTTAATCTCCAATTGACTTATTCCAAAGTTTTGCAAGAACCTGAATAGTCGTATTATTTGATTTCTGTGCAATTTTGTTTGCGCTTGCAGCAGCACGCATATTATCAATTTCTTTTGGTGTAGCACTAAAGAAACCTATAATGTCATCGTGCTTTTGCATCTTTGATGCAAATCTTGTATCAATATATTCCTCTACAGCAGGAGGAGCATCCAAAGATGTAGTCTGCTCAAATGTCGCCCACTTGAGTTTATATGATGTAATACTAACAAGTGCAACAAGTACAAAAATACCAAAAAGCATAATATAGATACCAACTTCTGACTCAGGCATAGCAAACAAAATCGACAAGCCCAAACCAATTATAATCAAAGCACCAATATAGAAAAGTATATCTGAAGAAAGTGCCTTAAAAATCTGCATTCTCTTATAGCCTTCTGAAACAGGTACGTCTCCACCTACCTCGCCACTCTGGCCATTTACGCCAAACTGGTATGTAACACCATGGTACTTGTAGTTAATAAACCATACAGGAAGCATTGCATACGCACACTTATAGTTTTCAGAAAAACCATGCAAACGAACATTATCCACGTGATCGTAGTCGTTCATCATAAGATGCTTTCCTGCCTCAGCACCGTAGTTATCAAGACGACGCGCGATAGTCTCTGTAATATCAAGAGGCGTCTCTGTATATCTTTCAGCATAAAATCCAGGAAGGAAGTTATCGTTATAGTACTCAAGCTTTCCGTAATCAAAAGGCTCCAAAGCACGCATAAGGAAATTATCGATTGCCTTTGAACCATCGAAAGGAACTCTTCTTAACCCAAATCTGCTCTGACGGCTAATTGCAAACTTGTTATATCCATCGCTTGTAAACTGATAACCAGTACCGCTAAGTTCGCCATCAACCTCAGCATCGATAAGCCAGAATGGAACATAAACACCCATGATGTTATCTTCAGGCTTAAAGTTCGCGCAAAAATCAGAAGGCTTCATCTTCTGCTTCTTAATCCAGTTCTTAAAGAGCTTACATGCGTCTTCCTTTGAAACACTGAATGGAATAATCAGATCAGGAGCAAATTCATGCTCAAGTCTTCTCTTAAGAAGTGTTGGGCTTCCGCAGTGAGCGCAGAATGTCGCAGCAGTCTCTTTGTTACTAACAATTGTTGCACCACAGGAATCGCAGACATACTCAACCTTATCTGCATCCTCTTCCCTGGCAGCCTTCTTGTCACCGACACTAAAGTTACCGCTCAAAGACATATTTGCTGGATTATATACAGAACCACAGCTTCTGCAGGCAAGTTTTCCGAAATTTGCATCGAAAAACAAAGTATCGCCACAACCAGGACACCTGGTTGACTTTGTAGAACCAGTTCCTACTGATTCCAAAGCCTTTTCAAGTTCTTCCTGCTCTGCTTTTTTTACAGCCTCATCCCAAATAGGCATAGCCATCCCCCTGAGTTACGTTATCTTTTTCCCATTACGACACCGTTCTTGATGTACTTGCTTGTTTCACTATACAAGTGACAAACAACATACCAGCTACCTTCACCTGTCTCGTTCATGTAAGTAACACCATTGATTGTTACCTCAGTCCAGAAGTGCTGCCATTTGTTAGACATGCTTGTTCCACGGTATCCCATAATTTCACTTGCATCAAAGCCAAGGTAACACATAAGGATTGTGATTGCTCCGTTATACTGAGCACACTGTCCCTGGTGTCTTACAAGTGCTGCCTCTGCATATCCGCAGTTTGGAATATATCCATATGAGAAATAGTAATTGATATACCACATTGTGTATCCAATCTTCTCACCTGGTGTCCAATATGGACTAAAGTGTGTTCTTGCGAACTCATCTACAATCTGCCACTCTCTGTCACTGATTGTTACACTTCTTGTTACAGTTGTTGCACCCTGTACATTGTGTGACAAATACGTACGATGTGGAGTGAGATTTCTCTCCTCATTGAATCTGTTCAAATAGTAACTATTCATCTGCATCCAGCGTATAGCCTGTGGCTCTACAGTTGGAATTGCATATACTCCGGCATCGATTCCGTATGCTTCACAAATATCAAAGAACTCCTTGGAAGCTACGAAAGTTCTATAAACCTTATCAAAGCCGTCTTCCTCGTTAAGAAGTCCAATATAGTAATTTGCACCTGTACCCTCACCTGAACGATTAAGGAATACTCTGTAGAACACATTTACTACTTCTGCGTCAGAGAGGTTTGATCTAATCTCAGTAAACTCTCTGCTATAGAAGAAGTTCTTAGTTACCTGAGAACCATTAATCTCGTTATTAGCCAGAGCCTTTACCCAGTAGTTCTCACTACCAGCTGTATTCATACGGCCAAAGCAGTAGTAATACAAACGATTTACAAAGCCTTCAATACCTGTACCAAAGTTTGGAGGTGTAGGTGTTGCAGTAGGAGTTGGTGTGCTTGTTGGAGTTGGAGTAGGTGCCCCTGATTCAATTCCGTAAGAATCACAAAAATCCTTCCACTCGTTTGACTTAATGAAGTTATCGAGAAGGAACTGACGTGACTTACCATCGTCTAGCTGCAACAACCAGTAGTTATAACCACCACCAACTGGCTCACGAGCAAAGAATGTTCTATAAAGAATTGCAACATATTTCTCATTACTTACATTACGATTCTTAAACTCAACAGAATTAAAGAACTGTCTTGCAACACTTCCGCCAGACTCAGAACCATCAAGAATCTTGTTGGCCCAGTAAAGTACGCCTGTACCGTTAGATGGAGCTTCTCTGTCCATTACATAAAGATAAAGTCTCTGAACAAAAGCAATAACGCCAGCATCGTTAGTCTTATATTCAGCATCTGATTCTTCCTCTTCTGCTACTTCTTCTGTTGCAGTTGGAACCTCAGTTACATCCTCAATAACAATACTATCAGCTTCGTCAGGAGTTAGAATATCGCTATCCTCGTCCTCCTCATAAACTTCGAGATTCCCTGTCCCTTCGTATTCTTCATCTAAAGCTGCAAGGAAAACATCGAGGTCGTGATTATAATCTTCCTCTGAATCAATCCCGTCTGGATCAGCCATCGCCATCATTGGAAGAACAATAACAAGCGAAAGAAGAACACAAAACAACTTCTTTGTAAGTACTCTAATATGCATTAAATCTCTCCTCTTAACTAGCTGTAACGCAATATTTCACATATATAGTATAACATGGGCAAAAAATCAATGCTGATGAAAATATAATGATTATACGGGTTTTCAGGGGAAATTGGGCAAAATAAAACTCCTGAATAATCAGGAGTAAGAGTGATGGTGACCCCAACGGGAATCGAACCCGTCACTCCGCCGTGAAAGGGCGACGTCTTAACCGCTTGACCATGGGGCCATCTTATGGTAGCGGCAGTGGGATTCGAACCTACGACCTGCCGGGTATGAACCGGACGCTCTGGCCAACTGAGCTATGCCGCCATAAGAGACTATCGCCTTTCGCGATGCTCAACAATTTTATCAGCGATGCAACCTAATGTCAAGCATATTTAAAGGGTTTTTATTTCAGGAAAAAAGAAACGGCGCGACCATAAAGGTCACGCCGCATAAAATAGACTATTTAAGTAATTAATATTACTTGAGCTCGAGCTCAGCGCCGCAATCAGCGAGCTTCTTCATAAGCTCATCAGCCTCGTCCTTAGAAACGTTCTCCTTAAGAGCAACTGGAGCCTTCTCAACGAGCTCCTTAGCGTCCTTAAGGCCAAGACCCATAGCATCCTTAACAGCCTTGATAACGCCCATCTTAGCGTCGCCGAAGCTCTTAAGCATTACTGTGAACTCTGTCTTCTCCTCTGCAGCAGCAGCGCCGCCAGCAGCTGGAGCAGCAGAAACTACTGCAGCAGCAGATACACCAAACTCATCTTCAATTGCCTTCTCAAGCTCGAAAAGCTCTGTTACTGAAAGAGCCTTAATCTGCTCGAGGATTTCTGAAATATTAGCCATTTTAAAATTCCTCCATTTAATAGATTTAAATTTTTGTTTTTAATTAAATTTTGCTTGAAGCAAATTATGCCTCAGCAGGTGCTTCCTCAGCAGCCTCTACAGGTGCCTCAGCAGCAGGTGCTTCCTCAGCTGGAGCCTCAGTAGCTACAACACCACCGTTCTCCTCTGCCTTCTCAGCAACAGCCTTTACGAGCATAGCAAGCTTTGTAAATGGGAAAAGCAAACCATAAACAACCTGGCTGTAGAGAGTCTCCTTGTCTGGTACCTTTGAAAGAGCAATGATTCCTGCCTTATCAGCAACCTTACCCTCGATGATACCACCCTTAATCTCAAGAACCTCAATCTTCTCCTCGAATGAAGCGATTACCTTAGCTGGAGCAACTACATCCTCAGAATAAGCTACTGCAGTAGGACCCTTAAGAAGATCATCGAGACCTTCGATACCGAGCTCCTTAAATACAAGACGAAGTGTTGTGTTCTTAATTACCTGGTACTTTACGCCGTTCTTACGGAGCTCGTTACGCATCTCTGTGTCCTGAGCAACTGTAAGACCACGTGCAGAAGCAAATACGAATGTAGCCTGTCCCTTGAAAGCTTCAACAAGATCAGCAACAACCTGCTTCTTAGCAGCCAGAATCTTCTCACTTGGCATTTCGGTTTTCCTCCTTTTTTAGAATTTATAAAACCCCCATGCCGAATGACATGAGGGTTTTGAATCTTCTATTAGTAATCTAAAAGAAATTCAGACCTCGGCGGGATTCAATGAATCCAGCTGTCTTCGGTATGAATGGATATTCAATTGTTTGTAAGTTTAACGCGATTTAGATCAAAAAGCAATTAAGCTGTGAACTTAGAAGCGTTAACCTTGATACCAGGGCCCATTGTAGAAGCGATAGAAACGTTCTTCAAGTACTGACCCTTAGCAGCTGCTGGCTTAGCTTTGATGATAGCATCCATGATAGTCTTGAGGTTCTCCTCGAGCTTCTCCTGACCAAATGATACCTTACCAATTGGGCAGTGGATGATATTTGTCTTATCAAGACGATACTCAATCTTACCAGCCTTGATATCGTTGATAGCCTTTGTAACGTCCATTGAAACTGTACCAGACTTAGGGTTTGGCATCAATCCCTTAGGACCAAGAACCTTACCAAGACGACCTACAACACCCATCATGTCAGGTGTAGCAACTACAACGTCGAAATCGAACCAGTTCTCTTTTGTAATCTTCTCAACCATATCCTCAGCACCTACGTACTCAGCACCAGCTGCCTTAGCCTCATCAGCCTTAGGACCCTTAGCGAATACGAGGACCTTCTTTGTACGTCCTGTACCGTGTGGAAGAACTACAGCACCTCTAACCTGCTGGTCAGCGTGACGTGAGTCTACACCAAGACGAACGTGAAGTTCTACTGTCTCATCAAACTTAGCCTTACCTGTCTCCTGTACAAGACGAATTGCCTCGGAAGGATCGTAAGCTACTGATCTGTCTACGAGCTTATTGAGCTCTACTGTTCTCTTACCAGATTTCATAGTAATTCTCCTTTCCAATTATCTTGTAACAACGATACCCATTGATCTTGCTGTACCAGCAACCATCTCAGCGCAAGCCTCAACAGATGCAGCATTTGTATCAGGCATCTTGATAGCAGCGATCTTCATGCACTGCTCAAATGTGATTGTAGCAACCTTCTGAGTATTAGGTTTTCCTGAACCACTCTCGATGTTGCACTCCTTCTTAAGCAAAACCGGTACCGGTGGAGTCTTTGTAATGAAAGAGAATGTACGATCTGCATATACAGTAATAACTACTGGAATAATGAGACCTGCATCCTTAGCTGTTCTCTCATTGAACTCTTTTACAAACTGAGCAATGTTTACTCCGTGCTGTCCAAGAGCTGGTCCAACCGGTGGTGCTGGTGTTGCCTTGCCTGCAGGTATCTGTAACTTAATGTAACCTGTGACTTTCTTAGCCATATGCGGCCACCTCCCAAAATAAATTTATCTACAACGCGTTAGCGTTTGTATACTTAGATTTTTTCTACCTGTGTAAAGTCAAGTGAAACAGGTGTCTCACGACCAAACATAGAAATTCTTACTGTAACCTGCTGCTTCTCTGTGTTCATCTCTTCAACAACACAAACACTGTCTGCAAAAGGTCCGCTGATAACACGAATTGCATCACCAACTGTGTAGTCAACCTCTGGTACCCAGTCTGTTGCAAGACCCATAGCTGCCAAATCACTATCTGTGATAGGAAGTGGCTTGTTAGGGTTTGGACTTACGAATCCTGTTACACCACGTGTGTTACGGATAAGATACCAAAGCTCCTTATCAGCTGTAGTAGGCTCATCGCCTTCCTTAAGATTCTCGAAGTTACTAACAAACTTGATAAATACGTATCCAGGATACTTCTTACGCTTGATAGACTTCTTCTTACCATCCTTAATCTCTACTACTTCCTCTTCAGGAATTGAGATTTCCTGGATGATGTCCTGCATTCCACGCTTCTCTACAGTCTTCTCGAGAATATCCTTAACCTTCTTCTCGTAGCCTGAGTAAGTGTGAACTACATACCATCTAGCCTCAGTAATATCAGCCATTAGATGCCTCCTCACTAGTCTCAGCAGCTGTAGTCTCTACTACTGTCTCAATAGAAATAGGTGCCTCAGTTGCAACTGTTGTCTCAGCTGGATCATAGAAGTGAATCTTCTCAAGGATCCAGTGACCACCTAAATTAATGATTGATAAAAATATAGCGAAAAATACGATGCAGACGAGTACGACAGCAGAAAGATTCTTAAGCTTCTCCTTAGAAGGCCATGTAACCGACTTGAGTTCCTTAATAACATCCTTAAAATGCTGTCCGATACGCTGGAAAATATTCTTCTTCTTTCCCTTCTTGTCAGCCATCCTAATTACCTCGTAAAGCTATTAAAGAAATATTACTTTGTTTCCTTATGTGCTGTATGCTTACGGCAGAATGGACAATACTTCTTGAGCTCGAGTCTCTCAGAATTGTTCTTCTTATTCTTATATGTCTGATAATTTCTCTGCTTGCAGTCTTCGCATGCAAGTGTAATCTTGTCTCTAGCACTAGCCTTTGCCATAATTAATTCCTCTCATTTCTATGGGTCTTTCACGTTTTTTTACACAATAAAAAAAGACCTCTAAGGGTTTTGCGTTCGTTATTCTATCACGGGGTAACCTAATGTGTCAACGTAAATATAATATTTATCCCCCTTTATTTTTCTAGGGGCTCTTATAATCTAAAATAATGTCATAATTAATCGAAATGAGGGATGACACGTGAATAAATATATCAAGAACTTACCATTATTTCTATATCCATATGCTTATTTATTATTATTACTATTTATAGGATTAACTTCAGATCCAGATAACTACATAAGAGTAATTCCTGATAACATTATGTCTGGTCTTTTATTCGGATCTATTATCGTTTTTAATCTCTACTGTCTTTTTAGATCTATTGCAAATTCCATTCTCGCAGCCAGGGGTAAGATTGATATCAAGGATATGGCCAAGCTCAATATGCTTATTAAGTTAGTTCATATTCCTGCATATATCTTTAATTTCATTCTTGGTGCCTGCGGAGTCTTACTTACTATCTGGGGTGTTGGATTTGTAATCGTTGCTGTATTTGCTGATTTATTTACTATTATTACTACTGGTATTAATGCAATCGGACTTGCAGCAAGAATAAAGAAAGAAAAAGTAACAACTGGTGGAATTGCAACTTTATACGGATTTTTAAATTTCGTTTATTGCGTTGATGTAGTATTTGCAGTTTTTGAGTTCCTTCAGGTTAAAAAGTATAAGGAAGCACAAATTAGTAATTCAGCTATTTAAGCAAAAGAAAACACCTGCTTTTTCAAAAGCAGGTGTTTTTTTATTCATAAGAATATTCTTAATTATCTTCTTGAACGGAGTTCTTTCTCAACGTCCTCGAGAGAGATATCCATATCTGCCATAAGAACGAGCAAGTGATATGTTACGTCAGCGATTTCGCCGATTGTCTCTTCCTTATTCTTCTTTGCAGCAGCGATTGCAGTCTCAACTGCCTCCTCGCCTACCTTCTTTGCAATCTTCTCTGTACCCTTTGTGAGAAGATAGTTTGTGTAAGAACCCTCTTCTGGGTTTGCCTTACGATCAAGTACTACGCTGAATAATTCCTTAATAATATCCATTATATATATCCTCCTAACTTATTCTTTAATATCTACGTCCCACTCATCAATCTTTGTGTAGAAACATGAACGGTTTCCTGTGTGACATGCTGCTCCAGTCTGATCAACCTTATAAAGAAGTGTATCCTTATCGCAGTCGATTCTGCCTTCGATTACCTTCTGAAGATGGCCTGATGTCTCACCCTTCTTCCAGAGGCAGTCACGTGATCTTGAGTAGTAGTGCATATATCCTGTCTTACATGTAAGCTCGAATGCCTCGTAGTTCATGTAAGCCATCATGAGAACTTCATTTGTCTCATAATCTACCGTAATTGCTGGAACCATGCCGTCGTTGTTCTTCTTCATGTGAGCCCACATATCAAGCTCTCTAGAAATACGACGTACTGGGATTCCCTTATCAGCAAGATAATCCTTAAGATCTGAAATCTTAATCTCGCCGAAATGGAAAAGGCTTGCTGCAAGAACTGCGTCTGCCTTACCATCAATGATTCCGTCATAGAAATCCTGCATACAGCCTGCTCCGCCAGAAGCGATAACAGGTACAGGTACGTTATCTGCAATAAGTGAAGTGATTACATTATCAAATCCACTCTTTGTTCCATCCTTGTCCATGCATGTAAGAAGAATCTCACCGCAGCCAAGACGAACAACTTCCTTTGCCCACCACAAAGCATCAATACCAGTTGGCTTTGTACCACCTGCGATTACTACTTCGTAGCCTGATGGGAATGTAACCTTATCTTCTCTGCTCTTAACATCAATAGCAACTACGATGCACTGAGCGCCAAACTTCTCTGAAGCCTCTCTTACGAAATCAGGATTCTTTACTGCAGCTGAGTTCAAAGAAACCTTATCAGCACCAGCATTAAGAATTGCTCTGATATCATCAACAGTTCTGATACCGCCACCTACTGTAAATGGGATGAAAATCTCATCTGCAACACGGTTAACCATATCGATTACTGTATCTCTTGCTTCCAAAGTAGCTGTGATATCAAGAAATACGAGTTCGTCAGCACCTGACAGGTTGTACTGCTTTGCGCACTCAACAGGATCACCTGCATCTCTTAAAGATACGAAGTTAACACCCTTAACTACACGGCCATCCTTAACATCGAGGCATGGAATTATACGCTTTGTAAGCATTTCTTAAGATCCACCCTTCCTTCATAGATAGCCTTACCAACGATAACGCCTTCACATCCAGAACCCTTGATATACATAATATCTTCGTCTGAACCGATTCCACCTGAAGCAACAACATTAAGGCCTGTTACGTCAACAAGTTCCTTTGTTGAATCAAATGCTGGGCCTGTAAGCATACCGTCACGTGAAATATCTGTGAAAACTACAGTCTGTGCACCGATTTCCTTCATCTGAAGTGCGAAATCAACAGCCTTAACACCAGAACCTGCTGTCCAGCCATCTACTGCTACTTCACCATCGTGAGCATCGATACCGATTGCAATCTTATCTGCATAAAGCTTTAATGCTTCTTCTGTAAACTTACGATCCTTGATTGCAGATGTTCCGATTACGCATCTTGATACTCCGTAATCCTCAATCCATCTTCTCAAAGTATCCATGTTACGGATTCCGCCACCTGTATCAACCATAAGTCCAGTCTCAATTGAGATTCTCTTAATAATCTCATGGTTTGTTGGAACACCAGACTTAGCTGCGTCCAAATCAACTACATGAATCCACTTAGCGCCTGCTTCCTTAAAAGAAAAAGCCTGAGCGATTGGATCGTCGTTATAAACAGTTACCTGATCGTACTTACCCTGCTTAAGGCGAACACACTTGCCACCAAGAAGGTCTACTGCTGGATAAATAATCATCGTGATGCTCTCCTTGCAAACTTCTCTAAAATATGAAGACCTGCTTCACCACTCTTTTCTGGATGGAACTGAGTAGCAAAGATATTTCCTCTTTCGATTGCACATGGGTACTTAATTCCGTACTCAGTATATGCAGCAACGTCATCCTTATTTTCTACATCGCAGTAGAAAGAATGAACGAAATATACGAAGTCATCTTCCTTAAGAAGTGAACCGCTAACGTCCATAAGCTGATTCCAGCCCATCTGTGGAACCTTAAGTCCGTTATCGATTGTCTTCTCCTTAGGGAAAAGTCTTACTACGCCTGGAATAAGGCCAAGTCCAGGAATTGTCTCACCAGGATTAGCACCTTCCTCAGAAGAATCGAGGAAAAGCTGCATTCCAAGGCAGATACCAAGAACTGGCTTTCCTGTTGCTGCAAATTCCTTAATGGAATCGATGAGGTCATGTGCCTTCAAAGCTTCCATTGCTGGGCCATAAGCACCAACTCCAGGAACAACAAGGCCGTCACTATTTCTAATGACGTCCTTATCATTGGTAATTATTACCTTCTCATGTAAATAGATGAGTGCCTTGCTTACTGAAGCAAGGTTACCCATTCCGTAATCTACGATTGCGATCATTAAGATTAGATTTCCTTACCTGTAAGTCTTGAGTAGCACTCAGCGTACTTCTCTGCTGTCTTGTTGATTACTTCCTCTGGAAGTGTTGGAGCTGGGTATGTCTTATCCCAGTCAAGTGTCTCGAGCCACTCACGGAGATACTGCTTGTCGAAGCTCTTCTGAGCACGGCCTGGCTCATAGTCAGCAGCGTCCCAGAAACGTGATGAGTCTGGTGTGAACATTTCGTCAGCTACTACGAGCTTACCGTCAATCTTACCGAACTCAAACTTTGTATCAGCAAGGATCAAACCCTTTGTAAGAGCGTACTCTGAAACCTTCTTGTAGAGAGCAAGAGTAGCGTCCTTCAAAGCCTTAGCGTCTTCTTCACCGAGGAGCTCGATGAGCTGCTCGTAAGTAATGTTGATGTCGTGGCCTTCTTCAGCCTTTGTTGAAGGTGTGAAAAGTGGCTCAGGAAGCTTGTCGCCCTGTACCATGCCTTCTGGCATCTTGATGCCGCCAACTGTACCGTTAGCCTTGTACTCCTTGAGAGCAGAACCTTCGAGGTAACCTCTTACGATACACTCTGCTGGGAGCATCTGAACCTTCTTAACAAGCATTGAACGTCCGCGGAGTTCATCAGCGTACTTATCAAGACCCATTGGGTAATCCTTAGGATCTGTTGAGATTACGTGGTTAGGAATTACATCCTTTGTGAAATCAAACCAGAAAGCTGAGATTGATGACAAAACCTTACCCTTATCTGGGATGAGCTCATCGAAAACAACATCGAAAGCTGAAATTCTGTCTGTAACAACCATCAAAAGGCTGTCACCCAAATCGTAAAC
>JAZUDM010000051.1:0-99696 GCA_045639635.1 Saccharofermentans sp. | reverse complement strand
GTTTTTTTGTTACTTAAATAATTTAAAATTTGTTTACAAACTATAGGGGCTAATGTAGTATGAAGTTACTATTGGAGAGTAATCGGAGGTATGTATGGGTAAGGCCAGACTTTTGTATGAATTGTCTTTCTTTATGGTTCTCGTATTCGTACTTGTGAATAAGTTTTCTGAGAATGAAATGGTAATTAAGGGTTGTTTTTATGCGTTGGCAGCTTCTATTGTTTATCAGTTGTTATATATCTTGATTCTCCACAGACGCGATATGCTTTCTATGGGTAGAACAATTGCAATTGGCGGAGTTTTCTTCTCAATTGATTTGATTGTAAT
The DNA here is from genome assembly GCA_045639635.1 of Saccharofermentans sp. GTDB lineage: Bacteria > Bacillota > Clostridia > Saccharofermentanales > Saccharofermentanaceae > Saccharofermentans. Next base: position 99,369 of record JAZUDM010000051.1, on the reverse strand, counting down.
TATTGCAGTATTTGCTGTAACTGTTCTTTTGAGAGAGCACGCTAATGTTGGTGCAATTTTCTCCTCACTTCAGCTTTGTAATTTCTATGACCTTCCAGAATTTATTGATCTTCCTGCAGGTAATCTTCTTGTTCTTGCTGCATGTTTAATTTACATCATTGCATTTAATATCATTACTAAGAAGATCGATTATAAGATTACATTCTAATAGGCTGATTCAATTTTTGTTAATTAAGGCACCACATTATGTGGTGCTTTTTCGTTGTATTTGATAGTTAATTTTGAGTTGAAAGTAGTAGCTGGAACAGTTATTCTATTTAAAGCATAGATTGAGGGGTTCCTTTTTGAAGAAGTATACGAAGTTAATTAAGATCGGTGTTATCGTTCTTATGGTGGCACTGTTGGCGTTATATGCGCTGTCTGACAGATTAATTATTCGACACTATAATATTGAGACAGAGAAGGTGGATAATCATATTAGGATTGTTCAGCTTAGTGATCTGCACTCATGTAATTATGGTGAGAATCAGCACGAACTTCTTGATGCGGTTTATGAGGCTGACCCAGATATTGTTGTTTTAACTGGCGATATTTTTGATGATGAAATTGAGAATACAAATACAGAGATTGTAATCCAGGGATTAGCTGAACGTTATCCTGTTTACTATATCAGTGGTAATCACGACTGTTGGGCTTCCAGCGATTTTAAAAGAGATCAGAGACGTATTCTCAATGAGAATAATGTCGTTGTATTAAGAGATATTTCACTTCGTATCAGCGTTAATGGTGAACTTATTGATTTGTGTGGAATCCAGGATCCAGCCAAGTTCGTTAAGAAATCCCAGGATAACAGACACCATGACGAAGGTTATGTACGAGGTCAGATGTGGATGCTCAATCACCAGGGTGATGAAGAGGTAATGTCAATCCTTTTGGCCCACAGACCTGAGTTTCAGGATATCTATGACCAGTGGGATTTTGATTTGATTTTGAGCGGCCATACACATGGCGGTGTTATTCGTATTCCATATCTTATGAATGGTATTTACGCCTGGGGTCAGGGTTTCTTTCCTGCATTTTCAGGTGGACTTTATGTCCTTGATAATTCAATCATGATCATAAGTCGTGGATTAAGCCGTGAGTCTTCAGGTAAAAGAGTGTTCAACAGACCAGAGATGGTTGTAATCGATATTTGGTAAATCGCAGATTCTTATGAATTTTGCGTTTTATTTCGCATTTTCGTTTCTCTATTTATTACTTTTTATCTTTTATTATTAATCTATCGCATAAAGTGAATAGAATGTTTGCTCTGATTAAAATTTGCTTGATATACTTTGGGAGAAGGAGTCAAAGAGATTTTAAGGAGAAGCTTTATGAAACATTTAATGAGAAAAGTTTTGGCTTTAGCTATGTCTTTTTGTATGCTTATGTCTTTAACCAGCTGCATCAGTCAAAGTTCCGATGTAGAAGTTATTGATGAAGCATTAAGAGTCGAGGCTCCTGATTTTAATGTTCTGACCACTACTGGTGGAGAGTTCAGATTGGGGGATCATAGAGGCCAGGTTGTAGTTCTTAATTTCTGGGCTACATGGTGCGGTCCATGCGTTCGTGAGATGCCTGCATTTAATCAGATTGTTTCCAACTATGGTGATTCAGTTGTTGTCTGCTGCGTTAATGTCACTGAGGATTTCGCGACCGTTAGTGAGTTTAAACTCAGTCATCAGTTGAATTTTCCTGTTGGCGTTGATTCTACTGGCCAGGTAGGACATCTTTACACTTCAGGAAGTATTCCATTTACAGTTATTATTGATAAAGAGGGCAGAATTGCTCAGACTTTCACTGGAGCGGACGATGCTCAGACACAGTACGAAGAATATTCAGGCGTAATTGACGTGCTTATTTAAGGATAGATTAGGGGATTAGTATGATTAAATTAACAAAGAAAATTTTAGCGGTTTTATTAACTTGTTGTTTTTGTTTTTCTCTTGTAGCCTGCTCTACAAGAAAAGAGATTCATTCAGTCAGAGCAGAGTCTTTGGGATATGGTGATTTGCCACCTGATTTTTATGCCAAGCTTTCAACTGGCGGTGATTTCGTTTTGTCAGAGCAGAAAGGTAAGGTTGTTGTTCTTAACTTCTGGGCAACATGGTGTAACCCATGTGTAGGAGAGATGCCTGCATTCCAGGAGCTATATATGATTTATGGCGATAAGATTTCTATTCTTGCAATTAATATGGGAGAGAGTAAAGATACTGTTGACGATTTTAGAATTGCTAATAGTTATATCTTCCCAATTGCGTACGATGTAGATGAATCAATCTGCAATCTTTATCCTATCGAAGGAATTCCTTATACTGTGATTATTGATCAGAATGGTATCGTTCGTGAGACATTTACTGGTGCACGCGATGCTGATGCACAGTATAGATTGTATGCAGAAACAATTGATAGAATACTTGCAAGTGGTTCAGAGGGTTAAGTGATAAGTAAGAAGAACATAATAAGAGGAATAATACTTGTAGCAGCAATTGCCCTGATTGTCTTAGGTATCCTGCAAAACGATGTAAGAGATGTTATGACAAAGGCAATCTACATTTGCTATGAGTGTATAGGTATAGGCTGATGCAGAAGAAGAGACGTATTATACAGGTTGTTTCTGCACTGCTATATAACGCCAATTTCCTTGGATTTATGAATGGCAAAATTTACCAGGGGCCGATTAAAGGTGCATGCGTTCCAGGACTTAACTGCTATTCCTGTCCTGGTGCTATTGCCGGATGTCCTCTTGGTAGTGTCCAGTCAGCTCTGGTGACCAGTAAAAATAAAGTTCCATATTATATACTCGGATTACTTCTTTTGTTTGGCGTTTTATTTGGCAGGTTTATTTGTGGCTTTTTGTGCCCGTTTGGTTTCCTGCAGGAGCTTCTATATAAGATCCCAACACCAAAACTCAAGAAGAGCCGTTTTACCAGAATTCTTTCTTATCTTAAATATGTGATTTTAATTGTTTTTGTAATAGTGATTCCGCTCTTATTAGCGGTTCCTGGATTTTGTAAATATATCTGTCCTGCAGGAACAATTGAGGCTGGTATTCCACTTGTTCTTGTTAATGCTTCTTTAAGAAGAATTGTTGGTGGTTTATATGTATGGAAACTTGCATTAGCGATATTAATCCTTGCTGCTACAGTTTTTGTTTACAGAAGTTTTTGCAGGTTTATCTGTCCTCTTGGAGCATTTTATTCTTTGTTTAACAGGATTTCGATCGTTAACGTCAGGGTTGATGAATCTAAGTGTAATCACTGTAATGCCTGCGTTAGAAACTGTAAGATGGATGTTAAGGCGGTAGGAGACCGCGAATGCATTATGTGCGGTGAGTGTCAAAAGCATTGCGAGAAATGTGCCATTAGTTATTGTCGTAAGGCAAAGTAAAAATAAGCATAAGAAAACCCCTTCCGATTAAGGAAGGGGTTAATTGTTTTGTTAACTGTTATTCTAATTAGTAGTTAATGTAGAATGAAGCGTATCCAAGTGCGTTAAGGATAAGTATGATGACTGAGAATGCAATTCCAATTGCACCGAGTATGATACCTGCTGTTGCCATACCACTCTTAGAACCCTTGCTCTTAGCTACGATAGCAAGGATAAGACCTACAAGGCTACATGGTGTGCAGCAAAGAAGTCCGATGATACCCAAAACGAGTGAAGCTACTGCCAAACCGTGAGCAGGATCCTCACCAGGAATTGATGATGATGAAGCATCGTATGAGTAGGACTGTGCAGGAGCTTCGTATGTCTGCTGTACAGGAGCCTCATATGTCTGCTGTACTGGCTCTGCAACTGGTGTAACTGGCTCTGCAGCTGGAGCTGCGTTCTCAATTCTCTGATCAGCTCCGCAGCTCATGCAGAAACGATCGTTATCATTCATCTGTGCACCACAAGAATTACAAGTTTTCATTTTATTTCCTCCCTTTATGTAATATGTTGTGTCATATGTTTCTTATTATACAAAAAATGACTCCAATTCCAATTAGAATCGCGGAAAATAAGTGGTTTTTTATACCCGTTTTCTGCTTAATAAGATCTTTATAAGCGATGTATATAATATCAGAAACAATAAGCGGACCACAACAAATCATGTACCAGTTGGCTTTAAAGGCCTCTTTGAACTCGAATTTGGCAAGATGTAAGAACATTGTTGTTGAACCGCATCCAGGGCATTTAAAGCCCGTTATATCGTAGATAATGCAGTGAAGGGAAAGGCCTGTAAGTCTGATGAAAATATAGTACAGAATTCCTGCCAGGATAAAACAAAGGACAGCAATTGAAATGCTTCTAATTGCTGCCTTTTTAAGTTCGTTTAGTTCTAAATCCTTATCGCTTCTGCCCATCGCCAATCCAACTCTGATGATAATTCTTCTTACGATATTCCTCTGGCGTGAAACCAGTCTCTTTCTTAAATACCTGAATAAAATGACTTTGTGAGGAGAAACCAAGATATGTTGCAATGCTCAAACTTGATTCGTCCAGGTGTCTTAACATATTGCAGGCGATAGAGATTTTCTCATCACGGATATAGCGGCTGATTGTCTTTCCAAGTTCCTGCTTAAAAAGCTTACTTAAGTAACTAGGATTGATTCCGAGAGCATCCGCGATGCTTTCAACACTAAGGTTATCCTGGATATTAGTTCTTATGTAGTCGATAGCAAGAACCACGTGGCGTGAAATGACAGCCTTCTTTACGCTGTCACGCATACGCTTACAATAATCCATTGCTATCTCATCGCTTAATCTTTCTACTTCGGAAACAGAAGTAGCCTTATCGATTTGTCTGATATAGATATCGCTAAGTGAATAACTGATAGCAATATCCATGCCGGATTCAATGCAGAAACGGCTGACCAAAGCAGTCATGACAATAGTATGGTACTTAATATTAGTTAAGTCATTCTTACTTAAAACGCCACGACGATTTGGAGACTCTTTGATTCTTTTGAGAGCATCAACAAGCTTATCGTATTCGCCATTAGCGATAAGATCGTAAAAACTAATCTCATTTTTATAAGAGTCCTTAAAAGCACGAGTTTCACGCTCGTCGATTAACTGCTTTTGAAGTTCCTTTTCTATATCCATTTTTTATTTTATTACCACCCAGTTTTAAATAATTAGTCAATGATACGTACTTCTGTGATGATTGGCTGATCAGCAGGCAATGTTGTACCGTTGTTGTCCTGAACAGGAGTATCGATACAAATCTGATCAACGATTTCAATACCAGATGTAACATAACCGAATGCTGCATAGTTATCGTCGAGGAACAATGAATCTGTCTGAACGATAAAGAACTGTGATGAAGCACTGTTATAGTCATTTGCACGAGCCATTGAGATAACACCTCTTACGTGTGAGATGTGGTTCTCGTGACCATTGTTTGTAAACTCACCATAGATATTTGTGCCGCTGCCGCCCATACCGTTACCGTCTGGGTCGCCACCCTGAATCATGAAGCCGTCCATGATTCTGTGGAATGTAAGTCCGTTATAAAAACCTGAGTTTGCAAGATCCATAAAGTTCTGAACAGTAATAGGAGCTGTATCACCATCAAGCTCGAGTGCGATTGTTCCGTAGTTCTGTACGTCAATCTCAGCGTGGTGCATACCGATGCCTTCTGAAGCTCTTGAAGGCTGTGTCTCACCAGTCTCATACTTAACACAACTTGTGCCGATTAAAAGCATTGATGCAGCAAGTGCAACTGAAATAAGTCTCTTGATTAATTTCATAAACATAACCTCTTTAATATAAGAAAATTAAACATATAGATGATAACACATGATATGACAAGTTCGCGTTAAAAGTGTAAAATATGATAGATTTTCATTTAATGGGGTTTTATATGATTCATTACATTATTACTTTTTTGATTTCAATGGTTCCTCTTGTTGAGCTTAGAGGAGCTCTTATATATGCGGCTGGTTTCCAGATTCCGCTTTACTATGCTTTCCCAATTTGTATTGTTGGTAATATGCTTCCAGTACCTGTAATTTTCTTCTTCGCAAGAAAGGTACTTGAGTGGGGATGCGATAAGCCAGTTATTGGTAAGTTCTTTACATGGTGTTTGAAGAAGGGCCATAGCGGTGGAGAAAAACTTAAGGCCAAGGCTGGTAAGGGTCTTTTCTGGGCGCTTTTGCTTTTCGTTGGAATTCCACTTCCTGGAACAGGCGCATGGACAGGTACACTTGCAGCTTCACTTCTTGATATGGATTTTAAGACAAGCGTTAAGGCTGTAATCTGCGGCGTACTTCTCGCAGGTATCATTATGGCAACATTAAGCTATCTTGGTTTTGGTGCATTCTTTGGTTTGACAGCATGAGAAATTTCGTAGTTAGTTCTGAACTTAATGGCCTTCATGTAGTTAAGGCAGCAACAAAGGCTTTCCCTGGACTTAAGGCAGCTGATTTATATAAGGCGCTTAAGCACAAGGATATTCGTGTTGATGGAAAGAAGATTTCTTCAGATATCGCTGTTTTAGAAGGACAGAATATTGAAGTATGGCTTCCTGATTCTCTTTTTGATGGTGAGGGAGATAAGATTCCTGAGAAGAAAAAAGATCCTGATTATAAGGTTGCAGCCCAGACTGATGGTTTGTTCCTTGTAAATAAGAGACAGGGTCTTGCTGTACATAGTGGTAAGAATACTGGCGAAGACAATCTTATCGATATCGTAAGAGAGTCTACAGGTAACCGTAATATGGAGCTTGTACACCGTATTGATATGAATACTGGTGGCCTCGTTATGCTTGCAAAGGACAAGCGCTCTTTGGAAGATGCAATCAAGCTTTTTAAGAATGATTTGCTCGTAAAGAGATACCGCTGTCTTGTTATTGGCGTACCTGATGAGGGTGAGGTTGTTTTCTGCGCTGATGATTTAATCATGAAGGAAGTTTCTGCTTATCTTGAGAAAACTCCTAACGGCAGCGTATATGTACATGACGTGCCAAAGCCAGGTGACCTCGATATTACAACGCGTTATAGAGTGCTTGAGGTATTTAAGCACGCAGGTCCTGAGGGACAGGATGTGGCTGAGCTTGAGTGCGAACTCGTAACAGGCAGAACTCACCAGATTAGAGCTCAGTTCGCTCATATGGGTTATCCAATCATTGGTGACGGTAACTATGGCCGTAACAAGGTTAATATGGGCTTTAAGAGCAGAAATGGTGGCAAGGTTAAGTATCAGCAGCTTTTTGCTACAACACTTCTTATGAAGAATATTCCTGCTGATAATGTTCATACAAAGCTTTCAGGAAGAAAGTTTTCTATCGAGCCACGTTACGAAGTAGATGTTGATGAGTTAAGAAAGAAGTCAAAGAAATATGGCAGATAACAGACCAATTGGTGTTTTTGATTCAGGTATCGGAGGACTTACAGTTCTTCGCGAGATAATGGCGCTCCTTCCAAATGAGAGCACTATCTATTTTGGTGACGACGGAAGAACTCCTTATGGTACAAAGTCTCACGATACAATCATTAAGTATTGTCTTCAGATTATGCGTTTTCTTGAAGAGAAGAACGTAAAGATGATTGTAATTGCCTGCAATACTGCAAGTACACATGCATATAAGATTTTAAAGAAGTATTCTAAGGTTCCTGTAATCGAGGTTGTATATCCAGGCGCAGAGGCTGCCGTAAAGACTACAACAAACGGTAAGGTTGGAATTATTGCAACACAGTCTACAATCTCTTCTGGCGGATACGAGACAGCAGTAAGAGAGAAGGCGCTTGAGCTTATTAACCAGGGTGTTAATGAGACTGCTTTAAATAATCTTTCTATTGTTACTCAGGCTTGTCCTATTTTCGTTCCTCTTGCAGAGAACGGCTGGTGGGATAATGAGGTTACAGAGGCCGTAGTTAAGCGTTATTTAGCTCCTGTAAAGGAGTTTGGAGTAGATACTCTCGTTCTTGGCTGCACACACTATCCTCTTTTAAAGGATGCAATTCAGCGCGAAATGGGTGAGGACGTAACTCTCATTAATTCAGGCGTAAGTGTTGCCTCTGTAGTAAGAGACAGAATTATTAAGGAAGGCATTTCCTGCGACGATTCTGCTGCAATCCACGAGTTTTATACAAGCGACGATGCTACTACTTTCGAGAATGTTGCTGCTCCTTTCTTAGGACAGGGCCTTCCAAAGGGTACCAAGCGCGTTACAGTTGATCGTTACGATGTAAGTGAGTACGTGTAATGAGAAGAGAAATTGAAATTACAACTAATGTCTTTGAGAAGCCTTATAGAACATATGCAATGTACGATGAGACTTCTGCTATATTAAAGATTAAGTGGAAGCAGCTCCACGAAGGCGATAAGAAGGAATCCTTCTATGAGATTTTAATGGATAAGGAAACTGGCGTCGCAGAAATCAGAAGAACAGGCGAAATTACAAGTAAGCTTTCTTTTGATACATCAAAGCCTACAAAGGGTGTTGTTGGAACTCCTTATGGAAATATTAATGTAGATATAAAAACAGACTATATAAATATGCCTTCTGTTCTAGCGCCTAGGTTCGAAATATGCTATTATATGTCGACATTTGAAGATAAAGATGCAAAAAATGTATTTTCTATAAATTTGCTATTGCAAAAGTAAGGACTACCTTGTATAATCGTTTTTGCATTTTGTGAAGAAGTATAAAGTAATTCCAAATATCGGAGGTGGAAATATATGGCACATCCTAAGCGTAAGTGGTCAAAGGCAAGAACTTCCCGTCATCGTAGTGCATGGAAGCTCGAGGTTCCAGGTTTTGTAGAGTGCCCTCAGTGTCATTCTAAGATGCTTCGCCGTAAGGTTTGCAAGAACTGCGGTTATCTTGATGGCAAGCAGGTTATTGCAGTTGGCGAAGAAGTTTAATTCGTATTTTAAAGCTGATAACAAGACGGTACTCACATGAGTGCCGTTTTTTTATTGATTTTTAATCTCAATGGGAAAGTACGATAAATTTAAATACACAAAGGTAAGTAATGTTTTACCAGAAAGTATCTGTGATGAACTCGGAGTTAAGCCGGGTGATATTTTGCTACAGATAAATGGCAAACCAATCATGGATGTATTTGAATATCGTATCCTTGAGAAGGAAGAGTACTTAACTCTTACTTTCTTTCTTGATGATGAGCAGTGTGAGCAGACTGTTGAGATTGAGAAGGATGAGGACGAAGTATTGGGTCTTGAGTTTGAGGACCCTATGATGTGCAGCTCATATAGCTGTCACAATAAGTGTATTTTCTGTTTTATTGATCAGTTACCTAAGGGCATGCGTAAGAGTCTCTATTTTAAGGATGACGATATGCGTATGTCTTTTTTAACGGGTAATTATGTAACACTCACTAATATGAGTGAAGAGGAGCTCAACAGATTATTGAGCTACCATTTGTCTCCAATGAATATCTCAGTACATGCAACTGACGGTGAAACACGTAAGATGATGCTTCATAACCGTTTTGCAGACCAGCTTCTCGATAAGATGAGAAAGATTGCTGCTGAAGGTATTGAGATGAACTGCCAGTTCGTTTTGTGTCCTGGTATCAACGACGGTGAGATTTTGGAGAAGTCACTTCGAGATCTTTCTGAGTTTGGAGATTCTATTAAGTCCATTGCATGCGTTCCGGTAGGGCTTACAAAATTTAGAGATGAGAATGGCCTTTTTAAGGTAGAGCGCTATAACAAAGAGACAGCAAGAGCTGTAATCGACATTGTAAATAAGTGGCAGAAGTATTTCCTGGAGACACGAGGAACAAGATTGTTCTATGCCGGCGATGAGTTTTATATCAGAGCTGAACTTCCTATACCACCAGCAGAGGACTACGAGGGTTACCCACAGCTTGAAAATGGCGTAGGTCTTGTATCCAATTATATTGATGAATCTGACAAACTTCTTACAAGATACGAGCAGGAATATGGTATAAAGGAGATTTCTCCTGAGCATAAGGTCTGGGAACTTGTTGGTACAGACGCATTAGAATATCATAGGAACAATGATTTAAGAATGAGTAAGGTCTTTGGAGTCGAGTTTGAGACTGTAGCAATCTTAAATGACTTCTTTGGACATACAATTACGGTAACAGGTCTTCTTACCGGAGGCGACATCATTAAGCAGGTTAATGAGAAGGTAGCGCGTGAAGGTAAGCCAGATATGATTATGATTTCGCATTGTATGCTTAAGGCTGATGAGGACATCTTCCTCGATGACGTTACTCTTGATGAAGTAATAGAAAAGACAGGTATTCCTTTCCATGTAGCACAGGGTGGGGATAACGCGATGATGATCTTAAGAGATCAATACTTATGAGGTGATAAGGATGAGTAAACCAGTAGTTGCAATTGTAGGACGTCCTAATGTAGGTAAGTCTTCTTTGTTTAATACTCTTTACGGAGAAAGAATTTCCATCGTTCACGATACACCTGGTGTAACACGTGACCGTATTTATGCTAACGCAATCTGGCGTGAGCGTGAGTTTACTATGATCGATACAGGCGGTATCGAGCCAGAGAGTGACGATGTAATCCTTAAGGGAATGCGTCTTCAGGCTGAAATCGCTATTGAGACTGCTGACGTTATTCTTTTCATGTGTGACTTAAAGTCAGGTCTTACAGCTGCAGATCACGAGATTGCAGTTATGCTTAGAAAGTCAAAGCGACCAGTAGTAGTTGCTGTTAATAAGTGTGATAAGGTTGGTGAACCACCAGCAGAGATTTATGAGTTCTATAACCTTGGACTTGGTGATGTAATTCCAATCTCAGCTTCTCACAGACTTGGTATCGGTGATCTCCTCGATGCTATTTTCGTTGAGTTCCCTGAGGAGAAGGAAGGCGAAGGCGAGAATGACAGAATCCGTGTTGCTCTTATCGGACGCCCTAATGCAGGTAAGTCTTCTCTTACAAACTACATGACAGGTGAGGACAGAAGTATCGTTTCTGATATTGCTGGTACAACACGTGATGCCATCGATTCCATGGTAGACAATAAGTACGGTAAGTTTACTATCGTAGATACTGCCGGAATGCGTAAGAAGAGCCGTATTGAGGACGTTATCGAGAAGTACTCAATGGTACGTGCTTTGTCAGCAATTGACCACGCAAGCGTATGCGTAATTCTTATCGATGCTACTGTAGGTATTACAGAGCAGGATACACGTGTTGCAGGTCTTGCTCACGATTCTGGTAAGGCTTGTATTATCTGTATCAATAAGTGGGACCTTGTAGATAAGACAACAGGTACTCTCGAGGAAATGACAAAGATTGTAAGAGATCGTTTTGCATTTATGGATTACGCTCCAATCATCTTCATTTCTGCAAAGACAGGCCAGCGTGTAGATAAGCTCTGGGAGAAGATTGCTTCTTCTTACGAGCAGGCAGGACGCCGTCTTACAACAGGTGTATTTAACGATATGCTTAACGAGGCTATCGCTATGGTACCTACACCACAGGATAAGGGTAAGCACTTAAAGATTTACTATGGAACGCAGGTTTCATCTTATCCTCCAACATTTGCACTCTTTGTAAATGACAAGGAACTTTCACACTTTTCTTACGAGAGATACCTCGAGAATCAGATTCGAAAGAACTTTGGTTTTGAGGGAACTCCAATCCGTTTCTTTTTGCGTAATAAGAAGGGCGATGACGCACAATAATTTGTGTAAAGTGACGAGTAACAAAAGCGCATAAGTAGTAGGAAAATAGATATCGGACTTATTTATATTATTAAGAGTAATAACGCCTAAGGAGTATTTTATGGCAAAGATTGAAAATATGCGTAACATAGCAATTATCGCTCACGTTGACCACGGTAAGACAACTATCGTTGACTCAATGCTTAAGCAGGCAGGTATTTATCGTGAGAACGAGCAGATTGTTGAGCAGGTAATGGATAGTAATGACCTCGAGAGAGAAAGAGGTATTACAATTCTTGCAAAGAACACTGCTATCCAGTACAAGGATATCAGAATTAACGTTGTAGATACTCCAGGACACGCTGACTTCGGTGGTGAGGTTGAGCGAGTTCTTAAGATGGTAGACGCAGTTCTTCTCGTAGTAGATTCTTACGACGGACCAATGCCACAGACAAGATTCGTACTTCGTAAGGCTCTTGAGATGGGACTTAAGCCTATCGTATGTATTAATAAGATTGACCGTCCAGACGGACGTCCTAACCAGGTTGTAGACATGGTTCTCGACCTCTTTATCGAGCTTGGTGCTGACGACGATCAGCTCGAGTTCCCAATCGTATATTCATCAGGTAAGCAGGGTGTTGCTACTCTTGACCTTAAGGAGTATCAGGAGGGCAAGGAGCTTGACTTCCAGCCACTTCTTGATGCAGTAGTTGAGCACACACCATGTCCAGATGGTGAGCCAGAAGAGCCATTGCAGCTCCTCGTTTCTAATATCGATTCAGATCCATATATCGGACGTATTGCAATTGGTAGAATTGAGCGTGGTACTATTTCACAGAACCAGAACGTTTCTATCGTTACATATGGTGAGGATGGCAAGCGTAATGCCAGAATCGTTAAGCTTTTGAGATTCCAGGGCCTTGGCCGTCAGGAAGTTCAGTCAGCTTCAATCGGTGAGATTGTTTGCGTTGCTGGTATCCCTGATATCAACATCGGTGACACTATCTGTGATGCAGCTAACCCAGAGGCTATTCCATTCGTAAATATCGATGAGCCTACTATCGCAATGACATTCTCAGTTAATGACAGTCCATTTGCTGGTAAGGAAGGTAAGTACGTAACATCACGTCACCTCCGTGACAGACTCTTTAAGGAGATGGAGACAAACGTTTCTATGAGACTTGAAGAGACAGATACAACAGAGGCATTTATCGTTAAGGGCCGTGGTGAGCTTCACCTTTCTATCCTCATTGAGACAATGAGAAGAGAAGGATATGAGTTCCAGGTATCTAAGCCAAAGGTAATTATGAAGGAAGTTGACGGCGTTCTTTGTGAGCCTGTTGAGGACCTCGTAATCGACGTTCCAGAGGACTTCGTAGGTCCTGTTATGGAGAAGCTTGGAAGACGTAAGGCAGAGCTTCTTAATATGCTTCCACCTGATAAGGGATATGCTCGTCTTGAGTTCAGAATCCCTTCAAGAGGTATCATCGGATACAGAACTGAGTTTTTGACCGACACTAAGGGCAATGGTATAATGAACAGCATAATTAGTGGCTTTGAGCCATTCGCAGGTGAGATTGAAACACGTTCACACGGTGTTCTTGTAGCCTTCGAGAGTGGTGATGCCATGACATATGGTCTCTATAATGCTCAGGACAGAGGAGCACTCTTAATTGGTGCTGGTACACCTGTTTACGAGGGTATGATCGTTGGTATTAACCCTAAGCCTGAAGACATTACAGTTAACGTATGTAAGAAGAAGCACGTTACTAACATGCGTGCAGCTGGTAGTGATGATGCTATGAGACTTACACCTCCACTTAACTACAGTCTTGAGCAGTGCCTTGAGTTTGTTGAAGACGATGAGCTTTGTGAGGTTACACCTAAGAATATTAGACTTCGTAAGAAGATTCTTAATACTGACTTGAGAATGAAGGACAGAGCCAAGAAGAGAGAGGCATAATCCTTCTTCAAGAATAAATGAAGGAATAATTAATGTTTTCGAAGAAACTTCGTGTTGCTGTACGTATTTTGGTTGTAGTTTTACTCCTGTTTACTTTTGTTGTGCTTGGAGTTTATTTTGGCTATAACTACGTCATTGCACAGGACAAGCGTTTCGAGGCGCTTGAAGCGAGTATTGAAGACGGTTCTTTCTATATCGATAAGGATACACCTGGTGCGGTTCCGCTTCTTATCAAGACTGGTGATTTGACATCAGATATTGCAGCGAGCCTTTACGAGCAGGGCCTTATCGATAATACATTTATTTTCTCACTCATGAGTAAGGTTAACGGCTTTGATGGTGCCTACGTAGCAGGTACTCATTATCTTGTGCCTGGACTTACTTACGATGAGATTATGTACCTTCTTACACAGAAGGCTGAAAGTGTAGTTATCACGTTCCCAGAGGGTATTACATACGAGCAGATTAAGGCTAAGCTTCACGAGGCTGGTCTTGAGTTTGACGATGCTGAATTAGATGAGTGTATGGATTCACCTAATTTGTTCGTAGATTATGAGTTCGTATCCCTTATTAATCTTACTGAAGAACGTGATCACGTCCTTTCTGGTTATCTTTTCCCAGATACATATGAATTCGATATTAATGCCACACCACGTCAGATTGTAACTACTTTCCTTAACAACACTAACGTTAAGCTTTATGATGAGTATTATCAGCGTGCTGCGGCTATTGGTATGTCTCTTGATGAAGTAATGACACTTGCATCTCTTATTCAGTTTGAGACAAACAGAGCAGTTGATATGATGTATATCTCTGCAGTATTCCATAACAGACTTAATTCAGATGATATATCACTCCATTATCTTGGTTCTGATGCATCTATTAATTACTTAAGAGAGATGAATGGTCTTGAACCACATCTTGTTTTGACAGTAGATGATCTTGCTTTGGATAGTCCATATAACACATTCACACATGAAGGACTTCCACCAGGACCTATCTGTATGCCTGGTCTTGATGCAATTCAGGCTGCACTTTATCCAGAGCCTAACTGTAATTTCTATTACTTCTGTGCTACTGGTGATGGCGGTACAGCTTATGCTGTAACTTACGAGGAGCATCAGAATAACGTTAATCGTTATATGGAAATATGGCAGCAGCAGGATTGGGAGGCAGACGGTATTGTTACTCCTACTCCAACACCAAGTGATGAAGAAGAGCAGGGTGAAGGTTAATTATGGTTTCTAGAGATAATGTAGAAGTATTAAGTCCGGCAGGAGACTTGGAAAAGCTTAAGACAGCGATTGCTTATGGTGCAGATGCTGTTTATATGTCTGGAAAGCATTTCGGACTTAGAACTTTTAGTGGTAACTTTGATCACGATGAGATGAAGGAAGGTATCTCTTACGCTCACGCTCATGGTGTTAAGTGCTACGTTACAATGAATATTATGGCTCTTGAGACTGATATTGAGATGGTTGATCAGGAGATTGACTTTATCGCTCATGAGGCACACGCAGATGCAGTTCTTGTATCTGATCCAGGTATTTTTTCAAGAGTACAGGCTGTTGCTCCTGATTTGGAGATTCATATTTCTACTCAGGCATCAGTAACTAACAGCGAAGCATGCATGTTCTGGTACAGAATGGGTGCAAAGCGTATTGTTCTTGCACGTGAGTGTACTTTGGATCAGATTAAGGCTATCCGTAAGAAGATTCCTGAGGATTTGGAGCTTGAGTGCTTTGTTCATGGTGCAATGTGCATGTCCTATTCAGGAAGATGTCTTCTTTCCAATTACTATACAGGCAGACGTTCTAATGGTGGTTCCTGTGCACAGCCATGCAGATGGGGTTATCAGCTCGTAGAGGAGAAGAGACCTGACGATGGCCTTCCTATTGAGGAAGATGAGCGTGGAACATACATCTTAAGCAGTAAAGATATCTGTATGGTAGAGCATGTTCCTGAGCTTATTGAGGCTGGAGTTAACAGCTTTAAGATTGAGGGCAGAATTAAGGGGGCTTACTACGCTGCAGCTACTACAAAAGTATACCGTGAGGCAGTAGAACAGTACTTTAACAATGTTACAAAGCCAGAGAATATGGGCCTTAACAGCAATTGGCTTGAACTCCTTGATAAGGTAGTACATAGAGACTATGCAACAGGCTTTTTCTTTGATAATGCCGCTGAGAATGCCCAGATGGTATACGATAAGACTTATAACAAGCCTGCTTTCGTTGTAGGCGTAATTGAAGGCTACGACGAGGAGAACGGACTTCATATTGTAAGTCAGCGAAATAAGCTTTATAAGGGCGATACACTTAATGTACTTCGTCCTGATGGATATGTTGATCCTATCGTTGCTGAAGAGATCTACGATGAGAAAATGAAGCCTCTTGATAGTGTTCCTCATCCACAGATGAGATTCTATATGAAGATTTCAGGTGGCCTTATCCTTCCTGAGTTGTCTTTCTTAAGCAGAGACGGAGATAAGGATTTCGGTATTCTTCCTAACTCAAACTGATAACTACTTTGTTTAAAGCAAATTAAAATCCTCCACTTTGATAGTGGAGGATTATTTTGTGTACATAGAATTTGTTTATCAGTTTTCCTTTGCTTTAGGAGCTTCTTTTGCTTTTGAAGCTTCCTTTTTGGAAGGATTGAAGTTCTTATTTGCCTTGTTTCTTCTCTTCTTGGAATCTGGCATAAACTTTCCAATGAAGTTTGTAAGGTAATCAACAATCTTCTTATCGAACTCGAATACCTTCAATACTTCCATGATGATGATAAGAACTGTAGGACCAAGAAGGAAACCTACTGCACCCCAGATATATACTCCGGCAGCCATTGAGATGAGCATAAGAAGTGGATGGAGGTGCAATGACTTACCAATGATTGGTGGCTCGATTGCACGACGTACAAGAGTTATAAAAGCCATACCAATAATAAGAATTGCTACTGCCTTGTAGTCGCCGTGGAGGAAGCAGTAACCAATTACAGGAAGCATTGTGGCACTGATACCAAGTACTGGCATAAAGTCGATAAGACCTGTGATAATTGCAAGAATCAATGCGTACTTAACTCCAGCAAAATAAAGGAAAACGTATGCCTCGATTGAAGTGATAACGAAGAGCAAAACATATCCTGTGAGAGCCTTAAAGATAGTTGTTGTAAGAGTATCGAAAAGGTGTAATGTTCTTATTCTGAAGCCTCTATGTGGAACGATCTTGTTATAAAGCTTAAGTACGTGTGGTGTGTCATTAATAAAGTAGTGACCACTGAAGATAACGCAGATAGCAACAAAGATTCCGTAAGGGATATTTCCAATTGTACCGAGGATTGAATTTACAAGTGATGTAAGCATTCCTGGAACAGCACCAGCAATACGTGTGCCAAGAGCACTTAAGATAGACATAAGCGCTGAACTAAATGTCTCATCTACATTGAAAGAAGAAACCTTTTCCATCAAATCGTTATAGATTCTTGCCGGATCGAATGTAGAAGCAAAGGTAACAATAGCATTAGTTGCGTTTGCGAGCTGACCGATAAGAAGATAGATTACGTAGCTTGCGCCAGCTGTAATAAGGATAAGGAGAATATAGTAAAAAGTAGAAGCAGTAATTCTCTTAGCCTTAAGTACCTTGCTTCTTGATTTGGCATTCTTTGTAAAAAGGTCCACAAGTGGATTTGCAATTGCGTAGGCTGCTCTTGCAAGAAGAAAACCAATAAGAAATGGAATAAGAATCATTGCGATTCTTGTAGCCAAAAAGCATATAGCAACGATAATCAATGCCATCAGGATGAATCTGATCATGCTGATGACAGAGGCTTTATCGTGTTCGTAACGTTCCTGTTCTGTCATAAATGAACTCCTTTACACATAAGAATAAAGATAGTAACAAAAATAATAAGTGAAACAACGATTGAGAAGTTTACACCACGAAGGAATGATGGAATTGTAGAATCAATCATCTCTTCTTCTTCAACAATAGCATGCCTGTTGTGAAATTCAAGAAGACTACTACGCAAAAATACAAGAATTATCATTCCAAAGATAAGTGATGGAATAGATGCGTAAAGGTAAGTTGAAGCGATATCAGAGTGAGTCTGTACATAAAGCAAATCAACTTTTGAAAGAGTTCCAATAAACAAAAATTCCATAAGCTTCATGGAAATAAGACAGATAAATGGTCCCCAGATATTCTCGTTTGTAGTTCTTAAGTAGAAACACCATGTTGCTACAAGAAATGTTGGGAGGAACATCATTGGATTTAATGACCAGAAAGTGTAAACAAGAGCGACAATAAATCCACCTACAAAAAGTTCCTTGCTTCTAAATCTGGACCACAAAACGCCAAAGAAGAAGAAAGAAACGCCAAATGCAGGGATAAGTGTCTCAGCCAAAAATGCAATAATCTCTTCAATTATGCTTCCGTCTGTCTGGAAATAGAAAAGAGCAGGGAATACTGTCTTAAAACCAAGACGAAGCCAGATATAAGAACCAATATTATGAAGGGAAGTGCTGATAAGCATCATTGGAAGCCCTGAAATAAAGGACATAAGAAGTGTTCCGATACCAGAATATCTGCCAATAACCTGCTTATGGAAGCCTCGTGAAAGGCTAATACCAGGAAGTACAAGAGTTCCTACGATAAAAAGTGCACTAAAGAGCGCAAATCCAACAAGTGAAGTAACAGGAAGCGCATCGTCAATCTTCTTAAAGATACATCTGAAAGTAAAAAACAACGCTGTCAAAATAGCGAGTACAAAAATAGGATAACTCCAGGTCATCTTGGAAGGTCTTCCAAAATGATGTCTGAGATAAACACTAAAGTCGATTTTTGGTTCTTCACCCATATTAGAAATACCATCCTACAGTGTAAATAAAATCAATCAGAATCTTAAAAGAGAGCGGCTCGAAAATAAGGAAGGCGATTGCACCAATTGCAAGGAATGGTCCAAATGCAATGTAATCTGGATCCTCTGAAAAGTGTATCTGTGCCTTCTTCTTGTTAAGTGCACGTCTTGCTGCAATAGGATCTTTGCTGGCTTTGATTTCGCGCTCTTCATTATAAATTCTGATACGCTTCTTAATAAGAAGTGGAATTGCAAAAAATACTGATGTGAAAGCTGTAACGTAGATAAGAACAATAAGTCCGTAGCATCCAACAAGAAGACCAGAAGCGCCTAAAAGCTTCATATCACCCTGTCCCATTCCTTCTTTGCCAAGGAATGTTTCACAAATAAATTCGATAAGCCATAAGAAACCAAATCCGACTACCATTCCAATAATTCTGTTTAAAACAGCGTAATAAGTAGGTGCTTCAGCGCTAAACCAAGGCGAATCCTCGATAAATTCCATTACGCATCCCAATACACCAAGAACCAAAAGGGCAATTGAGCACTCATCTGGAATGATTCTGTTTAATCTGTCAGACATAATTACGATAGTAACAATAGGAACTGCAAGGAAAATAAGAATGATATGGAGTGGTCTTAAAGTTGCAAAAAGGAATTTATGGGAGAAAAATGCAGCGCAACCATAGCATGCAGCGCAAAAAATCATGGCAAAAATACCATGTGGAAAAATCTTCATTCGCTTGGCAGGTCTGAATTTTGGACTATTTGGATCATATCCGTAGTTCTGAAGCCACTTCTCAGGGATGATTTTGAACACAAATGTTAACGAAAAACCGATAATGGCGCCAAGTACGATGGCTATTAGGGTTACAGGGATTTTTTCCATGGTTTTCTCCGTTTAAATTGATAATAAAATAATAATAAATATTGAATTTTTTATCAACCTTGGCTAAAGAATGTTAATTATTCTTGTTAAACTTGCTATAAGCCCCGTGTAATTGATACAATATATGCGATTTTAAGAGGAGGATCGCTTTTTCGCGGTGTTTTAATTATGGCAAAGAATGTTACAGCAAAGATGCTCGAAGAGAAGATGCAGGCTCATGTTAAGGCTGGCACAGGTTTATCTCTCGAGAACGCAACAGCTAGAGATTATTGGACAGCTCTTTCAAAGAGTGTAGTTGAGATTATCTCAGATAACTTCCAGGCAACAAGAGAGAAGTATTCTAAGGGACGTCAGGCATTTTACTTGTCTGCTGAGTTCCTCGAGGGTCGTTCACTTCTTAATAACCTTGTAAACCTTGGTATTTATGATCAGGCTAAGGAGGCTCTTGCTTCTTTTGGTTATGATATTACAGATATCCTTGAGCAGGAGACAGACCCAGCTCTTGGTAACGGTGGTCTTGGTAGACTTGCTGCATGTTTCCTTGATTCATGTGCAACTCTTAACCTCCCTGTTACAGGATACGGTATCCTCTACAGATATGGTCTCTTCCGTCAGGCTATTGAGAATGGTTTCCAGAAGGAATATCCAGATAGCTGGATGGAGAAGGGGTACCCATTCACACTCCCACGTTACGATGAGAGAGTAAAGGTTCACTTCAACGATATCGATGTATGGGCTATCCCATGTGACCTTCCTATCACAGGTTATGGTACAAAGAACGTTAACCTCTTGAGACTTTGGAAGGCTGAGCCAGCTCAGGACTTTGACTTCAATCTCTTTAACTCACAGAGATTCGATGACGCTGTTATCGAGAGAAACCGTGTAAACGATATCTGGAGAGTTCTCTATCCAAACGATACATCTTACGATGGTAAGGTTCTTCGTGTAAGACAGCAGTACTTCTTCGTATCAGCTTCACTTCAGGACATCGTACGTAAGTACAAGAAGGTTCACGGTGATGATCTTAGAGATTTTGCTAAGTACAATACAATTCAGCTTAACGATACTCACCCAGTAATCGGTATCCCAGAGCTCATGCGTATCCTCGTTGACGAGAATGGCATTGACTGGGTAACAGCTTGGGACATCGTTAAGGAGACATTCGCATATACTAACCATACAATCATGGCAGAGGCTCTTGAGAAGTGGGATATTTCTATCTTCCGTTTCCTCTTCCCACGTATTTTCGAGATTGTAGAGGGTATCAACAACCAGTTCAGAGCACAGATGTATGAGGCTGGCCTCTATTCAGAGCTTATTGATAAGATGAGCCCACTTGCTGATGGTAAGGTTCAGATGGCTTGGCTTGCTATTTACGGTTCACGTTCAGTTAACGGTGTAGCTGCACTTCATACAGATATTCTTAAGAATGAGACTCTTAAGGATTGGTACGAGCTCTATCCAGAGAAGTTCTCTAACAAGACAAACGGTGTAACACCACGTAGATGGCTCCGTGCTTGTAACCCAGAGCTTGCTGCTCTCTTCACAGAGCTTCTCGGAAGCGATAAGTGGGTAACAAAGCTTGACGAGCTTAAGAAGCTTGAGAAGTATAAGGATGACGAGGCTGTTATGAAGAGACTTCTTACTATCAAGAAGGGTAACAAGGATAAGTTCGCAGCACATATGTCAAAGACATTCGGTGTTGAACTTAACAGTGATTCAGTATTCGATATCCAGATCAAGAGACTCCACGAGTATAAGAGACAGCTCCTTAACGCTATCTATGCTCTTAACCTCTATGACAGAATCAAGGAGAACCCAAGTCTTGAGCTTCCACCTGTAACAATCATCTTTGGTGCTAAGGCTGCTCCTGGTTACTTCAGAGCTAAGGCTATCATCAAGTTCATCAACGAGATTGCTAAGCTCATCGACAGCGATCCAGATATGGATGGCAGACTCAAGGTTGTATTCCTCGAGAACTACAACGTATCTAACGGTGAGAAGATGTTCCCAGCAGCTGATGTATCTGAGCAGATTTCTACAGCTGGTCTTGAGGCTTCTGGTACAGGTAACATGAAGTTCATGATGAACGGTGCTGTTACACTTGGTACTATGGACGGTGCTAACGTTGAGATTTGTGAGGCAGTAGGTGAGGATAACATTTATATCTTCGGTTGCCGCGCACAGGATATGGCTTCAACAAAGGCTTACTACAACCCACAGTGGCAGTATGAGAACATCCCAGGCATCAAGAAGGCTCTCGACAGACTTATCGATGGTACATTCAACGATGAGGGTACAGGAATGTTCCGTGATCTTTATAACGGAATCCTCTATGGTACAAACTGGCAGCCAGGTGACCCATACTATGTTCTCGGTGATTTCGATGATTACCGTAAGACAAGAGATCGTCTCTACATGGATTACAAGGATGAGATGAAGTGGGCTAAGATGTGCTGGATTAACATCTGCAACTCAGGTAAGTTCTCTTCAGACAGAACAATCGCTGAGTACGCTAAGGAGATCTGGAAGGTTAAGGCTGCTAAGATCTAATCTTGGAAATAGTTCAAAAACTTATAAGTCGCTCTTCGTAAGAAGGGCGACTTTTTTTGAAATGTACTATTATTCTTGGCTTCTAAGGACTTAAATATTGCAATAATAAACTTTGGAAAGCGGAATTTTTTTTGGAAGTTTTTAACAAGGGCTAATTTATTGTTTAAAAATCTGCTAATGGTATCATTAAATTGTGATTAGGGAATGATTTCCAAACGTCACATTCATAAATTATTTGCCCGAATTTTTTGTGAATTGATAGCAAACCGTTTTCAGCGGTTTGTTTTTTTTATGCTCAAAACATTGAGTTCAGGATATACACCAAGTCTGAATGGAAATACAACACAGCCTAGTCCCTTGCTTATAAATACCTTGCAGTTATTAATCACGTGCTTTCCTGAATATATCCCGATTCTAGGAAGTTCATCCTTATCTCTTAATTTGAATTCAAGCTTGAATGGAGTTCTGATCTGACCACCATGGATGTGACCTGAAAGCATATAATCCACATTAGTGTTGCCCTTAAGGTGGTTTATATAGTCTGGATTATGGGCGATGAGAACTGTAGCATCAACGTCTTCTTTTGGTGTATTAACCTCATACCAGACGCGATTCTTGCGCCCAGAGTCAGATACACCAGTAATAAAATATTTCTTTCCGGATTTTGAAGTGAATATAAAATCATTCTTACTTAAGTTAATAAATCCGCAGGAATCAATTTCGCTTCTTTTAAGAGCAACATCGTGATTTCCAGTAACACCAAGGAAAAGGATATCGTTAGCCTTACAGTAATCAGAAACCTTCTTAAGATAGTTAATGCCTTTTGAAGCTTTCTCCTTTTTATTGCAGACATCTCCTCCAAAGATAACCATATCAACTGGCTTTACTTTATTCTGTGCATCGATTGCAGAGATTAATTTTTCAGGAGTGATAAAACATAACTCTGCATGAAGATCGCTAAAATAACAAATGGAGATATCTGGGTTACTATCAGAACCAGAATCAAGTTCGTCTGAAGTTACGACAAGTTTATGTGGTTCGTAGAGGGCACGAATAAGAAGAATGACGCCAACGGCAAACAAAATACCGATGAAAACCAATAAAACTAAAACCCAATTCTCCATATAACTTCTTTCTTTTAAAAAATAATAATATTATATACATTGCTTTTTGCTGTGATATAATCAAAAAGTCTATTTGTATTTTATTTTCTGGAGGTTCATATGCCAAGTAGTAAAGAGATTAAATTTGAAATTATTAAGAGTATCGGTGTTCTTGCAACAAATAAGTCTGGCTGGAATCGTGAGGCTAATATCGTTAGCTGGAACGGTGGTAAGGCTAAGCTTGATATTCGTGATTGGGGCCCAGATCATGAGAAGACAGGTAAGGGTATCACTTTGAATCGCGAGGAAGTAGCTGTACTTAAGTCACTTTTGGAAGATTTCGATACTTCAGATATCGAGGCTTAATGTCTTGAGAAGCGAAGAGAGAGCCAGCATTATCTCTGTTGTTCTCCTTTTCCTTTGGGGAACGATTTTAACAGAACCTTTGCATGCATTTTTAAGAGTTCTTACAAGTGCAGTGAATGCTCTTTTGGGATGTTTTCATCGTAATATTGATGGGAAGATTGGAACTGGCTTTTTCTTAATTTTCATAGTTGTAATGGTTGTACTTTCTCTGCTTTTGTCTAAGACAAAGGCGACTTTGTACATTCCTTGCACCTATTTCTCGATTATTACTGTCATTTATTTCATAGATTGTTTTGTTAACATGCGCTATGACTTAGGTACAATTATTGCTTTATCCATAATGCTTGTAGTTATTGCTTTACTCCATGCATTTAAGCTTGAAAACGTATTAATCTGGGTATCAGATGTTTGTATCTATTCATTAGTTGTATTCGCATTAACAGGTCTCGTATTCTTGCCATTACGAGCTCTAATGGGCTCTTATGGCAAGATTTTGTATATTACGAGATATCAGGATACTAATTTCGCTCTTCCTTTCGATGGATTTATGCATCTTCCTTCTTTGGTTTGGGGCGCATTCTTTGCAGTTATTCTGATTTTGCCTGTTATTTATTTCTCTTTCTCGAGAATACGTAAGAATTGATAAAAAGGAGTTCCTATTATGAATGAGTCAATTATGAAAACACAGATCAGAGATTCTATCAGACTTCAGCGTTCACGTTTATCAGATGAGCAGGTAAAGAATGCTGATTCAATTCTTGCTGAGCAGTTTACTGGTGTAGGCGATAAGGAACTTAAGAAGATTATTTCTTCTGCTGAAGTAATTGCTCTTTATAAGTCTATTGGTGGAGAGCTCCCATGCGATGGTGTTGCAGAGTTCTTCCAGAAGAACAACAGAGTTGTTTGCTACCCAAAGGTTAAGGGTGACATTATCGAGTTTTTTGAAGTAAAAGATCCAGAAATGGATATGTCTAAGGGTGCTTATGGCATTTTAGAGCCAAAGGAGACATGTAGAAAGATTTATCCTGGTGATATTGATCTTATGGTTGTTCCTGCAGTTGCTTATAACGAGGAAGGATTAAGACTTGGCCAGGGTGGCGGGTTCTATGACAGATGGCTTAATAGTGCTGCTGCAGAGGGCAAGGCTCCATATACAATTGGTGTATGTTATGAGTTCCAGCTTTATTCTGCACTCCCTGTAGAGAAGCACGACTATGCTGTTGACTGTGTTATGTGCGTTAGCGTAAGTGAGGACTAATGAAGTACTATTTTGTAAATCTTGGCCTGCATCTGCTTGTTACAATTATTCTTATTGTCTTGCTGATTATTACTACTAATCGCAACAAGAAGGGTAAGACAAGCCGTGGCGTGTGGTTTTTCCTTCCGGTGGTATTAAGTATCGCGGTTGTTTTTCATTTGGCTGTTTATACTACACCAAGACTTATGGATATTAAGTCAGTGGTAATGAATTCAGCCAGGGAGTCGGATGGTATAGTTGAATCAATTTCACCACTTAACAATTACATTATTGTTGATGGAGAGAAATACTATATTAATCCTAAGCATTCATATCCAGAGACTGGAACACGCGTACAGTTTACATGTGCACCTAATAGTCACATAATACTTGAGCTTAGTCTTTATAACGATAGTGTTTCACAGGATTCCTGATAAATAGAATTACTAATATGCACCTGATTATGTCAGGTGCATTTATTTTGCCTTTAAAAGCCCTCTGGAAGGCTTTGGGATGAGATTTAAGGAAATTAGTATAAGTAAGTCTCAAATGGCGTTCTAAGCGCGAATAGGTCTCATATTTTGTGGCAAAACAATTAGCTTTTGTTGATTGAAATATTTCGTTTGATTCAAAATGCATCTATATATACGAAAGGTGATAATTTATGCTTTTTGATTCATTAATGGAGTATGAGACTGGAATATATGTTGTCTGCTCTGACAGAAGTCTCATGGAGACGATTAACCGAATGCTTAAAAGGCAGGGAATAGTAGGTGTTACTGATACATCTGGAAGAACTCACTACATTTTGGACGCCAGGTTCAATCCTGGATCTGCAGCAAGGCAGATAACTGATTTTATTAAGAACTATGCTATTACCCCAATGCCGCAGGATGAGATATTACCCGATACACCTATAATGCCGGAGAAGCTCATTAATATCGTTATCTCTGAAACTTTGAGGAGTTATGGCTTTGATTTATCTCTCGTTGGAACAAAGGCGATAATGGTGCTCATAGTAATTCTTCTTAAACGTGAGAATCTAAGCTCGCTATGCGCCAAGGAGATGTTTTCCATGGCTGCTGATGTTTTGGGGTATACCTATGCTCAGATTGAACGCGATATTAGGTATAGCGTAAAGAAAAGCCAGTACTACCAGTTTGGTAGCAAAAGCTCCAATGTAGTCAGATGTCTTACAGAAGAAGTAAGGGGAAAGCTTGTAATGGAGAAGGGAATAGATCCATAAACCATTGCCATTTTATTAAGCACAAAAAAACAGGCCGTCAAAGACGGCCTGCGTAAATAATCACAAGATTTATATTACTTGTTTACTGCATCCTTCAATGCCTTACCAGCCTTGAATACTGGAGCCTTAGAAGCAGGGATTGTGATTGTAGCACCGTTTGATGGGTTACGTCCCTGACGAGCCTCACGCTTCTTTGTCTCGAATGTACCGAAACCTACGAGAACAACCTTCTCCTCGTTAGCGAGAGCTGTTGAGATAGCGTCGAGAGTAGCCTTAAGAGCTGCCTCTGAATCCTTCTTAGAAATACCAGCATTAGCTGCGATTGCATCGATAAGATCTGTCTTATTCATATTATAGCCTCCTTAACCTTATAGGCAAATTTTGCAAGACAATTATGAACCCGTCAAATAAATTTGTCAAGGATTTTGAGGCCTCAAAAAGGTTACAAATCCTTATTTTACGGACTTTTTTTATTTCAAATGACAAATAGTACAAATTGGTGTATCCTATATAGGCAAAATAGCTAATAACGGAGGCTTATATGGAAATTACAAAGGATACAATTATCGGTGATGTAGTTAACGAGAATCCAGAAGTTGCTCCAATCCTTATGAATGCTGGCCTTCACTGTCTTGGTTGCGCTATGGCTTCAGGCGAGACAATTGAAGAGGCTTGCTACGTTCACGGTTTGGATTGTGATGCACTTATTGCTGACATTCAGAACTTTTACGCAAATAAGTAATTCTTAACTACATAATTAATAAGTAGCTTTCATCACGATGTGGAATGTTGTGCCAGAGCCAAGTTTGCTCTCCACAGTAATATCTGCATCGTGATGTTTTATTATGGTGCTAACAATGGAAAGTCCAAGTCCGGTACCCTTAATGTTTTTACCTGAATTCTTTGCTCTATAGAAACGATCGAATACGTTGTCGATTTCTTCTTCAGGGATACCAATACCGTTATCAGAAATAGTAATGTGAATACGCTGCTCGCTTAATGGCAGCTCAACGCCTTCACGTGAAGCCTTAATCTTGATAAGAGCCTCATCGTAAGTGTAGTTGATAGCATTTGAAATAAGATTCTCAAATACACGGCTTAACTTCTTATAGTCTGCTTTTACAATAAGCAAATCGTCTTCAGGAAGATCGAGAGTAATCTTCTTTGTAGTACCACGAACCTCGCCTTCGTACATCATGTAAATCTCATCAAGCAACTCAGAAACAGAGATGTCGTTAAACTTGAACTCATCTTTATTAGATTCCATTCGTGTAAGCTCAACGATATCTGAAACAATACGCTCCATCTGAACAGAACGCTTAATGATGTTCTGAAGATAGAGCTGCTTTTGCTCTTCCTTCATAGTAGCGCCAGCAGAAATCAAAAGCTCAGCGTAACCACGAATAGCTGTAATTGGAGTTCTAAGATCGTGAGAAACGTTAGAAAGGACATTCTTACGAGCCTCTTCGTTCTCCAAAAGACGCTTATTAGTGTTATAGAGGTTTCTGTTAATCTCAGAGATATGGAGTGTCTTTTCCTTTACAAGGTAGGAGAGTCGATCCTTGGAATTTCTAAGCTCATAGAACTGATTTACGTAACCGATAATGAATACGAGCTCAAGTGCCGCGATACCGATAACATAAAAGCTTGTGTAAGGCTTGATGTTAACGATAGGCATAATTGGAGTAAACATATAAATGAAGCAGAAGAGCATCGTAATATAAAGATTAAGTACGATTGTAGAAAGTGATTCCTTATTATAGAAAGCAATAATCTTAAAAATACAAATTGCATTTCCAACTAATACGAAGATACTTGCTGAAATTGTAGTGTAGTAAGTGAAAAGCAGGTTATTGTTGAAAACAAGAATCAAAGTTAATGCAACACCAATTGCAATAATGAAAAGGTAATCGTACTTAAGTACGAGAATATTCTTATAGTCTTCTGTTCTTTCAAAAATGAGCTCGATAATACAGAAGGACAAAATACCCATAATCATAATGAGGCTGTACTTAAGGATATCGAGTGTAGGTGAATAGAAGAGAATTACACTACTGTCGAGCATTGTATAGAAAAGGAAAACGGTCTCAAGAGCAAGAAGAATATAGAACTTACCCTTGTGAGCGAATGTTCTCGAAATAATGAATCCGCATACGATGCTTGAGAAGAATGACAGAATGAGAATCGCAAATCCAATTGATGTCATTGTAAGTCCAAGGATATCGTATCTCTGAGTAGAAAGAGATGGGGTTGAAAGAAGTCCAGGGTTAAGAACTCTATCGTTAACAGAGACAGCAATAATGATTGTTGCATATCCGTTTTTGTCAGTTGAGAATGTTGTATTTTCAAATGTTTCTGAATATACATTAAATCCCATTCTGGAAGATGTATCGTTTACGTGTTTAAGCTGAGTACCGTTACAATAAATATCGTAAGTTCCATTTACACGTGGGATGTTGATATTAAATGTGTGCTGACCAGATGGTGTATAGATTCTTGTAGCATAAATAGCAAAGTGATTCTCATTGCCGCCAGTAATTGACAAATCCTGAAAACTTGCACCATTAGGTGAATGGTACCATTTAGCCTTACTTCCAAGGTTGTTCCAGCCAAGAGAATCAGAAACAGATACATGCTCTGCATGTGGATAAGCAGAAGAATCGTCAAGATCAAAGAAGTAATGACGAACATTATCACTTGTTACGTTAGGGAAGAACATCCAGTGGTTATCGAGGAAGATAGTGGAATTACTATCAAGCTCTCCGCTTAATACATAACAATTGTTATCGTAATCGTAATTAATAGAAGTAGCAGGAGTTCTTGAATTGAAGACAATCAAAAGCTGACCTATAAAGATATAGAGCACTACAAATAATATGACAGAGAGGATGTGACGCTTGGTGAATAAGCCGTCCTGATCAAGTTGTTTACTATTTGTTTTTGCCATAAAAAAACTCCTGATACTAATTAAAAGCCCGTTAAGTATAAACCTTAACGGGCATTATTTCTAATCTGGATTAAAAATTACTGCTTAAAATCACCAGGGAGACTATTTCTTACAGGTGGATAAGCAAATGAATAACCTATACCCCACTCAGTCTTTACGAATGTAACTTCTGGTGCAATCTTCTCCATCTTCTTACGGAGGTAAGAGATGTTAACCATTACGAGGTGGTTATCGCAAGCTGTATCATCGCCCCAAACGTGTGAATAGATTCTTGCGAAAGGAACAATAACATTTGGTGTCTCAGCAAGAAGTCTCAAGATATCGAATTCACGGTTTGTAAGATGAACTGGGTTTTCCTTAAGTGTAACTTCTCTTGTCTTGATGTTAAGAGTAAGAGGTGGGAAGTCCATAATGAATCCTTCGCTCTTGTTGTTACGCTTGATGTGAGCATTAATTCTAAGGCTCAACTCTGGAAGTGAATAAGGCTTTGTGATGTAGTCATCAGCACCAACCTTAAATCCCTGAATCTTATCTTCAATCTGCTCCTTAGCTGTAAGGAAAATAATAGGTGAAGAACAATAAGGTGCAATTTGCTCAGGAAGATCAAACGCACTGCCATCTGGAAGCATTACATCGAGAACGATACAGTCAAACTTATTAGACTTAACTGCTTCCATTGTCTCTGCGATTGTTGTTGCAGTTACAATCTCGTAGTCCTCACCTTCCAAGAATGCCTTGTTGATTTCAAGAATATCTGAATCATCATCAACAAGAAGTAATCTATAAGTTGCCATTTTCTACTCCTCCACTCAACATATATAAAACGTACTTTAGTTTATTATATTCGCCACCCCTTAAAAAACAATAATATTTTAATTTGTTAACAAATTATTGATATAAACAAAGGGTGCACCAAACAAATGTTTTGTAGTTTGATACTTTGTGTTAAAATTCAATTTATGGAGAGAGTAATTTTACACGTAGATCAGAACTGCTTTTTTGCTTCTGTAGAGATGATTTATAACCCTGAGTGTCGTAATGTTCCTATGGCCGTTGTAGGTGATAAGGAAAAACGACATGGAATTATTCTTGCCAAGAATCAGCTCGCTTCAAAATCTGGTGTTAAAACAGCTGAGGCTATCTGGCAGGCACAGCAGAAGTGTCCTAATCTTGTTACTCTTCCAGCTCACTATGAGAAATATCAGTTCTATTCTGAGAAACTTCGTGCCTTATACGAGGAATATACAGACAGGGTTGAGCCATTTGGACTTGATGAGTGCTGGCTTGATATTACAGATTCCCTCGGAGGCAGAGAGCCGGCTGAAATTGCTAATGAAATCAGGGAACGCGTGAAGGCTGAATTTAATCTTACATGTTCTGTTGGTGTCAGCTTTAATAAGATTTTTGCAAAGCTTGGTTCTGACTATAAAAAGCCAGATGCCACAACTTTAATTACTGAAGATAATTATAAGGAGATTGTCTGGCCTCTTCCTGTATCAGATTTGCTTTTCGTGGGAAAGAATTCTACTAAGGCATTGAACCAGGTGAATATTACTACTATTGGTGATCTTGCCAATAGCGATAAGTCTTTTATTGAAAGATATATGGGTAAGGCGGGACATCAGCTATGGACTTATGCCAACGGTCTTGACGATTCTCCTGTTCAGCTCTCTGACTATAGACGTCAGGTTAAGTCTGTGGGTAATTCCACAACAACTGCCAAGGATATGGTTAATAAACAGGAAGTACATGGTACTATCCGTTATTTGTCTGCAACTGTTGCCAAGAGACTGAGGGAACATAAGGTAGTCGGAGGCTGTATCCAGATTTCTGTTAAGGATACGAGTCTTGCTGTTTATGAGCATCAGCGAATGCTTTATGCGCCAACAGATATTGAGGGCGTAATCTATAAAAATGCCTGTGAACTGTTTGATGAATCTTACGATTGGCATTCACCTGTAAGAAGTGTGGGTGTAAGATGTACAAAGATTGAACCTGCTGGTGGCAGCGTCCAGTTATCTATCTTTAATGATCTGGATCAAAGCTCTAAGGATAGTAAACTTGCTAACGTAATCGACAGTATAAATCGTCGCCATGGAACAGGTGCAATCAGAAGTGCAACTGAATTAACAGGTAACCAGGATGAAGTATAACGACGCGAATACATATTTTAAGAATCGTTTTGGAACGAAGCTTTATAAGGCTTCTATTAGTATTGCTTCAACCTGCCCCAACAGAGATGGATCAAAGGGAGTAGGTGGCTGCGCTTTTTGTTCTGGCGATGGTTCCGGTGAGTTCGCACAGTCATGTCAGCTCGATATAAAAACACAGATCGATCTTGCAATAGAAAAGGTATCCCGTAAAGTTAAACCTGACACACGTTATATTGCTTATTTTCAGAGTTTTACAAGTACATACTGTGACATAAATCTTCTTCGTAAGTCTTTATTTGAAGCAAAGGATCACGAGATGGTTGTTGCTATTTCAATTGCAACAAGACCAGACTGTCTTGGAGATGATGTTATCTCCCTTTTGGATGAAGTAAATAAAGAGATCCCTTTGTTTGTAGAATTGGGTCTTCAGACATCTTCTGACGATACGGCTTTATGGTTTAATCGAGGCTATGCGTCTGACGTTTATACAGAGGCTGTAGATAAACTCCATAAAATTGGAGTTAATATAATTACACATATCATTTTTGCTCTTAAAAATGAGAGCAGGGAAGACATGCTTAATTCAGTAAAGTTTGCAGTAAATGCAGGCACTGATGGCATTAAATTTACATGCCTTTATGTTCTTAAGGGAACACGTGTTTACGAAGAGTATTTGAATGGTGAAATCAGGCTTCCAGAGATGGAAGAGTACTTTGATATTGTAGAAGATGCAATTAGTATTCTTCCTTCAAATGTAGTTGTTCACAGGCTTACAGGAGATGGTCCAAAGAACCTGCTTGTAGCTCCAATGTGGACAGCAAACAAGCGTAATGTTATTAATTACATAAACAAAAGATTCGGGTGATTTCTATGAAGAAATATATTGAGACTTACATGAAGGAAATTGAATCCTTTATTGCTTCTGATTTAGAGAAGGCAGATAGTACAAAACTTAAGGAAGTATTATCTGAACTCGAGACCAAGATTTTATATTTCCAGCATGAGAGATTAATTCATTTAATCGTTACTGTGCTTTTCGCGCTTCTTGAGATTTCTGCGATTTATGTAATGCTCATTTCCGTTAATATAATTGCACTAATATTAAGCGCCCTGTTTTTGGTGCTTCTTGTGCCTTATGTTATGCATTACTATTTCCTGGAAAACAGTGTTCAGAAATTCTATAAGCTTCGAGATACTATTAAGTCAAAGTGTTGATTCTTGTCTGATAAGGAACAAGTCCGTAATCAGGGAGCATGGCAAGAGCCTTCTCAGTCCACTCTGAAGTGTAGTTA
Source organism: Saccharofermentans sp. (assembly GCA_045639635.1). GTDB lineage: Bacteria > Bacillota > Clostridia > Saccharofermentanales > Saccharofermentanaceae > Saccharofermentans. The sequence goes on along the minus strand of JAZUDM010000051.1, from coordinate 67,115 downwards.
CAATACTCAGTATAATCAGCAACGTCTGTTGTGAAATAAACCTCAACAGGGATACCGAGACCTGTAGTGGAAGCCTTGGACTTAACGATAACAGAATACTTCTTATTAAGATGTGGATCCTCAGAGATTGCCTTTGTAAGATCGCTTCTAAACTTAGTTAAGTTAGTAGAACCATCCTCTTCCTTCTTTAATGACATGGCATCAACTGTAAGAGCGATATTAACCTGTCTTTCTGCCTTCTTGATTGTCTGATGCCAGTTCTTGAAAGGAGTTGAAAGGAATGTGTATGCAGGGATTGTATACACAGTATTATCGAAAGCAGTAACCTTAACAGAAACAAGAGCGATATCTGTAATAGAACCCTCAACATTTTCAGAAGGAATTGAAACCCAGTCACCAATCTGGAGGAGGTTTTCAGAAGTAATCTGAACGCCTGCAACAAGACCTAAGAGGGCATCCTTAAATACAATTGAAAGAATTGCTGTAAAAGTACCAATACCAGAAATAAGTACGAGTGGACTCTGGTTAATTAAAGTAGCAATAACGATGAGTCCGAAAACACAATAAATGAGATACTTAATAATCTGCAAAGGTCCCTTGATAGGGCGCTTCTTTGAAATTGACTTTGTAGAATAGTAATCTACAACAACATCAAGGCAGTTACTCAAAATGAGCATAAGGCAGATGATTGAAGTATAAAGAGCAACTACAGAAACAAGCTTTGTAATATCCTTGAATCTGTCCGCATATGCTGACAAAAGGAAAGCGAAAGATAAAACGAAAAACTGCTTGTGAAGCTTGTTGTTGATAATTGACTGAGCAGTAACGCTTGTTGATTTCTTCTTGGCTTTTTTAATAACTCTCTTAACTACTGAAGTAAAAATGAAATATAAGATAAATGAGAGTAAAGCGATGACAAATAATGTGATAACTCCAATAAGCATATAAGTAATGAAAGTATCACCTAATAAATCAAAGAGAAGTGTATCGATGAAATGGAACATTATATCTATCCTCCGAAGGGGTGCATAACGCACAACACTATAATTTTAACACGGTTTTGAAGTGATTATAAGACGGAATTATGCATAACTTTTTACTAATATGATTAGGCGTATACCAAGTTGTTATATCCTCTGGGCGTTATATAATAAAAGTAGCTTCAGGGAATACTAAACAGAAGTATTCGAACGAGGTACCACCTTCATCAGTTTTTATGGATGGAGGGGACGAGCATAACGATCGAAGGGGTGAGAGTTTTCACTTACAGGTCGTGAGGTCGTAGAAGGGAACGTACTCGCGAGCAGACGAGATGTCGTCGTCGACAGGGGAGGTTCCGTGAACAACAATATATGGGGCGAGCCGAGTATCCGGTATTGTCTGCGACAGCGGTAGTTTTGTAGTGTTTTCTACTGACGGCAGGCGGTGAATGATGACGATGGTATTGGTGAATGGGAGCTCTGGGGTGCAGGTAATTGCAGGTTGTTCGAAGCATGGTTCTACGGTAGCAAAGCGGGGCTCGATATAATTGGTGCTTGGCGGTTCGGGTAGATGTGAGGTTCGCTGAAGCTTTTTTAATGCCTCAATAATGATTCAAATGAGAATCCTTTAAAATTCTCATTATGTTATATAATCAGAATATCCAAATTAAATTATTCAGGAGGAAACATTAATGTCTAAGTGGGTTTGTAGTGTATGTGGTTATGTTTATGAAGGTGACAGCGCTCCAGAGCAGTGTCCAGTATGTCACGTTCCAGCTTCTAAGTTCGTTGAGCAGAAGGGTGAGATGAAGCTCGCATCTGAGCACGAGTATGGAGTATACGAGAAGACAGTTAAGAATAACCCTGATATTTCAGATGACGATAAGAAGTATATCTTTGATCAGCTTAAGGCTAACTTCCAGGGTGAGTGCTCAGAGGTTGGTATGTACCTTTGCATGGCTCGTATCGCACACCGTGAGGGTTATCCAGAGATTGGTCTTTATTGGGAGAAGGCAGCTTTCGAAGAGGCTGAGCATGCTGCTAAGTTTGCAGAGCTTCTCGGTGAGGATCTTGAGCCTAACATGAAGGCTACAACAAAGGATAATCTTAAGTGGAGAGTTGACTGCGAGTTTGGTGCTACACAGGGTAAGACAGATCTTGCACTTTGCTGCAAGAAGAATAACCTCGATGCACTTCACGATACAATCCATGAGATGGCTCGTGACGAGGCGAGACATGGTAAGGCTTTGAAGGGTATGCTCGACAGATACTTCAAGTAATTTTTTTATAGTATTATGCAAACAATGGGAGTGGAAGTGATTCCACTCCCTATTTTTTGTGCCACAAATATATGCCCGGTTTCACCAATTAAAGTCTATTATATTAGTAGATTATTCCTACGGGGTACGATATGAGTCAGAAGAAAACAACCAAGCGACAGCACATGCAGATTAAGTGGCACGATATCGTTAAAAGCGATTCGGATATTCCTGCAAAGGAAGCGCCTTTAAAAGAGAAAACTTCCCTTGTTGGAAGAGTAGGAAGCATGATGCTTTCCTGTGGTACAAGCGCATGGCGTGTTCGTGCGGCGATGAATAAAATTTGCAGAACTCTTGGCGTGTCTTCTAACATCGATGTGGGCCTTACTACAATTCATTACACATGTATTGAAGAAGGTAAGCACTATAGTCAGACAATTGCACTTCCAACTACAGGAGTAAATACTGATAAGCTCATGGATATGGAAATGTTCATTGATTCTTTTGGTGAGAAGGCGAGCGAAATCAGTGTAGAAAAAATCCACGAAATCCTGGATGAGATTGAATCTCATAAGCCAAATCGTAAAGCGTGGCAGCTTGGTCTTGCTGCAGGCATTGCATGCTGCGCATTTACATTCCTTTTGGGCGGTGGCCCTATTGAAATGATTTGTGCATTTATTGGCGCAGGCATTGGAAATTTTATTCGTAAATTAATGCTTGAGAGAAAGCTTTCGCTTCTTGTAAATGTAGCAATCAGTGTACTTGCTTCATGCTTATCTTACGTGCTTGCAATAACTCTTATTGAGCTCATCTTTAAGATTCCACCAACACATCACGCTGGATATATTTGTGCGATGCTTTTTATCATTCCAGGATTCCCACTTATTACTGGTGGTATTGACCTTGCAAAGCTTGATTTAAGATCAGGAATTGAGAGAATTACTTATGCAATTTTAATCATTGGAACAGCTACTCTTGTTGGATGGGTTACTGCCATGACAGTTCACTTTAATCCAGATGATTTTGTTGCTCTTAATATAAGCCTTCCAATAAAAATAGCACTTCAGATTGTTATGAGTTTTATTGGTGTATTTGGTTTTTCTATGATGTTCAATAGCCCGGTGAAAATGGCAGTTACAGCAGGCTTTATTGGAACAATTACTAACGTACTAAGATTATCTCTTGTAGAGTTCTTTGGTTTGCCACTCGGCGTATCTGCATTTATCGGAGCATTTTTGGCAGGAATTCTTGCATCAGTTATTAAGCGTAATGTTGGTTATCCAAGAATTTCACTTACAATTCCATCTATCGTAATTATGGTTCCTGGAATGTTTATGTATAAGGCGATTTATTACTTTGGTCTTTATGATTTATCTACTGGTGCAGACTGGCTTACAAAGGCAATTTTGATTGTCGTAGCACTTCCATTAGGACTTGTATTCGCACGTTTCTGTACAGATAGTTACTACAGACACTGTAGTTAATTTCCTTTCTGTTTGAGTGGTAAAATAGATACGTAAAAAGCTTTTAAAATTGTGGGGTGGCAATATGAAAATGTATTTTAAGCAGCGTATTTTCTCTTGGCTTGATAGCTACGATATCTTCGATGAGAACGGTGATGTTCTTTATACTGTTAAAGGCCAACTCTCTTTCTCTCATAGCTTCGTAATTTTTGATCGATATGATCGTAAAATTGCAGAAGTAAACCAGAAGATTTTAACGTTTCTTCCTAAGTTTGAAATATCCATTAACGGAACTTCATTTGGAACAATCTCCAAGGAACTGACTCTTTTTACTCCTAAATATTCTTTGGACAGAATGGGATGGAGAATGGAAGGTGATATCTTCCAGTGGGAGTATGATATAAAAGATGCCTCTGGCGGAGTTATCGCATACGTTTCAAAGCAGTTGTTTAAGCTTATGGATACATATGAGATTAATGTTTTGGATGATGAAAATTCATTAATCGCGCTTTTATTTGTACTTGCAGTAGATGCTGCAAATTGCGGAGATTAAAAATAACAAAAAGGCTTCACTTCTTAGTAGAAATGAAGCCTTAATTTATGCTTAAAATTTTAATCAGATTTTTATGGTAATTACGTTAAATGACTTAGGTTTTAAAGTAACATTATTGCCTTCGTATTTACCAGGCTTAGGGAAGACTAATTCCTCGTCCTTTGTATTAATATCAGTAACGTTTTCTGAAGTAACTTCAGTGTGTGCAATTACAGTTGCACCATCAAGACTGATATTAAGTTCCATATCAGAATCGAGGGATCTGTTAACTGCAAAAACTGTTACCTGTGAAGACTCTTCGTTATATACAGCAGTTGCCTCAGCATAAGGTACATTTGCATGCTCAGCTGAAGAATAAGAATCACATTCGATATCGATATCAAGTGCAGTGCCACGACCATATTTTGAAGCGAAATAGAATGGATAGTAAATTGTCTGCTTCCAGCAATTGCCTTCGCTATCTGTCATGATTGGAGCAATAACGTTTACAAGCTGTGCAAGGCAGGCAATCTTAACTCTGTCAGAGTTCTTTATAAGTGTAATAAGGAGACAACCTACAACAAGTGCATCCTCAAGATTATAAATATCTTCAAGCTGTGGAGGAGCAATCTGCCACTTAGGAATTTCCTTATCCTGATCGTTTGAATGGAACCACACATTCCACTCGTCGAAAGAAAGATTGATAGTCTTATCAGAACCCTTTTCGAGCTTGATTCTGTCACAGATAGAAGCAACTTCCTTGATGAAGTACTCCATATCAAGAGAGCATGCAAGATAGTTCTTTGTGTCTCCTGTTCTGTTGCCATAATAATTATGAAGGGAAATGTAGTCCACGTAATCGTAGCACTCGCGAAGAACAGTTTCTTCCCAGATGCCGAAAGTAGGCATGTCCTTATGAGCGGAACCACAGGCAACGAGCTCGATTGAATCGTCAACCATCTTCATGACCTTTGCAGTCTCGCATGCAAGACGTGCGTACTCTGTTGGAGTCTTGGCACAAATCTGCCATGGACCATCCATTTCATTTCCAAGACACCAGAGCTTGATCCCAAAAGGCTCTTCAAATCCATTGGCGCGACGCATGTCTGCGTAGTAAGTAGGAGTTGTGCTGTTACAGTATTCAACGAACTGTCTTGCTTCATCAGCGCCTCTTGTTCCGAGGTTTACAGCAAGCATAATGCTGGAATTAACGTCCGATGCCCACTTTTGGAATTCATCGATTCCAACCTGGTTTGTCTCTATAGTTGACCAGGCAAGTTCCATCTTCTGTGGACGCAGTTCCTTAGGCCCTGTTCCGTCTTCCCAGTTGTAGCCAGAAACAAAATTTCCACCAGGATATCTAACGACAGGAACACCAAGTTCCTTTACGAGCTTTTTAACGTCACCACGAAATCCATCTTCGTCTGCTGACTTATCGGAAGGATCGTAGATACCTCCGTAAACAGCGCGACCAAGGTGCTCAATGAATGAACCGTAGATTCTTTTATCAATTTTAGAAATTGTTTTAGTGATATTGATTTTGATTTGAGACTTCATGGGAAGCACCTCCTTATAAATCCACTTTACCAAATTAATCAGTCGATTTAAAATAAACTTTATTATTATTTTTTAAATGTGATAAAATAGTTTAAACTATGCGGAGGATGTTTATATGTCTGAGAATAATGAGAATATTGAAGTAAAGCCAATTATTACTGAAACTAATAGTACAGAAGTTGCTCCAGAAGCAGTAACACCAGTAGCTGAGCCAGTTGTAGAGCCTGTAGTTGAGGCAACACCGGTAGTTCCAGTAGCAGAGCCAGTTGCTGAGGCAGCACCTGTTGAAGCACCAGCACCTGTTGAAGCACCAGCTCCAGTTATTCAGCCAATCATTACAGCTCCTGTTGAGGCACCAGTTGCTCCAGTTGCAGCAGCTGCAGCAGCACCAGTAGTTGATGCAAAGGCAGCAGAGGCTAAGGCTAAGGCAGATGCAAAGGCAGCTGCTAAGGAGGCTAAGGCTAAGGCAGCAGCAGAGAAGAAGGCTGCTAAGAAGGCATCTAAGGAGCAGGCTGTTAAGGATAAGAATGCTGCTAAGGCAGTTGAGGCACAGGCTAAGATTGATGCCTGCCCTAAGGAGTATAAGCCAGTTACAACAGCAGGTTATTTCTGGAGATATTTCGTAAGTGCAATTCCTGTAATCGGATTCATTTACACAATCATCATGGCAATTCTTCCTAAGAATAAGAACCTTAAGTGCTTTATGCGTGCAGTTCTTGTTTACCAGATCATTGCTTTGATTCTTGCTGTAATCGGTCTTATCATCTTTACTGTTACAACAGGCGCATCAATGAGCGGTGTTGCTCACGCTTTCAAGTACTTCATTGAGGAGCTTGCTACAGCTTAATCTGATATAGATATTAGTTAAATAAGACTTTATAAGGGCTATCGTAAGATGGCCCTTTTCTTATGGCCAAAACCTTTACTTGTGCTTTATTTATTACCCGAGTGACCCTTGTTTGTAACATTGTTACCTTAAAATAGTAGTATCCAAAATTATAAGTGAGGTAATGTGCCATGATGAATGAAGAATTGATTTCAAAGAAACAGCTTTTAAGAGCTGCGCAGATTTCATATGGAACTCTCTATAGATGGAAGAGAATGAATCTTATTCCTGAAAGCTGGTTTATTCATAGAGCTACAGAAACAGGACAGGCTACATTCTTTCCAAGAACAAAGATTCTTACAAGAATCGACAGAATTAAGTCATTAAAGAACGAGCTTACAGTAGAGCAGATGCAGGAACTCTTTTCTGCTAATGTTGAGAGCTTCAAAATTCCTCTTAGTGACTTTAAGAGTTTGAGCCTTGTTTCAAAGCTTGCTACTACTGCTTTCGAGAGCGTTTATGTAGGAAAGAGCATGCTTGAGTTCAACGATGTATTTAGCATCTATGTTGTAGATCACCTTATGAAGCTTAATGGTTTCTATCTTGAGGATGCAAAGCAGGTATTAAGACTTCTTTGTAAGTACCTTTCAGTAGAGGCAAGTAAGGACTACCAGCTTCTCCTTTTGAGAAAGATGGGCGTTCCTATGACAGTTCTTGTTCACGGTGATGAGGAGATTCTCCTTGAGGACAATACAGAGATTATTGCATGTGCAAATCTCGTTGAGTTCGAGGAAGCATTAAAGGATCAGTTGATTGCGTAATTAATAAGAGGTAACGGATGACTCAGGACGAAAGATACGAGCAGATTATCGAAAGAATGGCGATTCTTTCAGAGCCAATGCGTATTAAGATCCTTTTGGAAATTGCTTCTAAGAAGGAACTTCGCGGCAAGGATATTCTCGAAAGATTTTCTGTAACACAGCCAACTATGTCTCACCATTTGAATATTCTTACTTCAAGTGGTCTTATTGAGGTTAGAAAAGAAGGCCGTTGTATTTGGTACAGCATTAATAAAGAGAATATGGCTGAGATTAAGGAAGTAATTCTTGCAATTTCAGACAGTAAGGCTCTTAGAAAGTCACCAGTAACTGAAAGTAAGCCTGTAACGCGTAAGGCTCCTGCCACTAAGGAGATTAAGGTTACTAATTCAGTTTCTTCTTCTAATCTTAAGAAAAAGTCCAGCGTGCCAAAGCCAAAGCAGACAATTGAAGTTCCAGATATCGAAGAACTCAAGAAGAATAAGAAAAAGAAGAAGGACAAAGATAAGGCTAAAGACAATAAGCCCGATAAGAAGAAAAAAGATAAGAAAAAGAAAAAGTAAATCACTACCCGCTTTGCTGAAACACACAGTAAAGTGGGTATTCTTTTTTGCCTCAAATTTCTGTATAATTTATAATCATTATAAATTAGAATGACTGGGAAGGACAAAAATGGACATTGAAATTAACGCGCAGGATCGACTTCGTGCAGCCGGAATACGTGTAACAACTCCACGATTAGTTGTATACCAGTATTTGTTAGACAACAAAACTCATCCTACATGCGAGCAGATTTATTCGGGGATTAAGGTAGATAATCCTGGTATTTCATTTGCCTCTGTTTATAACGTTACAGAAAAGCTTGTAGATGAGAAACTTGTAGTTAAAATTGTTTCTCCAGATGGGGAAGGACACTACGATAGTGTAGTTAACTACCATGGTCATTTCTTTTGTAATCAGTGCGACTCAATTATTGATTTCCCGGCTAAATACGATAAGTTGCCAGCGAATCTGATTGGTAGTCGTATCGATAATCTTTCGTATGTAATGGAAGGCGTCTGTCCTTCCTGCAATAGAACTTAATTTTAGGAGGTAGATTATATGAATCTTAAGGGAACAAAGACAGAAGCTAATTTGCAGGCAGCATTTGCCGGCGAATCAATGGCAACAAATAAGTATGCATATTATGCTTCTAAGGCTAAGAAGGAAGGTTATGTTCAGATTTCTAATATCTTTACAGAGACTTCTGGTAATGAAAAAGAGCATGCAAAGCTTTGGTATAAGCTTTTGAATGATGGTATCGGTGACACAGTTTCTAACCTTAAGGCAGCAGCTGATGGTGAGAACGAAGAGTGGACATCAATGTACAAGCAGTTTGCAGCAGAGGCAAGAGAAGAGGGCTTCGAGGAAATCGCAGCAATGTTCGAGGGTGTTGCCGGAGTTGAGAAGGAGCACGAGGAGAGATACCGTAAGATTTTGGAGCACCTTGAGAATGGTATGACATTTAAGCGTGATGGTGTTACTATCTGGAAGTGCCTTAACTGCGGTTATATCCACCATGGTGATGAGGCTCCAGAAGTTTGCCCAGTATGTAATCACCCTAAGGCATATTTCGAGGAACTCTCACAGAATTATTAATTCTCATTTGAAATTTAAGACAATAAAAAACAGATCGGAATCCGATCTGTTTTTTATTGCAAAATTTACCAGCTGATTACTTAGACTGGAGAGCGTCTCTAATCTCAGTAAGGAGCTTAACCTCATCAGATGGTTCTGCAGGTGCTGCAGCTTCTTCTTCCTTCTTCTTGCCAAGATCCTTAAGCTTGTTCATACCCTTAACGAGGATGAAAAGAACGATTGCAAGAATCAAGAAGTTAATAATAGCAGTGATGAAATCACCATAGTTAAGTGCAAGTGCTGTCTGCTCTTCGAGAGTCAAACCTGTGTAATCAACCCATGGAAGTCTGATAAGACCAGCAACCTCAGCGCCACCAAATGAAGCGATGAGTGGATTGATAAAATCAGTTGTCAAAGCACCAACGATACCGCTGAATGCGCCACCGATAAGAACACCGATAGCCATATCCATAACATTGCCCTTAAGAGCAAACTCTTTGAATTCCTTCAAAAAACCCATTGATATAACCCTCCAAAAATTATATATAGTCGTATATTTATTCTAATACTGTATTACCAGAAAAGTGTTTCTGTAAGTTTACAAAAGTGTTTTAAAAAAGTGTTTTGTTGCACATTAAAACTCCTTCCCGGTAAAGGGAAGGAGCCTTCTTGATTCTTTGGTATATCTCCTAATTAATTAGCAGAACTGCTTAACTGACTCAGGGAGTTCTTCAACCTTACCGCTCAAGATGATTGAAACAGTAACTGTATCTCCGATGAAGCTGTTAAGCTTTGTAACGAACTTCTCAAGGCACTCAGCGCATCCGCCGTTAGCTACCTTATAAATGCTATCGATATAAATGTGTGTCAAATCATAATCCTTAGAACAGATACCACTTATGAAAGCGAGGAGCTGGTCGAGACCCTCAACTGGGTAATCTTCAATATTAACGAGTCTAACATTTGGCTTAAGGAGCTGGTCGAGTCTGTTGCCTCTCTCGATGCAAACAACGTTATTGTCCTGAGCTGCTACTGCGTTGATATCCTCAACGAGCTTAGCTGTCTTTCCTGTACCCTTCTCACCTGCGATAATCTTAATCATAATGTATATCTCCTTTGTTAGAAGTATAGTTTTTTCATGTTTCTATTCTACTTTATGATTGCAATAATTTGAATAGTAAAAGCCGTAAAAAATAAGTATTTTTTGTTAACATTACACATAAATTGTAAATGATTGCTCTTTATACATATATATGGTATTATAGGAACGTTGTTAATTTACTTTATTAAGTAAACGGGCTTGCAAGAGCTCGTTTTTTTGTTATGTAAATGGATTTTTTGGAGGTTTTATGGCAAAGAGATCCAAGATTGCGCAGCAGGCTTTTGATATTGCTGAGCCTATTGCAAATTCTATGGGATTAGATCTCGTCGATGCTGAATACAAGAAGGAAGGTCAGGACCTTTTCTTAAGACTTTTTATCGATAAGAAGGGTGGTCTTGATATTGACGATTGTGAGGAATTCAGCAGAGTAATTGATCCAATCTTCGACGAACAACTTGAGCATGACGCGGACTATTTTGAAGTTTCTTCACCTGGTCTTACAAGACCTTTGGGAACTGCAAGAGACTATAAGCGCTACGAGGGTGAGAAACTCGATGTTTCGCTTTTCGCAGAGGTAAATGGTTCTAAGAGTTATGTAGGAACTATTAAGGACAGCGATGAGAATTCAGTTCTTCTTGGTTTAGAGGATGATACTGAGATTCGAATTGACTACAAGGACATTTCAAAGGCCGTAAGGCACATTGAGTTTTAATTAAGTAATTATTATTAGGAGGATAACAACGTGGCAAAGAAGATTCAGAATGAAGAGCCAAAGGATAACGTACTTGACGCTATTAAGATGCTCGCTAAGGAGAGAGGAATTGAGGAAGAGGAGCTCATTACAGCTGTTGAGGAAGGTATCGTAACAGCTTTCAGACGTGAGTTCTCAGGTTCAACAGTTGATAACGTAGAGGCTGAAATCGATCGTACAACTGGTGAGATTTTCGTATATAAGCTCGTTGAGGTTGTTGAGGAAGTTCTTGACCCAGATAACGAGATTTCATTTGAAGATGCTAAGGCAATGGATGACGAGATTGAGCTCGGTGACCAGATTGAGGTTGGTATCGAGGTAGATAAGCTTGGTCGTCTTGCTGCTACAGCTGCTAAGAGTGCTATTTCTCAGAAGGTTAGAGATGCTGAGTACAAGAGAATTTCTGATGAGTTCTCTGGCAAGATCAATGAGCTTGCTTCAGGTATCATCTTGAGAAGAGACGCTCGTAACGTATATGTTGATATTGATCGCGCTGAGGCAGTTCTTCCTAAGGATGGCCAGATTAAGGGCGAGAATTATATGACAAATAAGACAATGAAGTTCTTGGTAGAGCGTGTAGAGGAGCACAACGGCAGACCTTCTATCACAATTTCAAGAACATCTAAGGATCTTGTAAGAAAGCTTTTCGAGCTTGAGGTTCCAGAGATTAAGTCTGGTGAGGTTCTCATCAAGGCTGTTTCTCGTGAGCCAGGTTCAAGATCAAAGGTTGCAGTTTGCTCACGTGACGAGAATATCGATGCTAAGGGCGCATGCGTTGGTCAGAGAGGTCAGCGTGTAACTGAGATCATGAACGAGCTTAACGGCGAGAAGATTGATATCGTTCTTTGGAACGAGGATCCAGCTCTCTTCATCTGCGAGGCACTTCAGCCAGCAAAGGTAATGAGAGTTGATACAGAGATTGGTGTTACACCAGAAGGTCTCCCTGACAGAAAGGCTACAGTAGTAGTTCCTGACTATCAGTACACACTCGCTATTGGTAGAAGCGGACAGAACGTACGTCTTGCTGCAAAGCTTACAGGATTTAAGATTGATATTAAGCGTGAGTCTGAGGATGCTACAGAGAGCACACAGATGATGCTTGATAAGTTCCAGGTAGTTGAGGACGAAGAGTAATCATGAAAAAACAACCGCAAAGATCTTGTGTTACTTGCCGCACTAAGCGTGACAAGAAAGATTTATTAAGAATCGTACTTACACCAGAAGGTGAGATTAAGTATGACCCTACAGGTAGAGTTTCAGGCCGAGGCTCTTACCTTTGTAAGAACGAGCAGTGCATCTTAACTGAGCTTAAGGCACATCGTCTTTCCAGAGGGCTTAGACATAATGTTGACGATGAGACACTCGAGGCTATGTCTAAGGAAATTCTTGAACTTTGCGATAAGGAATAAGACAACATGGGAAATAAAGATGCAATTTTAAGATTTCTGGGACTTGCCATGAGAGCTGGAAAGTGTGTTTCTGGTTTTGATATGGTTTCATCTTCATTAAGAAGAGGTGAGGTAAAGCTTCTTATTATTGCTGAAGATATTTCCAGAAATACCCTTGATAAGTTGCTTGATACAATCTCTTCTTTAAAGAAGGACGCACCTGATGCGTACAGATTTGCAAGTTCATTTGATCTCGGGAATGCGATTGGTAAACCATCACGTGCAATTATTGCAATTGTAGATGATGGATTTGCTTCCAAGTTGTCATCAATGTTAAGCGAATTAGATGTTACGGAGGATAATTAATTAATGAGTGAAAGTAATGAGAACAAGCTCATCGTTGGCGGTGTTTCTGGTAATAAGGAACTTCGCGTAAGACGAGTACATAAGAAGAAGGCTGAAGATACTCCGGCAAAGGTTGAAGAGACAAAGGTAGCTGAGGCTCCTAAGGCTGAGGCTCCAGCAGCACCTGCTCCTAAGGCTGAAGCTAAGCCAAAGGCTGAAAAGAAGGCTGAGGCTCCTGCTGCACCAGCACCAAAAGCTGAAGCAAAGCCAAAGGCTGAGAAGAAGGCCGAGGCTCCAGCTGCTCCTAAGGCACCAACTAAGCCAAAGGCAGAAAAGAAGGCTGAGGCTCCAGCTGCACCAAAGGCTGAAGAGAAGAAGGCTGAGGCAGCACCTGCTCCAAAGGCTGAAAGTAAGCCAGCAGTTGACAGAAGCAAGATTTCATCAGCTGTAGTTTCAATGCCTGAGACAGTTAAGAAGTCAACAGTATTTAATAACGACCGTGGCGGTTCAAGATACGGTCAGGGTGGTAACCGTGGTGGTTACAACCGTGATGGCCAGGGCGGCGGTAACCGTGGTGGCTATAACCGTGATGGTCAGGGCGGCGGTAACCGTGGTGGTTATAACCGTGATGGTCAGGGTGGCAACAATCACCGTGGAGGTGGTGCTGGCTTCCCTAAGGATAAGGACGAGGAGACACCAACACGTCCACAGGCTAGACGTGCTCCAAAGCCAAAGGCTGAAGGCCCAATGGAAGAAATCAAGAAGAGCAGAGCAAACTTTGCTGAAAGAAGCGCTCTTGAGAAGAAGCACAATGACGATCAGAGCAGACGCGAGAATGGTAAGAACCAGAACGCTAACGATCGTCGTAACAAGGGTGGAAACAACTCTAAGTTCAATGGAAGAATTTCCGAGGATGGCGAGTACGATGATTTTTCATATGGAAGAAAGAAGAAGAACAAGAAGAATTCATTTGCTGCAGCACCAGTTGTTGAGCAGGTAATTACTGATGTTCAGATTCCAGCTTTCATCACAGTTAAGGATTTTGCTGAGGGTATTGGTAAGAAGTCATCTGACGTAATCAAGGAACTCATGAAGCTTGGTGTAATGGCTACAATCAACCAGGAGCTTGATTTCGATACAGCTTGTCTTATCGCTGATGCTTTCGGTATCAACGCAACACTTCTTGAGGAGAAGACAGAGGAAGATATCCTTATCGATGACGATGATGATGTTGAGTCAGAGGGACTTACAGCAAGACCTCCTGTAGTTGTAGTTATGGGTCACGTTGACCATGGTAAGACTTCACTTCTCGACAGAATCAGATCTGCTTCTGTAGTAGCTGGCGAGGCTGGTGGTATCACACAGCATATCGGTGCTTACACAGTAAGAGTTAAGGGTCGTCAGATCACATTCCTCGATACTCCAGGTCACGAAGCATTTACAACAATGCGTGCTCGTGGTGCTAACTTTACAGATATCGCAATTCTTGTAGTTGCTGCTGATGATGGTGTAATGCCACAGACAATTGAGTCTATTAACCACGCTAAGGCTGCTGGTACAGAAATCGTTGTTGCTATCAACAAGATTGATAAGCCAGGTGCAAACATTGAGAAGGTTAAGCAGGAACTTACAACTTACGAGCTCATTCCTGAGGAGTGGGGTGGATCAACAATTATGGTTCCAGTAAGTGCTAAGAAGGGCGAAGGTATCGATGACCTTCTTGAGAACGTTCTTCTTGTTGCTGACGTTAAGGAACTTAAGGCTGACCCAACACGTCAGGCTAAGGGTGCTGTTATCGAGGCTAAGCTTGATAAGAACAGAGGTCCTGTTGCTACAGTTCTCGTACAGAGAGGTACATTGAAGCAGGGCGACAGCGTTGTATGTGGTGCTATGATCGGTAACGTTCGTGCTATGTACGACGATAAGGGTAAGGACATTAAGAAGGCTGGTCCTTCAACTCCTGTTGAGATCTTGGGTCTTCCTGAGGTACCAGAAGCAGGTGAGATGCTCTACGCAGTTACAGACGATAAGATGGCTAGACAGCTCGTTGAAAAGCGTCGTATCAAGCAGCGTGAGGAGCATATGAGAAAGTCATCTAAGATGAGTCTTGAGGCTCTTGCTGCAGCAATGGCTCAGGGCGATGTTAAGGACTTGAACCTCATCATCAAGGCTGACGTTCAGGGTTCTGTTGAGGCCGTTACACAGTCTGTAGAGAGACTTTCAAATGATGAAGTACGTGTTAAGGTTGTACACGGTGCAACTGGTGCAATCAACGAGTCAGATATCATGCTCGCTGATGTATCTAACGCTATCATCATCGGATTTAATGTTCGTCCTAACGCAATCATTACAGAGAAGGCTAAGGAAGCTGGAGTTGATATCAAGCTTTATAGCGTTATCTATAATGCTATCGAGGATATCGAGTCAGCTATGAAGGGAATGCTTGCTCCTACATTCGAGGAAGTTGTTCTTGGTCATGTTGAGATTAGAGAAATCTTTAAGGTTTCTGGTGTTGGTACAATCGGTGGTGCTTATGTAACAGACGGTAAGATCACAAGAAACTGCGGTGTTCGTGTTCTTCGTGACGATATCGTTATCTACACAGGTTCACTTGGTTCCCTCCAGCGTATGAAGGATGCAGTTAAGGAAGTTAACTCAGGTTATGAGTGTGGTCTTTCTATTGCAAACTATAATGACATTAAGATTGGTGACACAATCGAGGCATTTGAGAATCGTGAGGTTGCAAGAGATTAATTCTCTTGCGCTCCCTTTCGGAGGAATATATTAATGAGAAGAAACAGAGCACAGATTGTTGGCGATGTGATGCAGAAGGTTTTGTCTGACATTATTTCCAACAAGGTAAAGGATCCACGTATTCCATTCTTAACTTCTGTAACTGAGGTAAGAATGTCCAGTGATCTTACTCATGCTAATGTGTATATTTCAGTATTTGGCGATGACAGAGCCAAGTCTGACTGCATGAAGGCTATTGAGCATGCCGGTGGTTTTATTCGATTCGAGATGTGTAAGAGAATTAACCTTCGTGTTGCTCCAGAACTTCATTTCAAGCTTGATACAACACTTGATGACGCTATGAGAATGGAGTCATTGATTGACAAGACTCTCGCTGATGACAAGAAGAAGCGTGAAGAACTTGGTATCAAGGACGATGAAGAAAACGATAGCGAGGAATAATATATGAAAGAATTTTACAAGCATGGTGCCATGAGAATGGCTGAAAAAACTATTGAGGCGGCTTCAACTTGCAAGGAACTTAATGGTGCCATGCTTGTTTTCTTGCATAGAAGCGTAGATGGTGACTGCATCGGTTCTGCAACTGGTGTTTGTACTATCCTTAGAAGACTTGGTGTAGAGGCATATATTGCAATGCCTGAAGACCTTCCTTCAAACATGTCATTCTTCGGAATTGATGATTTGCTTTTTAAGCCTGAAGATAATTTCGTAAATGATATGACAATCAACGGCAGGAAAGTTGTTCGTGCATTCTCAGTTGACTGTACTGAGGGTCATCGTATGGGTTCATGTGGTGATATCTACGATTCATTTACAGACAGCCTTACAATTGACCACCACGAAGTAACTAATCTTGAGACAGAGTATAAGTGGATTGTTCCAGAAGCATCTTCTGCAAGTGAGCTTGTTTTTTACTTTGCAAAAGAAGTTGCTGCAAAGCTTGGTATCTCTCTTAACGAAGTAGTAGATACAAGAGCAGCTCAGTGCATGCTTGCTGGTATCGTAACTGACACAGGCAGATTTACTTATAACAACACAAAGCCAGAGTCACTTGTTGCTGCAGGCGAACTTATGGAACTTGGAGGCAAAATCAACACTGTTTGCTATAACCTCTTTGACCGTAAGTCCAAGCAGGAATTCCTTATTTCAAATACAGCATGCATCGAAAGCGAGTTCTTCGCAGACGGTAAAATTGTACTCTCTGTAGTTACAGAAGAGATGTTTAAGAAGTTTAATGCTGGTAAGGATGATATCGCGGACGTAGTTTCAAGACTTCGTGATATCGATGGAGTTGAACTTGCAATCGTTCTTCGTGAAGCTGGTAATGGTCAGGTAAGAGGAAATCTTCGTTCCAAGAAGGATTTTGACTGCACAAAGCTTGCAGGTAATTTTGGTGGCGGCGGTCACAAGAATGCTTCTGGTTTCACAGTAAACGATGCGGATATTCTTTCTATTAAAGATGAAGTAATTAAGGTTGCAACTGAAATTTTGGTATGAGTAATAACGAGAGAATTTTCCCTGATGGAATAGTACTTTTGGATAAGAAGCCAGGAATTACATCTATGGCTTCTGATAACTTCATTAAGAAAGTTGCATCCACACGTAAGGTTGGTCATTCAGGAACATTAGATCCATTCGCAACAGGTCTTCTTCCAGTATTCGTTGGAAAGGCGCTTAAAGTAATGCGCTACACTGACGATTACGACAAGGCATATCTTTGTAAGGCAAGATTTGGTTTTGCTACAGACACTATGGATAACCTTGGCGAGATGACAGAAGGCAGATTTCCAACAAGTGAAGAATTAGAAGAACTTAAAGCAACAGACTTTAAGAAGATTCGCGATGCTTTCCATGAAATAAGCCTTATGAAGGAGCAGGTTCCACCTAAGTATTCTGCAAAGAAGATTAATGGCCGTAAGGCATACGAACTTGCACGTGAAGGAATAGAGGTAGAGCTTAAAAGTAGCCCTATTACTATATATAAGTTAGATATTAATGAAATTACTACTGATGACGAATCAGTTTATGTAGAGTTCTATGTTGAATGCTCAAAGGGCACATACATCAGAACAATCTGCGATGACGTAGGAAGATTAACTGGATTTGGTGCACATGCGGTAATGCTTCGAAGAATGAAGTGTGGCCCATTTGATGTTAAGAATGCAGTTACAGAAGAAGAGATTAAGGCTCTTTGCGAGAATAATGATTTCTCTTTTGTTTTGGATGCTACGTCAGCAATGGCTTCAATGCCTGTAGTAAATCTTAACGAGAAGCAGTATAGGGACGTTAAGGTTGGTAAGAAAATCAGGGCTATTGAAGGAACAAATTTTGATACAAAGTATGTCGCTTATTATGGTGACATCTTAACTGCGGTAATTTACCGTGCTTCCGAAGATGGAAGAGATATTATGAGAATCGACAGGATGCTAGCAACAGATGTTTGATAACGAAATCAAGTATGTAACAAAAGGTACTACAAAGTGCTTCCTTGATACTTTGCCATTTGAACCATTTGGCAGAGCAGTTGCGCTTGGCTTTTTTGACGGCATCCATATGGGCCATTTGGAGATTATTAGAAAAATGGTAAAGCTTGGCAGAAAGAACGGACTTGTAACTACAGTTCAGACTTTTGCGAATTCTCCAAAGACAGAGCAGAAGATGCTTACTACAATCGAGGAAAGACTTGAGATTCTTTCTGAGCTTGGAGTAGATGAGCTTCTTGTAATTCCTTTCGATGAAGCATTCAAAAATACCGAGCATTCTGTTTTTGCAGAGAATATATTAAGAAATAAGCTTAACGCAAAGGCTTTGTTCTGCGGCGAAGACTATAGCTATGGCAAGATGGCTTTGGGAAACAAAGAAACACTTATGGAGTTTGGTAAGGCGAACGGCATTAGTGTTAAGGTGGTTCCAGATAAGTTTTATATGGATACTGATAAGAGAATCTCTTCTACATGGATGAGAGAAGCTTTGTCCGAAGGTGATGTTGAACTTTCAAACAAGCTTTGTGAGGGAAGGGCATTCAGTTATTCAGGCGTTGTAGTCAAGGGCAAGCAGCTTGGAAGAACTTTAGGTTTTCCTACAGTAAACATTGAAGTTCCTGACGACAAGTTTGTAGCAAAACGTGGAGTTTATGCTTCTGTAGTTTATCTTGGTGGCAGAAAGCTTTTGGGCGTTAGTAACGTTGGCAGAAGACCAACTGTTGAGAATTCTGAGCTTGATATTATTGAGACATATATCTTTGATTTCGATGAAGATGTATATGGCGCAAGAATTAAGGTTGAGTTCTTATCTTTCTTAAGACCAGAAACAAAGTTTGGTTCACAGGAAGAGCTTATGAATGCTGTTGAGCTTAATAAGAAGCAGGCACTTGAATATTTTGATTCAAATGATATTGTTGCTAGTAAAAGCGACAATGATTTTTGGAATACATAATGTAACTAGAGGTGAAAATAAATGGGTACTACAAAAGTTAGTTTTCCAGGACTTGGAATTTCTTTTGATATCAGTAGTGTTGCATTTAAGATCGGTGGTATCGAGATTTACTGGTACGGTCTTATTATTGCATCCGCAATGATGCTTTGTGGCATTCTTGCTTTGAAGCACTGTAAGGAGCACAAGTTCTCACAGGATCTGGTATACGATATTCTTTTCGTATCTTTGCCATCTGCTATTGTTGGTGCAAGACTTTACTATGTTCTTTGTGAGTGGAGTTACTATTCACAGGATTTGAGCAGAATCTTTGATACAAGATCAGGCGGACTTGCAATCTATGGTGGTGTAATTGGTGCTTACCTTGGCGCTTATATCATGTGCCGCATCCGTAAGATTCCATTCTCAGTGCCTGCTGACTATTGTATTGCTTATATTCCACTCGGACAGGCAATCGGTCGTTGGGGAAATTTCTTCAACCAGGAGGCATTTGGTACAACAACAAATCTTCCTTGGGGTATGACAAGTGACACAGTATCTTCTTACCTTAGAAGAAACTGCCCTGAACTTGACAGCACAATGCCAGTTCACCCAACATTCCTTTATGAATCAATCTGTAACTTAATTATCTTCTTCCTTCTCCTTAAGATTAGAAAGAAGAGTAAGTACGCATATGAGACAACATGCTGTTACATGATCCTTTATGGAACAGTTCGTTTCTTCCTTGAGGGACTTAGAACAGATTCACTCTATCTTGGTTCTACAGGAATCAGAACATCACAGCTCTTGTCTTTCATTCTTATTTTGTTCGGTCTTGTTTATATCGCAATCGCACACTATAAGAACATTACAAGAGTAGATCTTCCAGAAAGATTCCTCCTTGCTGAGGCTGCTAAGGAAGCAGAGGCTGCAAAGAAGAAGGAAGAGAAGGCAAACGTAGCAACTGCAGAAACTACAACAGACAATAAAGAAGAAGTAAAAGAAGAATTGAAAGAGGATAAAGAAGACGAAGATAAGTCTTCTGAAGAGAAGAAAGAGTAATAATGGCAAAATCAGGAATAGTAAAGCTTCGTAATACGAATTACTTTAGAACGGTAGACTATTATCTTATCGTTCCTATTTTGCTGATGACAATTATTGGACTTTACGTACTTAATAAAGTACTTTCAGATGGTTACGAAGCATATCCTGGTAACTTCTATCGTCAGGTAGCAGCTGCAAGCCTTGGTATGTTTATCGCACTTTTGATCTGCCTTTTGGATACACAGTTCATGCGTATTATCGGATGGATCATATACGGTATATCGCTGTTCCTGCTGGTACTGGTACTGGTTGATAACTATGACCTTACCTGGAAGTGGGGTGCTGACTCATGGCTCAACCTTCCTGTAATCGGTAACTTCCAGCCTTCAGAGCTTGCCAAGATTGGACTGGTAATGGCCGTCGGTGATGTATTCGAAAGAATTGATGAGAAGAGAATTAATCCTCTTAAGGGATTTTTGTACGTAGCTTTAATCTACCTTCCACCAATGCTTCTTATCCTTAAGCAGCCAGACTTTGGTACGGCGATGGTAATTATCTTTTCTTTCGTATGTATCCTTTTCGTTTGGGGAATTAAGTATAGATACTTATTCTTAGCAGTATCTTCCGCTATCGTAATTGGTATTCCATTTGTGTGGAATTTCTATCTTGAGAGTTTTCAGAAGAAGAGAATCCTTTCTCTCGTGTTCGAGGGATCTGACCCTAAAGCAGAGTATAACCTCGTACAGTCAAAGGCAGCTATCGCTTCTGGTGGTCTTGCAGGAAATAAGACAGGAGTTATCGTTAGCGTTCCTGTAAAGGAGAGTGACTTCATTTACTCCGCTGTATCTGAGCACCTGGGATTTATTGGAACAACAGCACTTGTTATACTTGCGTTCTTCTTCCTTTGTAGATGCTTATATGTAGCAAGTAAGGCTTCACGTAAGTCTTTCTCTTATATTGTAGTTGGCCTTTGTGCAGCTTTTGCCTTCCACTATATTGAGAATATGGGAATGGCTGTTGGTCTTCTTCCAATCACTGGTATCCCGTTACCATTTGTAAGTCTCGGAGGAACGGCGCTGCTGGTTAACTTCATGTCGTTTGGTATTATCCTTAATGTTTCTATGGAAAGTCGCTAAATATAGCGGCTTTCTTTTTTTATTTAAGGATTGCTTAATAATTAATCTTATATAGTTAATGCATAACAAAAAGAGGAAAATAGACAGTGTTAATGTACAATTTTAGATAATAACTAGTATTGAACAATAAACAGTAGTGTGTTAAAGTTAATACCGAAAAGAAACAAAGGAGGATTGCTATGAACAGTCAGTTTAAAAAAGGCGTGCTCGATATGTGCGTACTGGCGATTCTTGATGGCGGTGATAGTTATGGATATGACGTCGCTGAAGTTCTATCTAATAAGATTGAATTAGCTGACGGAACTGTATATCCAATTCTCCGTAAGTTGGCATCAGATGGACTTGTCACAACATATCTACAGGAATCAAAGAGTGGACCACCTCGTAAGTACTACCACATCACAGATGATGGTAAGAAGAGATTAGAGGTCGACAGAGGAGAATGGTTAGACTTCTCTTCACAGGTTAATGAGATTTTAGGAGGATAATATGAATAAGAAAGAGTATATGGATCAGCTCGAGAATGGTCTTTCTTCTATGTCTTATAAGGATGTAAAGGAAATTCTTGGTGAAATCGAAGAGCATTTTAGCGTAGGAATTGCTAATGGCAAGACAGAGGATGAGATCTGTAATGATTTAGGATCTGCTGATGAGCTTGCTAAGGCATATATCGAAGGAACAAGTCTTCCACAGGCACTTATCAAGAAGCCTGTTTATGAGACACCAAAGACAACAGTAGTTGAAAATAAGAATTATGATCTCGCAGGAGTTCTTTTCGTAATTTTCTTCAATCTTATCGTCATGCTTCCAGTATGGCTTTCAGTATTGGGCTTCGTATTTGCACTTGTTGCTATTGAGCTTGCACTTATCGGTGGATTGATTGGACTTATTTTGGCAATTCCTTCAATGGGCACATTCATTGCAACAGGTATTGTCCTTGCACTTCTCTTGTTGTTCATTGTTGTATTCGCTTTTGTACTTTGCTACTTTGCAGTTAAGTATTTCTTTGTAGGTACAGCAGCATACATTAAGTGGAATAAGAAAGTTTGGAAGCAGGGTTTCTAAGGAGGATTTTATGAAGAGATTTGATTTAATTATGCTTGCAACAGGACTTATTTCTCTTGTTCTTTCAATCGTTACATTTGTAGTTTTGTGCTTTGTATTTGTTGCAGCAGTTAATGCTGAGGTTAAGTCTGGCAGCATCCAGGAAGGTATTAAGGAAATTAGTTCTGTGTTTGAAGAGTCATTTGAGTTTGTTGACGGTAATGGAATCCATGTAACAAGCGGTGATGACGTTGTTGATATCGATGCTAACGGAATTAATGTTGTTAGCTCAGATGGAACAGTAGTTGACGTCAGCTTTGATGGCGTTAATGTTTCAACAGCAGAGGGTTAATTATCTGTAACATTTCCTGATTGATAATTGAGTTTGTACGCGGCGGTTGTTTTGTAACAATCGCCGTTTTTTATTGTCTCAAAAACCCTGAAAAAGCCTTATACCACTTGCTTGTAAAAATTGTGTCAAATATTTCAAACAAAATACAAAAAATAGGTCAAATGCACTTGATTAACTGAAATGTTATAGATAAAATACAAATGTGGGTCAGAAAAGTGGTGATTTTGGTACAGTTTGTGGAGCAAAGTGGAGCAAAATTGAACGGATTTGACAAACAATTTCTGATGAAAGCGCGTTTCAGATGGCAAGAGATACAAAGAAAATTGATTCAAAAGGACGTTTCTTTATTCCTTCTAAGCAGAAGGAAGAGTTAGGTTCTGAAGTAATTGTTACAAATAGCCTCGACAGGGGTTATCTTTGTGTTTATTCCAAAGAGCGTTTTGAGTTCATCAAGGCACAGATCAAGAAGTTTAATACTATGGACCCAGCAGCCCGTAAGATTAAGCGTGAGATCATTGGTGAACATATTGAGGTTAATGTTGATTCGCAGGGAAGAATCACAGTCACACCAGAATTATGGGAAAGAATTGGCGCAGTGCCAGGTGGTGAGATTTGTGTATTCAGCGATGAGGAGAAACTTGATATCTGTACTAAGGAGTTCTATGACAATGAGGATCATAACCTTGGTAATATCGAGGGTCTCGAAGAAAAGTATTATGTAGAAGGACTCTAATGGGGATGAGCGACGCGGTTAATAATGAGTTTCAGCATATTCCAGTACTCTTTAATGAGTGTATGGATGCTTTGAATATAAATCCAGACGGCGTGTACGTAGACTGTACAGCCGGTGGTGGCGGTCACAGTATCGGTATTCTTGAAAGACTTTCAGAGAAGGGAACTCTCATCTCACTTGATAAGGATGATTCAGCTTTAAGAACATGTCTTATTAAGTCACAGAATTACCGTGGTAAGAACTGGATGATCGTTAAGTCAGATTTTTCAGAAATCGATCATGTAATCAGCAGCCTTAAGATTGGCAAGGTTGATGGTATTCTTGCAGATCTTGGTGTTTCATCACACCAGATTGATACAGTTGAAAGAGGTTTCTCTTATGCGACTAATGGTCCTCTCGATATGAGAATGGACAGAGATTCTTATCTTTCTGCAGAGGTTGTAGTTAATACATATTCTGAGAATGAACTCGAGAGAATCTTTAGAGAATATGGTGAAGAGAGATACTCAGGAAGAATTGCTGCAAACATTGTAAGAGACAGAAAGACAGAGCCTTTCAAGACAACAATGCAGCTTGCAAGAAAGATTTCATCTTATATGCCTTCTAGAGGTCATGAGGAGGATCAGCATCCTGCAAGAAGATGCTTCCAGGCAATCAGAATTGAAGTTAATCACGAACTTCAGTCTATCGAGAAGCTTTTGAAGGATGGTCCTATGTGCTTAAAGCCAGGTGGAAGAATGGCAGTTATTTCATTCCATTCACTTGAGGACAGACTCGTAAAGGAAGCATTTAGAAAGCTTGAGTCACCATGTACATGTCCTAGAGAATTTCCAAGATGTGTATGCGGTAAGGTTAGTCTTGGTGCAGCACTTACTAAGAAGCCAATTACAGCGAGCGAAGAGGAAGTAGCAGGGAACTACAGAGCTCATTGTTGTAAGCTTCGTGTTTTCGAGAGAAACAACATCATTTTAAGATAATAAAGTTTGAATAAATATAGCGGTTATAAAGTGGGGTAAAAGCGGTGGCAGTCGCAGAGCGTAAAAAGGAAGAGAGAAAGTCATATATTTCTACTCACTATACATTAATTGATGATCCAGACATCAGCGAGAAGATTCTCGAGATTCCGGATTATGTTATGGAGGATGAAGCAATTTCTGAGGAGAAAGTGCATTCACTTAAGATGAATTCACATTCTCATAACAGAAGTCGTGTTTTTGAAACAATTGTAGCTGTAGGCCTTATTATTATGGTCGGCGTTATGATGCTTATCCTTCTTTACCCACAGATGGAACTTTCAAAGATGAGTCGTGATAATTCAGACCTCAAGGATGAGATTGCACTTCTTAAGAAGAGCATTCTTGATTCAGAGGAAGATATTAACGGTATCAATGATGTTGATAGTTTGAGAGCTCAGGCTATAGCTCTTGGAATGCAGGACCCTAATTCAAACCAGATCGTTTCTCTCCCTATGCCAAAGGATGACAAACTCGTAACTGTTGTATCTTACGATGAGTACGGTATCAGTGACGAAGCATATCAGAATGCAGTTGATAATCTTTCTGAATATTACCTTGGACAGATGACGGGAGAATCATGATGGCTTCAAAAAAGAGAATCAGACTTAAGCTTGGTAATTTAATCGATAAAACTAAAATCCCAATGTATATGACCATTGGGATTTTTGCCTTGGCGGCAGTTTTTGGATTTTTCCTTATTTATAAGTTATATGATACAGCTGTAGTAAATTACGATGAGTATGCACGTGCTGCTTCTGACGATCAGTGGAAGATGCTCACATATACTTCTGATCGTGGAATGATTTACGATGTTAATGGAAATGCACTTGCTTCTAATACTTATAACTATACTGTTGTATGCTCTCCTAATATCGTTGCTCAGAGTGAGAATTTTGACAGAGTATTTGTAATTAATACTTTGCACGAATATCTTGGAATTTCTGTAGAGCGTTTGGATGAAATTATTCCTGTTGACCCTGCTGATGCAAGTGATCCCAGAAACTCCGTTGGTGGTTTGGATCTTTGCAGAAACGTAGAGGTAGAAGTAAAGGAAGCCTTGGAGGAAATTCTTAATTCTAATAAGGTAACTGGTATTGGATTCGTTGCTGTTCCACAGCGTTACTATAATTACGGAACCCTTGCTTCACAGGTTATCGGTTATGCCACAAACGATGGTGTAAATCTCAATGGTGTGTATGGTCTTGAGGCTTACTATAACTCAGTTCTTTCAGGTTCAAATGGTTATAGATATTCAGAGGTAGACTCAAGAACAGATGGTGTTCTTCCATATTCTGAGGCTATTTCTGAGGCAGCTGTTGATGGTAATAACATCGTTCTTAACCTTGACGTTAATATCCAGAGAATTGCAGAGGAAGCATGTAGAAGTGCTTATAACCAGTATTCACCAAGAGGTGGTGTAACAGCTATTGTTATGAATCCTTATACTGGTGCTGTTCTTGCCATGGTTTCAATGCCTGACTTTGATCTTAATGATCCATATGGCGCACCTTATGGAAAGACTGAAGAAGAATGGGCACTCATGACTGATGATGATCGCATCCAGTATCTCATGAGTAGTGTATGGCGTAACAGATGTATCTCTGATACTTATGAGCCAGGTTCAACATTTAAGGCTCTTACAACAGCTATCGCACTTGAAGAGGGACTTACAAACGAGAATGAGGAATTCTCAGATGCTCCAATTCAGGTTTCAGATCTCCATACAATTTCATGCTGGCTCCAGAAGCAGGGTAACTATAACCACGGTACAGAAACACTTCTCCAGGCTTTTGAGAATTCATGTAACCCAATCTTCGTACAGCTTGCTGAAAGAATCGGACTTAATAGATACTATGAGTATGTTCATACATTTGGTTTCTATGAGACAACAGGTATTGATCTTCCTGCTGAAGGTATCGGTATCTTCCACGATAATCCATCAACTATTGATATGTCCTGTCTTTCATTCGGTGAGTCTGCAACAGTTACTCCTATTCAGCTTTTGAATTCATACTGCGCTATCGTAAATGGTGGTAACCTCATGGTTCCTCATATTGTTAAGTACATTACTGATTCAGAGGGTAATATCGTTGATGAGATTGAGCCTGAAGTAATCAGAACAATCTTCTCTGAAGAGACATGTGCAAGAATGAGAGCATTGATGTCTGCCGTAGTTACAGATGGTACTGGTTCTGCTGGTCAGGTAATCGGTTATGACGTTGCTGGTAAGACATCTACATCTACAATCGAGACAGGTGAAGAGGCAGGAATGCACGTTCTTTCATTCTCATGTTTTGCACCTGCATCTAATCCACAGATTGCTGTTCTCGTAGTACTTAATAGACCAGAGGATCGTGGTGTTGGTTCATCTGCTTCTGCTGCAATCGCTGCCAGAATCGTTGAAGGAACACTTACATATATGGGTGTGCCTAGAAATCTTACAGAGGAAGACTATAGAGACCTTACAGTCAGATACTGGGTACAGGCAAGTACAGGTCTTTCTGCTGCTGAGGCAAGCTCAACAATCGGACGTAACGGAATCACTACAGTATATGGTGATCCAGCAATGACATCTGATTCAATCATTGCATATTCTTATCCAGGTACTGATACACAGCTTTATAGAACTGGTATTGTTATCCTCTATCCAGAAGGATACGAAGGACAGATGCTTACAAGTACTGTTCCTAACCTTTCAGGTCAGACTGCTATCGAGTGTATCGAGACATGTAGAGATGCTAATCTTAACTGTATTATTCAGGGTGATATGATGGGAATTTGTGTTGCACAGGATTCAGAACCTTCAAGCGTTGTTTACGCAGGTTCAGTTGTTGTTGTAACACTTGAAGATACTTCAATTACTCCAAGTCCAACTCCAGGACCTGAGGATTCTTCAACTGGTGAGGATGGATTTGTTCCATCTCCAACACCAAATCCTGAAGATGAGACTGATGAACCAATTATCTACGGTTAAGTTTAAGGGTGATATTATGTCTAATGTAGTTTTGAGCGAAATTTTAAAGGATATTGACTATACGTTACTTACTGGCAGCCTTGATACAGTAATTTCTTCTATTGAAGAGAATTCTTCCAAGGTTAGTGAAGGCACTATGTTTGTTGCCGTTAAGGGTAATACAAACGATGCACATCGTTTTATTCCTGACGCAGTAAGTAAGGGGGCAAAGGCACTTCTTGTAAATAGAGAAAGAACTTTATTTACAGACGATGAGCTTATTTCTATTTCAAAAGAAAACGGTACTACAGTTGTTGCTGTAGACAATACACGTGAGGCTTTGGCTCTCGTAATTTCTGCTTTCTACGATCATCCAGAGACAAAACTTAATTTAATCGGCGTTACTGGAACAAAGGGTAAGACAACAACTACTTTTATGCTCCATGAGATTTTAAGAGCAGCAAATCAGGTTCCAGGCTTAATTGGTACAGTTTGCAACATTGTTAAGGATGAAAGAAAGGATGCAAACCACACAACACCTGTTGCTTTGGAGCTTTATAACCTTCTTTCAAGAATGGTAGAGAGCAGTGCAAAGTCATGTGTAATGGAAGTTTCTTCTCTTGGTGTAAAGCAGAATCGTGTATCTGGTCTTGAGTTCAAGGTAGGCTGCTTTACTAATTTCTTCAGAGACCATATTTCTCCTGAAGAGCATCCAACAATGGAAGATTATCTCATGAGCAAGCTTCATATGTTTGACCATGTTGAAAATGCTGTAGTTAATATTGATTCTAACGAGGCAGCAACTATTCTTGATTACTGTAATAAGACATCCAAGGTTGTTACTTATGGTTTAAGTGATAATGCAGATGTTCGCGCAGTTAATATCACTAAGAAGACATTTAAGGGTGCTGTAGGAACAAGCTTTGAACTTAAGTCACCATGGTATAGCGGTGAAGTTTTCGTTGCTCTTCCAGGCGTATTTAATGTTTATAATGCACTTTGTGCAATTACGGTTTCAGGTATTCTTGGAATTCCTTTCGAGACTATTAAGGAAGGCTTAAGCAGCGTTCGTGTTCCAGGAAGAGTAGAGCCAGTTACAAATAACCTTGGTATTTCAGTTCTTGTTGACTACGCGCATAATGGCGAGAGTCTTAAGAGCGTTCTCGAGGCTCTTCGTGAGTATACAGAAGGTAAGCTCGTTTCGGTATTTGGATGCGGTGGTAACAGATCTTCCGACAGAAGAATCGGTATGGGTCAGGCTTCAGGTGAGTACGCTGACTTTACAATCATTACTACAGATAATCCACGTGACGAAGAGCCTATGGCTATTATCGAGCAGATCGTTGAAGGTATTGAACCTACAAAGGGCGAGTATGAGATTGTACCTGACAGAACTGACGCAATCGAGTACGCAATTCGTATTGCAAAGCCAGGAGACCTCGTTCTTATCGCAGGTAAGGGACACGAGAATTATCAGATTATTAAGGGTGTTAAGAGCCACTATGACGACAGAGAAGTTGCAGCAAAGGCAATCTCTGATTTAGAGGAGAATTGAGATGAGAAAGATGTTTTCTCTAAGTGAAATCGCAAATGCAGTTGGAGGCAGAATCGTAGGTTCTGTTAGTTCCGGCGACGATATTTTTGTATCCGGAGTATCTAAGGACACAAGAACAATCGAAGAAGGAAACCTTTATGTTGCACTTAAGGGTGAGAACTTCGATGGACACGATTTTTGCGCTATGGCTCACGAAAAGGGAGCTGGAGCTCATCTCGTATCAGATGAAAGTAAAATTGTTGATGGAACAATTGCTATCGTTGTAGACGATACACTTAAGGCTTTTGGAGATTTGGCAAAAGCTTATAGATTTAAGTCTGGTGTAAAGGTAGTTGCTGTAACAGGTTCTGTTGGAAAGACTTCAACACGTGAAATGATTGCAGGATGCTTAGCAACTTCTTTTAAGGTTTTCTCTACAAAGCGTAATGAGAATAACGAGATTGGTCTTCCAATGACTATCTTAAGTGCTCCAGAAGATACTGAGGTAATGGTACTTGAGATGGGTATGAGACTTAGAAATGAAATCTCATATCTTACAAATATTGCATGTCCTGATTTTGCTGTAATTACAAATGTTGGTTACTGCCATATTGAAAGACTTGGTTCAAGAGATGAAATCAGACTTGCAAAGATGGAAATCTTAGAGGGCCTTTTGGAAAAGGGAGTTCTCGCAGTAAATGGCGATGACGATTTCCTCTATTCTTATGCAAAGGAAAATATTAAGGCTAATACAAGTCTTGCTTCAGTTACTTTGAATTCAAAAACTGAGTCTGAGGCTCCTATATCAATTAACGCAACTAATATTCGTTTTGCTGATGGAATGGATTTTGATGTTGAATATAAGGACAATGGTGAAGTTTCATCTTTTACTAACATTCATCTTAATCTTTCAGGCATTCATAATGTAAGAAACTGCCTCTTTGGACTTATGTGTGTAGCAAAGCTTGGCGGTTCAGTAGAAAAGGCAATTGAGGCTGTATCCCAAATTAAGGAAATGAACGGCCGTGGTGCAATTTTCTATGGCGAGAATCTTACTGTAATTAACGATGCATATAACGCAGCTCCTGAGTCAATGGCAGCAGCTTTCTTTAATCTTAATCTTGTGGGTGAGGGCAAGCGTAAGATTGCTGTTCTTGGTGGTATGCTTGAGCTTGGTGATTACGCTCCAATGCTTCACGAGGCAACAGGTAAGGAATGTGGTAAATATAAGTTTGATCACGTTTTCGTAACTGGTGATCAGAAGGATGATTTTATTAATGGTCTTCTTGCATCAGATAAGGACGCAAAGTATACAGTTTGCGAAGACTCTGAGGATACATATCAGAAGTTTATTTCTTACTGCCGTAAGGGAGATGTAGTTCTCTTTAAGGCTTCTAATGCATTTGGATTCCAAAAGCTTGCTGAGCGTGCTTTGGAAGAAGGTGAAATCAATGAGTGATAACGAGAAGCGTGTAGTAAATGCTCCAAAGAATAATGAGGCTCCTGTAATTACAGAAGAGCCTGTGCTTAAGCGCAAGCACTTAAGTAACATTCCTCTTATTCTTATGATGTTTATAATGATCGTATTTGGTCTTGTAATTCTTTATTCAGTATCAGGACCTGCAGGCTATGCTACTGCTGAGAAGAGTACTGTTTTCTATCTTAAAAAGCAGCTTGCCTATACTGTTGTCGGAATTGTAATTGCTATCGTTTTGAACTTTATGCCAATCTGGTTCTTTAAGAAGAAGGCTATCTGGACAACACTTTTTGCATCCAGTATCGGAATTATTGTTTTAACTGCTGTTGCAGGTGTAAGTATTAACGGTGCCAAGAGATGGATTGGTACTAAGTCAGTTACATTCCAGACATCTGAGTTTGTAAAAGTTGCGCTTGTTGTAGCACTTGCTGGTTACTGGACATGGCTTAAGACATTTAAAACTTCCAAGAAGTATCGTCATGTAGATAATAAGTTCAGACAGCTCTTTATTGATGCTATGTTTGATTTTATTATTCCTGTCGGATTTTCCATTCTTGTAGACGTTCTTATTCTTATGCAGCCACACCTTTCATGTGCAATTATCGTTGCTTTCATCGTATTTATGTGTACTCTGACTGCAGGTATTAACTGGAAGTCATGGGTTATTGGTGGCGGAATGCTTGCTATTGTTGGAATTCTTGGAATTGGTGTTTTGTTCCTTGCAATGCCTGATAAGATGCAGGGCTATATTGAGTCAA
Source organism: Saccharofermentans sp. (assembly GCA_045639635.1). Taxonomy (GTDB): domain Bacteria; phylum Bacillota; class Clostridia; order Saccharofermentanales; family Saccharofermentanaceae; genus Saccharofermentans. The sequence continues at coordinate 36,265 of JAZUDM010000051.1, read as the reverse complement.
ACTTCGCTCACGTAGTTAAGCGTACAGAGATTTATTCTGCTACACATGATGAGGACAGCCAGACACAGCTTTCAGAGGATGATACACGTCAGGTTACAAATGCCCATAACGCTTTGGGTTCTGGTGGACTTTGGGGAAGAGGGATTGGTAACTCAAGAGCTAAATATAACTACGTATCTGAGGCACAGAACGACTATATCTTCTCAATCTATGTAGAAGAGACTGGTTTTATGGGTGGAACAATTCTTATTCTTCTTTATATGATATTAATAGGAATGTGCGTAGGAGTAATCATAAGAACCGATTCTGCGTTCTCAAGAGTTGTTGCCGTTGGATGTACATCCCTTATTATGATCGAGTTCCTTCTTAATATTGCCGTAGAGCTTCAGGTAATTCCTTCAACTGGTGTAACATTGCCTTTCGTTAGTTATGGTGGAACTGCACAAGTATTTTTGCTCGGTGCTTATGGTATGATACTTTGTGTTTCCCGTACAGGAACAAAACCAGCTACCAAGAAGGAGCAGATTGATGGAGTATAAGTTTATAGTTACTGGTGGTGGCACATCTGGCCATATTAATCCAGCTATAACAATTGCAGATTCACTTAAGGCATATTACGAAGCTAAGGGTGACAGCGTTAAGATTATTTTTACCGGCCGTAAGGAAGGTCTTGAAGGAGAACTTGTTCCAAAGGCTGGATATGAGATGAAATATATTACTGCAAAGCCATTCCCAATGAAGCCAAGCATTAAGATGATTAAGGCTGTAAAGGCTTTGGCTGAAGGCAGAAAGCAGAGTAATAAGATTATTAAGGAATTTAAGCCTGATGCAGTAATCGGCACTGGTGGATATGTATGTGCGCCACTTCTTGCTGAGGCAAAGGCACTTAAAGTTCCAGTAATTATTCATGAGGCAAATGCATTCCCAGGTAGAGCTAATCGCTTTATGGGAAGAAATGCAGATGCAGTTCTTACTGGTTTTCCAAACCTTGATAAGGATTTTAAAACAGCAAAGCGTGTAATTTATACTGGTAACCCAATCAGAAGTATGTTCGTAGGAAATACTTTCGAGGGTGCCCGTAAGAATCTTGGTATTCCTGCTGATAAGAAGGTTGTATTTGCCATGGGCGGAAGCCTTGGTGCGAAGTCTATTAACGACTTTGTAATCAGCTGCGCTAAAAGAGATGAGTTTAAGGATGTTTTATTTGTATTAAGCTCTGGAAAGCAGCAGACAAAACTTTTGAAGGAAATGAATGACCTTCCAGAGAATCTTAAGATTATGGAGTATATCGATAATCCTAACGATTATCTCTGCGGTTCTGATATTTCTATTACAAGAGCAGGAGCTGTAACCTGTGCAGAGACAGCTGCAATTGGCTCATGTTCTATTTTCGTGCCTTATCCACATGCTGCTCACGATCATCAGACATTTAATGCAAAGGCATTTTCTGATGTGGATGGATGCGTTCTTGTTCCAGATGATGAAAATCTTTCAGATAATTTGTTAAAATCTATTAGAGAACTTCTGGCATCAGAAGAAAAGCGCATGGCAATTAGAAATAATGCAAAGAAACTTCAGGTTTTGGATTGCGATAAGAGAATTATTGATGCAATTAAGGATGTAATTAATGGATAACGACGAGCTCGACAATTTATTTGCGTTAGAGGGTGACTCTAACGAGGATAATAAGGAAGCGGCATCTAACGAGGATGCTGCTGTTGTTGAGTCTTCAGAATCTGAAGTAGAAGTTACTATTATTGAAGAAGACGATGATTTGAAGGAAGAGCTTTCCAAGGAAGCGCCAAAGCCTAAGAAGGAAACTTCTAAGAAAACAGAGCCTTCAAAGAAATCAAAGAAGCCTTCTTCAAAGGAAAGTGACGATAAGAAAAAGAAGCGCGAAGAATCCCGTAAGGAAACAATTAAGGATATTGAAGAGTTCGAGGCTCTTCTCGAAAAGAAACGTCAGGATATGGCCAAGGCACGTCAGGAGAGACGTGAAAATTATGTTTCTTTAAAGGAACGTACATATCTTGAGGATTTCCCTCTTAACTTTAAGCAGATAATTATTCTTCTTGTTGGTGCATTAATTCTTGCTGTTTCTTTGTGTATTGCCCTTATGCCTTCTTTAAGACTTAGAAACTACGTAATTGAGGGTAATTACCAGGTTTCAGATGAAGAGGTTATTGAGCTTTTAGGATTAAACGAAGGTGATCATCTTTTCAGAAGTTACTATAGCGTTGAGTCCAGAATTAAAAGAACAACTCCATATATAAGAGATATAAATATCTCATTCCAGTATCCTTCAACACTTAAGGTTACTATTGTTGAGCGCGTAAAGATTGCATACATCCGTACTGCTGATGGATTTGCTGCAATCGATAAGGATGGAATTGTTTTGGAGCTTTGTTCTGACTATGAAGAAGATGTACATCCAGTTCTTTGCGGACTTGAGATTAATAATGTTGTATTAGGTCAGGATATCGGTGTAACTGATGACCTTTCTTTCCAGAAGATGGTAGTAATTCTTGGCGCAGTATTATCTGCTGAGCAGAATAGTGCATATAGCAGTGATTATAGTTTCTTTGAAAGCCTCCAGGAGGTAAGAATCCTTCCTAGTGGCATGATTTTTATAACAGTTGAACTTCCGAACGGCAATTTGCTTACAGTAAAGCTTGATGATTTGAGCACAATCGATGACAAAATGCACTGGCTTTTGTATGCAATTGAGGAGGGCGGAATGAACAAACTTCCAGCCGGATCCCTTGATATGACTGAGGAATCTCCTATTTATCACCAGTACGAAACATACGGATAATACATATAAATACGAATATGTATAACAATCGTAATATAAGTGAAACCTTACCGTTTGCAATAATTAGTAAAAAAGTTTAACATCAATACGGATATTTATATTTAATTATTGCCGATATACAATATTTAGGTTAAAATTTCTGTTGTAATACAAGATATAGTGATTAAGTAATCGGGAGGATTCTTATATGTCTGATAAGAGAGGTTTTGTTCTTGACGAGGAACACTTTGCAACTATTAAGGTAATCGGTGTCGGCGGCGGCGGATGTAATGCCGTAGATCGTATGCTCGATTCAGGTGTTCAGGGAATCGAATTCATTTCTATCAATAGTGATAATCAGGCTTTGGCAAGAACTAAGGCACCAATTCGCATTCAGATTGGTGAGAAGGTTACTCGTGGACTTGGTTGCGGTGCTGATCCTAGCGTAGGTGAGAAGGCTGCAGAAGAGTCAAGAGATGAGATTGCTGAGGCTATTTCAAATACAGATATGCTTTTTATCACAGCTGGTATGGGTGGTGGAACAGGTACAGGTGCTGCACCTGTAGTTGCTCAGATCGCTCAGGAGCTTGGTATCCTCACAGTAGCAGTAGTTACAAGACCATTTGGTTTTGAGGGTGCTAGAAGAGCAAACAATGCTGAGAGAGGAATCAGAGAGCTTGAGAAGTATGTTGATTCTCTCGTAGTAGTTTCAAATGATAAGCTCCTTGAGGTTGTTGATGATGACACATCTTTCGAGGATGCATTCAATATGGCAGATCAGGTATTGAAGTTTGGTGTTGCTGGTATTTCAGACCTCGTTGCAATTCCTGGACTTATCAACCTTGACCTCGCAGACGTAAGAAGAGTTATGACAAAGGCTGGCGTATGCCACATGGGTATCGGTCGTGCTTCAGGTGAGGGCCGTGCTACTAATGCTGTTAAGCAGGCTATTAATTCTCCACTTCTCGATACAACAATTGAGGGTGCTAACGGTGTAATCGTTAACTTCACTGGTGGCAGAAACATGAAGCTCCAGGAGATCGACGCTGCTGCAAGACTCGTACGTGAGTCTGTTGCACCTGAGGCTGAGATCATCGTAGGTGCTGTTGTTGATGCATCACTTGAGGATGAGATTATGATTACAGTTATCGCTTCAGGTTTTGATAACTCTGTAAATGCAGGCGCTGCACACCGTGCTAGCACATCTGTTCTTTCAAGAAACAATCCACAGCTCATTACTGAGCAGCCACGTGTTCAGCCACAGGCTCCTAGAAATACATACCCAACAAGAAACCAGGCTCCAGCAGCTCCAGTAGCAGAGCCAGCTCGCCCACAGGCAGCTCCAGGTTTCCTCTTTGGTGATGATTCAGTAAACAACCCAGTTCAGCAGGCTCGTCCTGTTGCACCAGTTGCAGAGCCAGCTCCAGTAGAGCCAATCGCTCCAACACCTATCCAGCAGCCAATCGCTCAGCCAGTAGCTCCAGTTGCTCCACAGCAGCCAGTAGCTCCACAGCCACAGATGGGTGGCAGAGTTCAGCCAAACGTAGCTCCTACAGCTGCACCAGAGGCAGCTCCTAAGTCAGCTAAGCCTTGGTTCATGTTCGGCAAGGACTCTGAATAATCTAATATAAAAATTTTCGAATAAAGGTAATCACAATATGAAGTGCCCAAAGTGCGGATGTAACGACGATAAAGTAATCGATACAAGACCAAATGAAGAAGGAAGGTCAATCCGTAGAAGACGTGAATGCATTTCTTGTGGTTACCGTTATTCTACTATTGAAAGAGTTGAAGGCCTTACATTAAAGGTCGTTAAAAAGGATCAGACACGTCAGGAGTTTTCAAGTCAGAAACTCCTTGGCAGTTTGAGCGTAGCTTGTTCCAAGAGACCAGTTTCTAATGAAGATTTGGCAGCTATCGTTAACGAAGTTGAGACACTTCTTCAGGAGAAGCATAATGGTGAGATTTCTACAATTGAAATTGGCGAGCTCTGTATGAAGAGACTTAAGGAACTCGATAAGGTTGCTTACGTACGTTTCGCATCAGTTTATAGAGACTTTACTGATGTAGCTTCATTTACAAGAGAAATCGAAGAAATTAACAAGCAGTAATTAATAATTTGAAGGGGTGGTTTTATGAAAAAGGTTTTACTTATTGATGATGACGCAGGCATTATTGAAGTATTAAAGCTTTATTTCGAGAAGGAAGGTTATTCCGTTTCTGCATGTATGCAGGGTGATAAGGCACTCGCAGCTTTTCAGGTAGCTAACCCTGATATTGTTATTCTTGATCTTATGCTTCCTGGTATGGATGGTAACGATATCTGTCGTGAGATTCGTAAGAACTCAGATGTACCTATCATTATGCTTACAGCAAGAACAGATACCATCGATAAGGTAGTAGGTTTCGAGCTTGGTGCAGACGACTATGTTGCTAAGCCATTCGAGCCTAAGGAGCTCCTTGCTCGTGTTAAGAGCATCATGAGACGCTGCGAGAAGCAGGGTGTTTATGATAAGGCAGCTGAAGAAGATAATTCAAACGTTGCAACTGATGTTATTACATATCCAGGCTTTAGCGTTGATAAGGTTAAGTATGTAGTTACAGTTGACGATAAGGAAATTTATATGCCACCTAAGGAGTTGGAGCTTCTTTTCTTCCTCGCTTCAAATCCAAATCACGTTTTCTCAAGAGAGCAGCTTTTGGAGAACGTTTGGGGTTATGATTTCTACGGTGAGTCAAGAACAGTTGACGTTCATGTAAAGAGAATCAGAGAGAAGATTGAGAATCCTGATCGTGAGCAGAATTGGTGTATCAAAACTGTTTGGAGTAAGGGATACAAATTCGAGACAAAGTAATGAAAAATAATAAGAACGTATCAGCCTCTTTTGGCTTATTTCTTACAACATTTCTAATTGTAAGCACAGTAATAGTTTTTGCTGTGCTTCTTTTTCTTTCCTATGAAAATATGATTAGCAAGGCACAGGATGAGGCCATCATTCTTGCTGAGAATACAGTTGATGATATCGTGTCTGATATTTCTCGTATCTATAGTGATGAGTTTGGATTTACAACAGACGAACAGAGAATGAATAATGTCGATTTCTATATTCACTCTGAGTCATTTAATGATCGTGGAAATATTTATATTGTAAATAACGATTTTACTGTCGTTTCAACAAACAATGCTAAGAATCCTAAGACTATTTCAAGTAACATTGTACTTGCAATGCTTGAGATTTATGATGAGTCCAAGTCAAATACTGTTTCAAACTTAACAAGCAAGTACTATACAGTTATTTCAATTAAGAAAATTGATAATACAGATATGTTCTGTATTGTTGAGTATAAAGTATCACTTATTGATGTACGCTCTGAGTATGTTTCAATCGTACTTCTTCCAGTAATAATTGCGCTTTCAGTTGCTATTGTATTATTTATCGCTCTTACCCAGCTTATGATCAGACCTCTTCGTGATATGTCGAAGACTGTTAAGAAGGTAGGTGAGGGTGACTATTCTGTTCGTGTTGATAAAAAATACACCAACTACGATGACCAGAATATTGCACTTACATCTGACCTTCAGGTAATGGCAAGAACAGTTAACGAGATGATTGAGCGTATTGAGAATCAGGAAGCAGACCGTAATGTATTCATTTCCAGTGTCGCTCACGATATCAGAACTCCACTCACTTCAATTAATGGATTCGTAACTGCTATGCTTGATGGAACAATTCCTTACGACAAGCAGGAGAGATATCTCCTTTTGATTAAGCAGGAAGTAGACAGAATCAGAAAGCTTATTATGTCTATGACAGAAGCATCTTCTCTTTCTAAGATGGATCCTGAACTTATGGAAGCTTTTAGTTTTGAAGAGATGATCGTTGATATTAAGGATAACCTTGAGCCTCAGCTTAACGAGAAGTTTATTACTCTTGAGCTTAATCTCTCTGAGGAATCTGATCATATGGTTTACGGCCAGTCTCAGGAGCTTTGCCGTGTTGCAATGAACATCATTACAAATGCGATTAAGTTTACTCCTGAAAACGGTACTATCAGAGTTACAACTGAGCCTAACGACAGTGAGAAGAAACTCGTAATTTACGTAGAGGATTCTGGTCCAGGCGTAGAAAAAGAGAAGCGTAACAGAGTATTCGAGAGTTTTTATAAGGCTGATCCTTCACGTAAGCAGGAAGGCTTCGGACTTGGACTTTACATTTGCAAGCAGATTTTGCAGGGCCATGGTCAGACTATTTATCTTGATGAGAGTAAGGATCTTGGCGGAGCTCGTTTTGTATTCTCTTTCCCATATCCTTCAAAAGAGGCATAAAGATGAGAATTGCGAAGAAAGAATTAGCAAAACTTACATGGGATGCACTTGTTTCTTCTTTTCCTGATTCTACATGCACACTTGATAATGAACTTCCAGAAAGACTTGTAATTAGGGGAATCCTTTCAGCGCAGTGCACTGATATCAGAGTTAATTTAACCTGCAAGGATTTGTTTTCGCTTTATCCTGATATGGATTCTCTTTCTAAATTATCGGAAGAGGAAATCGCAGAAATCATTAAGCCTTGTGGTCTTACTAAGGGAAAGTCCCGTTCTATAAAAGCGTTTGCAACAAAGTATGTTACTGACTGGAATTATGTTGTTCCAAATGACGTAGCTGAGCTTATGACTGTTCCTGGAATTGGAAAGAAAATTGCTAACTTAATTGTTGGCGAAGTTTATGGAACTCCGGCTCTTGTTGTTGATACACACTGTAAAAGAGTAATGTATCGAATCGGACTTACAAATAACGAGGATCCACTCAAGGTTGAAGCAGATGTAACTAAGCTTTTTGATCCTTCATGCTATATAAGACTTGGTCATATGGCAGTTGATCTTGGACGTGCTTATTGTGGTTCGGCTTCACCAAAATGTGATGTTTGTCCTCTCGGGGAATTTTGTAGAAAGAGGGTAAAGAAATGAGTAGTGCACCTTCTTCTGCAGTAACTTTAAGTAGCCCGGTAAGTCTTCTTTATGGAGTAGGTCCTGAGGCTACAAAGCGCCTTTCGAGATTAGGCATTAATACTATCTACGATTTAGTAAGTTACCTCCCAAGACGTTATAACGACTGGAGTGATGTTTCTTCTATTCTCGATTACGAGGAAGGGAAGGAATTATCTTTTCGCGCGACTATAGTTACAGTTCCTGTTCGTAAAGGTTATAAGAGAACTTCTCCTATTGCGTTTTATGTAAGTGATGGAAGTGGCAGAATGGAGCTCTCGTTCTTTAATTCTCCATACCTTCTTGATAAGTATAAGACAGGAGACAATGTGTTCGTCCATGGTGTTGTTTCTATATTTAGCGGACGTCCTCAGATGATTAATCCTTACGTTGAAATCATTAGGGAAAACAGCGACCTTAAGCTTGTTCGTCCTGTGTATCCATTAACTGCAGGCGTTACTTCAGCGCAGCTTTCTAAATGGATTGGAACAGCACTTAAGATTGTCACAAATCAGTTCAGAAATATCGTTCCTGATTCAATTGTAAATAAAGAAAATTTACCGTCAGTTACGGATGCGTACCATAATGCGCATTTCCCGGGAACACTCGATGAAGCATATAGTGCCAGAAGAAGAATTGCTTACGAGGAGCTTATTCTTCTTGGAATTGGCATGAAGCATTTTATGCATAAGGAAGATGAAAGAGAAGTTGCGCCTGTTGTAATTGACAGGCAGAAAGGCCTTCCAAAAGATACTTCCGAAAGATGGCATAAGATTACTTCTAATCTTGGATTTGAATTAACAAATGACCAGAAGCAGGCCCTTCGTGATATTCAGATGGACTTAATGAATAAGGTTCCAATGAACAGACTCGTTCAGGGTGATGTAGGTTCAGGTAAGACTGCAGTTGCAATTCTTGCCATGGCAATGACAGCACTTATGGGCAAGCAGTCAGTTCTTCTTGCGCCAACATCTGTTCTTGCAAAGCAGCACTTCGATTCGGCGCAGTCACTTCTTAAAGGCAGTGGCATTAATGTGGTCCTTCTTTTGGGAAAGACAAAGGCTTCTTTGAAAAAAGAAATTAAGGAGCAGCTCAAGGCAAATGAAGCTTCCGTAATTATTGGTACACATGCTGTTTTATCAGATGATGTGGAGTTTGCAGATCTTGCACTTGTAATAGCAGATGAGCAGCACAGATTCGGTGTTAAGCAGAGAGAAAAACTCTTAATTAGCCGCAAGGATAACGATGATGTTAATAGTGTCCATAATCTTGTAATGACGGCAACACCAATTCCTAGAACTCTTGCCATGGTTATTTATGGGGACATGGATACAAGTATAATTAAGGAAAAGCCAAAGGGGCGTAAAGAGATTAAGACTTTGTTTGTAGATGATACAGACGATTCAAGAATCTATGGCGCACTCAGGGCAATCCTCGAAAAGGGTGAGCAGGCATATATTGTCTGTTCAAAAATTGACGAGAATAAAGATGACGCAATATTTGCTGAGGATGTAGAAATTCCAGATGATGCACCACCAGCATTAAGCGTTATTGAAACAATTAAGAAACTTGAAGAAAACGGTCTTTCCAAAGATTATCCTGCAGAAGCGATGTATGGTTCCATGAAGGAAGCAGAAAAGCTTGAAGTAATGGAGAGATTCTTATCAGGGGAAACGAAGATTCTTGTTTCAACAACAGTAATTGAAGTTGGTGTAAATAATCCTAACGCAACTATGATGGTTGTAATGGATGCTGACAGATTTGGTTTATCAACGCTTCATCAGCTTCGTGGCCGTATCGGTAGAGGTGACAAGCAGTCTTATTGTATTCTTGCAACAAAGAGTAAAACTGAGATTGCTTTAACAAGAATGGCTTTGATGTGCAGATGCACTGATGGTTTTGAACTTGCAGGAAAAGACTTGGAAATCAGAGGCCCTGGCGACTTCTTTGGAACAAGACAGCATGGTATTCCAGAACTTCGTGCAGCCAATCTTTTTACTGATGCACCACTTGCAAAATCTGCATGCGATGCAGTAAACGAAGTATTTGAGAAAAAAGACGATAAGGCGACAGAACTTTACGAGAATATTAAGTATATGTTTGACCTTAGATTTAAAGATAAGATGGGGACACTTTAATGCCTAGAGTAGTAACAGGAGAATTCCGTGGCGCCGTTTTAATGGCACCAAAGGGAGATAACACAAGACCTACAACAGATAAGGTTAAGGAAGCATTGTTTTCGATGATTCAGGGGCGTGTTCCTGGAAGCGATGTGCTTGATATTTTTTCAGGTACAGGCCAGATCGGAATCGAGGCAGTAAGCCGTGGTGCTGATAACGCTTATATGGTAGAAAAAGCAGGGCAGGCGTGCGGAATTATTCGTAAGAATTTAGAGAAGATTCATGCCGAAAAAGACGACAGATTTCATCTCATGAAGATGACATATAACCAGGCTTTGGCAAAACTTGGAGAAGAAGGAAAGAAGTTCGATATTATCTTCCTTGACCCACCATATAAAATGGCACATCAGGCAGCAGTTGAAATTGCAGATCTCATTAATGAGTATAAGTTGCTGAAAGATGACGGAATTGTTATCGTTGAGCACTCTACAGAGTACGAGTTTGACACATCTGTAATAAACTTGCAATTCAACCGTTCTTGTTGTTACGGCATTACAGTGATAACATTTTTTATGTAAGAATTAATTTGGAGGCAACTTCAGGTGACAACACTTCTTTTTCCAGGAAGTTTTGACCCATTTACAAGAGGTCATAGAGACATTGCAAGACGTGCATCTAAGATGTGCGACAAGCTCTATGTTGTTATTATGGAGAACAGCGCCAAGAAGCATTTCTTTACAGCCGATGAGCGTGCTTATATGGCAAGAGAGTCTTTGAAGGATTACCCAAACATTGAGGTTATTCAGTCAGCAGGACTTCTCGTTGACGTTTTTAAGTCAGTAAATGCCAATGCGGTAGTAAGAGGAATCAGATCAGAGTCAGACTTCAGATATGAAGCAGAGATGGCACTTGCAAATAGGCTTTTATATTCTGAGTATGATGTTGTATTATTACCTTGTAGAGACGATTTGTCACTCATCAGTTCCAGCATCGTAAAAGAGGTTGGTCATTACGGTGGCGATATATCACAGATGGTTCCACAGCCAATTGTGGAGTTTGTTAATGAGAAATTAAAGAAAGGCAGGAATTAACAATGGATAACGTTAATTATGCATCTAATCAGGCACCAGTTCAGAATCGTCAGGTTGAGAGATACGATCCAATCAGACATATTGACGAGATGATTGATATTATCAGAGAAGCAAGCAGTGTTCCTTTTACAGATAAGTGTGCTATTGAGAGAAATGAGATGATTGCATCACTCTCAGAGCTCCGTGACAGACTTCCTGCTTCAGTAGCTCAGTCAAACGATATCGTTATGAGAGCACAGGATATTATCGGAACAGCTCGTGAGAAGAGCAAGAAGATTATCGATGATGCTAACGGTATGTACGCATCTAAGGTAAATGACCACGAGATTACACGTGGTGCTCGTGATGAGGCAGAGAAGATTATCGCTGCTGCAGAAGAGCAGGCAGATGCACTTAGAAGAGATGCACACCTCTATGTTAAGAGACTTCTCCAGGGTGCAAATGAGTCCTTGAGTGAGAGTATCGCTAAGATTCAGACAAATCTTACAGAGATCGATACTACAATTGATTCGTTATAATTAATAATTAATTATATTCACGGTTTTGCAACTTTACTAACATAACCGCGCTAACGCTCCGATGTCCCATAAGTCGGAGCGTTTCTTTTTGCGCGCTTTTTATGCGGGGGTTGAACGTAATGTTCCAAACGCGAATTGATGTAGGATAAACTCTTCAAAGAAAAGGACTCTTATCCTACATTTGTGCATGCCGTAGGATAAGAACGCGCGAAAAGCATTTTATATCCTGCGAAGAAAACGAAAAATGCGTGTTTGTGAGTATTTCGTTATCTATCACCAGGCATGAACAAGAAGAAATGAATTTAACTTTGGATATGGGCTATAAACGCAGGATAAAACTAATTGTTTTGAATGGATTTATCCTATAGTGACAACTAACGTAGGATAAAAACGCCAGATTAATATGGTTCTATCCTATTATGCTTTTCCATACACTTAGGAATTTCCCTTTGTCGACAAATGTCGAAAATTTGGTTCATTTTGTACTGATATTTCGCACTTAAAGTTGCTATCTTAAATTAAGGAGGAATATCAATGATTTCTAGTAAACCATATAATCGTGAATTATTAGTTAGTAGTTTATCTCAGAGCTTAAAAGAGATTAGACTTAGTATTTTTGCAATTGAGCAAAGTATAAAAACATCACCGTCAGGTAGTCTTAGAATGTCAAAAGAGAAAGAAGGTGTATTTCGTTATTATCGTATACGAAAAAAGGGCGATACTGTAGGCACCTATATCAACTCCAGCGAAAAGGCACTGATCAATAAACTTGCTCAGAAGGGTTATGACATAAAAGTATTGCGCGAGTTGAAAGAAGAAGAAAAACAGATAGAAACTCTGCTTAATTTATTAAATGAAAATAATCCATCCAAGGTGTATGAAAAACTTTCACTTAGCAGAATGCAGCTTGTAATGCCGTTTGATAAATTACAAAAGGAACTCATCATAAAACATTGGAAACAGCAACCTGTAGAAACACAACCTTTTGGAGAATATGAATCCGTAATTACAAATAAAAAGGGTGTGCGCGTTAAGTCAAAATCGGAACGTATGCTTTCGGATGCTTTTGATGATTATGGTATTCCTTATATTTATGGACCAAAACATATTGTAGAAGGAAGAACGTACTATTTGGATTTTAAACTGCTTAATCCGAGAACACTTGATGAGTATGCGCATGAGCATTTTGGAATGATGGATGATGCTAATTATATAGGGCGCAATATACAAAAACTTCGTGCGTATATGCGTAATGGATTTGTGCTTGGGAAAAACTTTTTGTTTACTATGGAGACGAGTCAGGCACCTTTGAACTATGATGAAGTTAGGTATATGATTGAACAGTATTTACTGTGAAGAGGAGGCAATATGAAGGAGATTCTTGATTACTTATTTTCAAATCAGGATTTAAAGTACAAAGATTTTAATAGTAGCCTTGCGCCTAATTTGTCCCCTGATGTCTATATTGGTGTTCGAACACCAGTTTTAAGGGATTATGCAAAGAAGCTTTATAAGGAAAAGCCAGAAGTTGCAAAGGCATTTATAAATGAACTCCCACATAAGTATTTCGACGAGAATCAGCTTCATGCTTTTATTATCAGTTTAATTAAGGATTATGATGAGGCTTTATACGAAGTAGAAAGATTTCTTCCTTTTGTTGATAACTGGGCTACATGCGATCAGCTTAAACCAAAGCCTTTTGCTAAGAATACAGACAGACTAATAGAAGAAATCGAAAAATGGCTCGAAAGTGACCACACATATACTGTCAGATTTGGCATAGAGATGCTTATGAATCATTATCTTGATGATAAGTTTGAGCCAAAATACCTTAGCATGGTTGCAGGTGTTAAGTCTGAAGAGTATTACATAAACATGATGATTGCCTGGTATTTTGCTACAGCAATGGCAAAGCAGTATGAGGCGACTGTTCCTTATATTGAGGAAAAAAGACTCTCACCTTGGGTTCACCGCAAAACAATTAGCAAGTGCGTTGACAGTTATAGAATTACTCCTGAGCAGAAGGAGTATTTAAAGACTTTTAGGAAGTAATTTATGTTGATTAGAGAGATAAATGAGAATGATTTCGATGGGCTTATGCATCTTTATACGATGCTTCATGGAAATCCCGTTCCAGAAAAGACAGAAGATGTTATTAGTAAATGGGAGATGATTTTAAAAGATAAGAATCATCATATTATTGTTGCCGACGATAATGGCAAAATAGTATCTTCTGTAGTTTGCGTAATTATCCCTAACCTTACGCATAATCAAAGACCTTATGCATTCATTGAAAATGTAATTACAGATGAGAATTATCGTGGTCAGCATCTTGCAAGTAAATGTCTTGACTATGCATATGAAATAGCAGTAAAAGAGAACTGTTATAAGATGATGCTTTTAACAGGTTCAAAGGAAGAGAAGACTTTAAACTTCTATAGAAATAATGGATATAACTCTGAGGATAAGACAGCTTTTATCCGTTGGATTAATCCATAGTAGCGAGGAATAAAAATGGACGAGAGAGCCAAATACGGAAGATTATCCGGAACTATAGGAATTGCCTGTAATATCGTTTTGGCGATAGCAAAGCTTGTTATTGGCATTATTTCTGGAATGGTATCTATCATTGCGGATTCCATTAACAATTTTTCTGACTGTGCTTCAAGCATAATCAGCCTTGTTGGATTTAAACTTGCAGCAAAGCCTGCAGATGACGAGCATCCTTTCGGACATGCTAGATACGAATATATTTCTGGTCTTGCTGTTGCCGTATTAGTTCTCATTGCTGGATTTGAACTTTTGAAGGCAAGTGTTGAGAAGATTATTCATCCAACAGAAGTTGAGTTCTCAATTGCTCTTTTTATAGTGCTTATCATTTCTATTCTTGTTAAGGCAGGAATGGCAGTATTTAATTACCGCATTGGTAAGAAGATTAAGTCTTCAGTAATTCTTGCTACAGCAGCAGACAGCCGTAACGATGTACTTACAACTTCAGCTGTACTTATCGCTGCTCTTATTTCGTATTTTGCAAATATTAATCTCGATGGCCCTATGGGTGTTATTGTTGCTTTATTTATCCTTTGGAGTGGTATTGGTCTTATTAAGGATGCTATCGCACCGCTTCTTGGCGAGACTCCGGATGAGGAGCTTGTAAAGGAAATCGAAGCCAAGATTATGAGCTACGAAGGCGTTCTTGGAACACATGATCTTATGGTTCATGACTATGGCCCTGGAAGAAGATTTGCAAGCGTTCATGTAGAGGTTCCTGCAGAGCGAAATGTATTAGAGTGTCACGAAATTATTGATAAAATTGAAGAGGATTTCCATAGAGAGCGAGACCTTCATCTTGTTATTCACTATGACCCAATCGTAACAGCAGATGAGAAGGTTGGAGAACTTAGGAACTATCTTAAAAACCAGGTTTTGGAAATTGATTCATCTTTGTCTATTCATGACTTAAGAATCGTTCCAGGTGAAAAGAATACTAATGTTATTTTTGACTGTGTTATTCCTTATTCCTGTGAGGTTGATGAGAGTAAGGTAATTGAAGAAATTAATAAGAGACTTCATGCGAAGTATCCTGACCATACAGCAGTAGTTAAAATTGACCATAGCTTTGTAACAGTAAATAACTGATTTTGAATCGGAGGCACGTTTATGATTCTTGGTATCAGAATTGCAAACTTTGATGTTTTTACAGATGAGAAAATTGGACTTCTTCTTGAAGAGTCTATTAAGGTTGCAAATGGTGAGATAGATAAGAAGGACTCCATAAGACTTCACAATATGAATGCTCTTATCGGTCGTAATAATACTGGTAAGACCAGTTTCATTATGGCTATGGAATTTCTCCAGAGAACAGTAACCAGAAACGTGGCTGTTGCTTCTACATCAGAGGGAAGACCAGGCTTTTGTAATCTATTAATAGATAAGGATAAGCCTTCAACATTTGAAGTGTTCTTTAGAACAAAGGGTGCTGCTATTGAGAAGGACGGAAAGAGAATTCGCCGTTCAGAATTTTTGCAGTATGTATTAACCATTAAGGCTAACGAATTTGGAAGCCCTGTGATTTTAAATGAGAAGGTTTTAAAGTCCGTTAGAAACAACGATCAGGTAGAAGTTAAGACACTTCTGGATTTAACAAATGGTCAGGGAACTATCCTTAATCCTGATGGCACATCAGTCGATGAAGCATCTATTTCTGACTACCATATGACTGCTCTTGGTATCTATGGAAAGATTGCTCTTTATAAGGAGATTAGTAGTCTTTATAGAGAAATCGAGAAGTGGTTCTTCTGTAGTTTTGCATCAGGTAAGATGAGCTCTTATTTTAGCGATGGTAATGCTCCTGGAGGACATAAGCACTTAAATAGCACAGGCTCGAACGTTAATAACGTTCTTACTTATATGGCTAAGTCAAATCCTACGGAGTACGACAGAGTTATAAGCGATATTGTTAGTAAGATTCCGCAGATGAGAATCAAGAAGAATCTTCCAGAGCATCTTGAGGAAAGTCCTGATAAGCTTTTCCTTTACCTTTTGCTTTTGAAGGACTTAGATCCAGCTACAACAATCTTTATCGAGACTCCTGATAAGGATTTGTATCACGAT
Source organism: Saccharofermentans sp. (assembly GCA_045639635.1). Lineage (GTDB taxonomy): Bacteria > Bacillota > Clostridia > Saccharofermentanales > Saccharofermentanaceae > Saccharofermentans. The sequence goes on along the minus strand of JAZUDM010000051.1, from coordinate 20,142 downwards.
ATGGTTGATGTGCTTGCAAACGAGATGCGAAGCTTTACTTTAAAGCACGCTTATTCCCAGATTATTTTCTCAACACACAGCCCATATATCGTAGAGAGCATGTCTCCATACGAGATGTGGATTTTCGAAAGGGAATCTTTGCAGGCAGATATCAGCGATGGATTCTCTAAGGATGGATTTGAAGACATAAGTTACCACGATGTATCCATAAGATGCGCCGGGGAAGACGATGTTGTAGTCCAGATGTTTAAGGAGGGTGTAGGCATGGGAGCCATCTGGTATGGTGGCCATCTTGATAAGAACGGCGGATACAAAAAAGGGGAGTAAATCTTAATCTATGCGAATTGAGATTTTGACAGAGGATAAGTCAGGCGCACTTGTAGTTGAGCGTCTGGTAACAAGGATTCTTAAAAACCTCGAGGTTGATGCTTATATTGCAGTAAGACCTCACAGAGGTTGCGGCAGCTTCCCTAAAAATCCTGATGAGAAACCTCAGAAATTCGCAGGCGCTCTCCTCGATTTACTTCCAGCAAAATGCAGAGCTTATAACAGAACTTTAAAGGCAGAAGATGTTCTTGTTGTAATAATGGATTCTGACGATAAGGATCCTCAAATTCTCAAGGAAAAATTACATAATTGTTGTAAACGATATGCGCCTAATGTAAAATCTGTAATTGGGTTATGTACGGAGGAAATTGAGGCCTGGCTGTTGGGAGACAGGGAGGCCGTGATGGCAAGTTTTCCTGAAGCTGATGAGCTAGCTTTCGAGGAATATGTTCAGGACAGCATCTGTGGTACATGGGAGATTTTATGTAAGATAGTCTGCCCTGATAACTACGATGATTTACTTGAAATTGGCTATCCAGCTATTGGCCACTATAAGGCTATCTGGGCTGATGAGATTTCCAAGAATATGAATCCGGATTTGAATGTTTCACAGTCTTTTAATAGTTTTAAGACTGAGTTCGAGGGTATAATAGGAAGTAAGAAACCTGTTAAGGGACATCATACGAGGACGTTTTAATGGCAAGACATATTTATGTGCACATACCATTTTGTGAAGCAAAATGCCCTTATTGTAGTTTTTACTCTGAGGCGGATTCTACTCTTTCAGAGAAGTATTTCGATGCCCTTCATTATGAATTAGATCACACAGATATAATTGAAGATATTAACCGCGACGAAGTTGATACTATTTATTTTGGTGGCGGTACTCCATCTTCTCAGAATCCTATTTATATAGTAGATGTACTTAAGCACATTATCCGTAAGTTCGATATTGATCCTTTAGAGGCAGAAATCACTATTGAAGTTAATCCTCATTCTCTTTCGAAGAAAAAGGCAGAGGCTTATTTTGAGGCAGGCTTTAACCGTGTTTCTGTTGGCGTTCAGTCTTTGCATGATTCTACTTTGAAGACTTTGGGCAGACTTCACGATTCCAAGATGGCATTGGAAGCAATTAATACTCTTAAGGAGGCAGGATTTACTAATATCTCTGCAGACTTAATCGAGGGCGTTCCAAACCAGACTAAGGAAGAGGTTTTGGAGGATGCCGGAACTTTAATTGAGCTTGGAGTTAAGCATGTAAGTATGTACTCTCTTTCTATCGAAGAGGGAACACCTTTTGAAAAGAAGTATCCTAAGCTTTATGAAATCGTTCCCGAGGAATACGAGCGCGAAATGTATCACGCACTTCGTACTTTCCTTAATGGTCACGGAATACATTCTTATGAGATTTCAAACTGTGCAAGAGACGGCTTTGAGAGTAAGCACAATTCTTCTTACTGGGATTGCTGTGAGTACTATGCCTTTGGTGCTGGTGCCAGCGGATATCTTGCGTCTATCAGATTCTCTCATGAGAATAATATTAAAGCTTATATAGATAATCCTATTAAGATTATTGTAGAAGAAGCACTCACCAACGAGGATAAGATGGATGAGTTTGCTATGCTTCAGCTCCGTAAGATTTACGGAATTAATAAAGCTGAATTCAAGGAGCGCTTTGGAATTGCTATAGAGAAGCGCTATTCAGAAATCCTTAAAAAGCACAAGGACAACGGCTTCATTGAAGAAGACGATGGCTTTATTCGCTTTACAATTAAGGGCCTTGATATGGCTAATCTTGTGTTTGAGGATTTCGTGTAATTTATCACTCAAATTTCACTCATTTTTTCACTTTGATTTTGTTTGACTATTTTTGACCTTAAGAGTATATTGTATTTAGCACTCGACGACACAGAGTGCTAATCTTAAGAAAGCGGAGGTCAAAGATTGATGCTTGATAGCAGAAAACAGCAGGTTCTTCAGGCTATCGTAGATGATTATGTATCTACTTATGAGCCAGTCGGTTCTAAGGCCTTGATCGAGAGACACAACTTTTCAGTAAGCTCCGCTACATTAAGAAACGAGATGGCCGAACTTGAGAAGATGGGACTTATCGAGAAGCCACATACTTCTGCAGGAAGAATTCCTTCTGACAAAGGATACCGTGAATACGTAGATTATCTTATGCATCCGGATGTTCTCTCAGAGGAAGAGCAGGAGGAGATTTCTGAAAGTATTTCAGAAGGTGTTCAGGATATATCAGATCTTTTGAAGACTGCTACAAATACTCTTTCAGAAAGAACTGGTTTTGTATCTTTGGCAGTAAGTCCAGCTTTGAAGGCAAGTTTTCTCCAGCAGCTTAAGATTCTCATGATTGAACCTGGTAAGGCTTTGGTAGTCGTAGTTCTTTCAGCAGGAATCGTTAAGGATAAGGTAGTAAGAATTCCTAACTTCTTAACTAACGAGCAGATTTTTGAAATCTCCAGTGTGGTTGAGAAGAATCTTACAGGTAAACCATTAGAAGAGATTACTCTTGTAACTGTTGCTTCTTCAGTTAAGAAGACTGGTATTCCAGATTCACTTCTTAATCAGATTGCTTACGAAGCTTATACAGCAATTAAACAGGCAGATAAGCTTGATGTTTATCTTGAAGGTGAGCACAGAATGTTATCACTTCCAGACTTCAGTGAACTTGGAAGAGCAAGAGATCTTCTTGGAACTCTTTCCCGTGACGGAATGGTTGGTGGTTACGTAAGTGAGATTGAGAGCACCAGTAACAAGGACGATTCCTACATGATCAGAATCGGACAGGAAATTGCTCTTGAAGGTCTTGATGACTGTAGCTTTATTACTACAACTTATAAACTTGGAGATACAGTGTCAGGTAATATCGGAATCATTGGTCCAAAGCGTATGGATTATTCCAAGGTTATCTCACAGGTCAATTTTGTTAGGCATAAGCTTAACGATACTATTAAGAAAATTACAGAGTGATTATAGGAGGTAAGAATAGTGTCAGAAGAGAACAAGATTCCAGAGGATGAGGAAATCATCGACGAGACTTTGGAGAACGATACTATTGATGATGAAGAAGAGGATGACGCTGAAGTTGAAGCAACTATAGATCCAGCTGCTGAACTTGAGAAGAGATATCTTAATCTTTATGCAGAATACGAGAACTATCGTAAGAGAAGCGCTAAGGAAAAGGAAGACCTTTACGCAAGTGCTGTTGCAAATGTTACTAAGGACTGGCTTTCAGTTCTTGATAATATCGAAAGAGCAATCGACGCCAGTAAGTCAGCTGATGAGAATTCTGTTGATAAGGTAATGCAGGGCGTTGAGATGATGAGCAAGCAGGCATCTGATGTTCTTTCAAAGCTTGGTGTTGAAGTAATTGAATGCGAGCGTGGAACAAAGTTTGATCCAAACCTCCACGAGGCAGTAATGCACATCGATGATGATTCATTGGGTGAGCAGGAGATTGCTGTTGTATTCCAGAAGGGATACATCTATAAGGATCGTGTAATCAGACATGCGGTCGTTCAGGTAGCGAATTAATTTTCGAACATATATTAATAAAAGGAGAAATAACTATGGATTTTGAAAGAGCAAGTTTAGTACCTACAGTAATTGAATCTTCTTCCAGAGGAGAGAGAGCATACGATATTTACTCACGTCTTCTTAAGGAGAGAATTGTAATCCTTTCTGATGAGGTAAACCACGTAACAGCAAGCCTTATTACAGCTCAGCTTTTGTTCCTCGAGGCAGAGGATCCAGATAAGGACATTCAGTTCTATATCAACAGCCCTGGAGGATCAGTTACAGACGGTATGATGATCTACGACACAATGAAGCTCATTAAGCCAGATGTACAGACAATTTGTATGGGTATGGCAGCTTCAATGGGTTCTGTACTTCTCGCAGCAGGTACAAAGGGTAAGAGATGTATCCTTCCTAACGCAGAGGTAATGATCCACCAGCCTTTGGGTGGCGCTCAGGGTCAGGCAACAGAGATCCTTATTGCAGCAGATCACATTAAGAAGACAAGAACAAAGCTTAATAAGATTCTTGCAGATTCTTGCGGTAAGACACTCGATGAGCTCGAGAAGGACACAGATCGTGACCACTGGCTCACAGCTCAGGAAGCACTCGAGTACGGTATCGTAGATAAGATTCTCGAGAGCAAGAAGTAATTAAGAAAGAAATTTGGAGGAATTAATAATATGGCAAAGGTAATTGGTATTGACCTTGGTACAACAAACTCATGTGTAGCAGTAATGGAGGGATCTGAAGTAGTAGTAATCCCAAATCCAGAAGGAAACAGAACAACTCCTTCAGTTGTTGCTTTCGCAAAAGATGGTGAGAGACTCGTAGGTCAGGTTGCTAAGCGTCAGGCAGTAACAAACCCAGACAAGACAATCCAGTCAATCAAGAGAGAGATGGGTTCTAACTATAAGGTATCTATCGACGATAAGAACTACACACCACAGGAGATTTCAGCAATGATTCTTACAAAGCTTAAGAACGATGCTGAGGCTTACCTTGGTCAGCCAGTATCACAGGCTGTTATCACAGTTCCAGCTTACTTCACAGACGCTCAGCGTCAGGCTACAAAGGATGCTGGTAGAATCGCAGGTCTTGAGGTTCTTCGTATCGTAAACGAGCCAACAGCAGCTTCCCTTGCTTATGGTCTTGATAAGGAATCAGATCAGAAGATTCTCGTATTCGACCTTGGTGGTGGTACATTTGATGTATCTATCCTCGATATCTCTGACGGTGTATTTGAGGTTATGGCTACAGCTGGTAACAACAGACTCGGTGGTGATGACTTCGATAACAAGATCGTTGACTTCCTCGTAGAGTCATTCAAGACATCTGACGGTGTTGATCTTAGAAACGATAAGATGGCTATGCAGAGACTTCGTGAGGCTGCTGAGAAGGCAAAGATTGAGCTTTCTGGTGTAACAACATCTAACATCAACCTCGCTTATATCACAGCTGATGCAACAGGTCCTAAGCACATGGATATTACTCTTACAAGAGCTAAGTTCGATGAGCTTACAGCTGGTCTTGTACAGGCTACAATGGATCCTGTTAAGAGAGCTATGTCAGATGCAGGTGTAACACCTTCTGATATCGATAAGATCCTCCTCGTTGGTGGTTCAACAAGAATTCCTGCAGTTCAGGATGCAGTTAAGAATTACTTTGGTAAGGATCCATTTAAGGGAATCAACCCAGATGAGTGCGTAGCTATCGGTGCTGCTATCCAGGCTGCTGTACTTACAGGTGATGTTAAGGGCTTGCTCCTTCTCGACGTTACACCACTTTCACTTGGTATCGAGACAATGGGTGGCGTATTCACAAAGATGATCGAGAGAAATACAACAATCCCTACAAAGAAGTCAATGGTATTCTCTACAGCTGCTGACGGACAGACACAGGTAGACGTACACGTTCTCCAGGGTGAAAGAGAGATGGCTCAGTACAACAAGTCACTTGGTAACTTCATCCTCGATGGTATTGCTCCAGCTCCACGTGGTGTACCACAGATTGAAGTAACATTCGATATCGATGCTAACGGTATTGTTAACGTATCTGCTAAGGATAAGGGAACAGGTCGTGAGCAGAAGATCACAATTACAGCTTCATCTAACATGAGCGATGAGGATATCGAGAAGGCTGTTAAGGAAGCTGAGCTCCACGCTGCAGAGGATAAGGAGCGTAAGGAGAAGGTTGAGACTAAGAACCACGCTGAGTCTACTGTATATCAGACAGAGAAGACAGTGGGCGAGCTCGGTGACAAGCTCTCAAGCGAGGATAAGGCTCCAGTAGAGGAAGCACTTACAAGACTTAAGGATGCAATCGCACAGGATAATACAGAAGCAATGAAGACTGAGACAGAGGCTGTTACTCAGGCATTCTACAAGGTTTCTGAGAAGCTTTACGCTCAGGCAGGCGGACAGGGTCAGCCTAATCCAGAGGATTTCGCAGGTTACGGTGCTCAGGGCGCTGGTGCAGAGGGATTTAACCCATTCACAGGCAACCAGGGCGGCGAGGCTGATGACAATGGCTTTAAGAACGCAGGTGGAGACTTCTAATAATGGCAGATCAGAAGCGTGATTATTATGAGGTATTAGGCGTCAGCAAGGGTGCTTCTGACGACGAACTCAAAAAAGCGTATCGTAAAATGGCAAAGAAGTATCATCCGGATTTGAATCCGGGTGATACTGTTGCTGAAACTAAATTCAAGGAAGTAAATGAAGCTTACGAAGTACTTTCAGACAGCGACAAGCGTCGTAAGTACGACCAGTTTGGACATGCTGCTGTAGATGGAAGTGCAGGTCCTGGTGGTGGATACGGTGGTACATACACTAATGTAGACTTCAATGATATCTTCGAGTCATTCTTTGGTGGTGGATTCGGTGGCTCAAGCCGTCGTCGTAATGGTCCAACTGCAGGTAGTAACCTTAAGTATGGAATGACACTTGATTTTATGGAGGCTGCTTTCGGTCTTGAGCGTGATATCACAATCGAGAAGGAAGATCTTTGTACTCAGTGTAAGGGATCTGGTGCACAGCCAGGTACAGTACCTGAGAAGTGTCCTACATGTAATGGTGCTGGTAGAATTCAGCAGCAGGCTGCATCTCTTTTCGGTATGACAATGGTTATGAAGGATTGTCCTTCATGTAGCGGAAGAGGTACAGTAATCCGTACTCCATGTACAGGATGTAATGGTAAGGGCCGTAAGAGATTCAGAAAGACAATTCATATTAAGGTTCCAGCTGGTGTTGACACAGGTGATATGATCACTGTCCAGGGTGAGGGCGAGCCAGGTAAGAATGGTGGCCCATACGGTAACCTTTATGTTGAGTTCCGTGTTAAGAAGCATGACGTATTTGTTCGTAACGGTCGTAATACTGCATGTGAGGTACCTATCACTTATGCACAGGCTGTAATGGGTGCTGAGATTCAGGTTCCAACTATCGATGGTCCAGTTTCTTATACTGTAAAGGATGGTACTCAGAACGGCGATACAGCAGTTCTTAGAGGCAAGGGAATTCCTGATAAGAATTCTTCTACAATTCGTGGTGACCATACACTCAAATTCGTTGTTGAAGTTCCAACAAGACTTAACGAAGAGCAGAAGAAATTACTCAGGGCATTCGATGCTACTTTGACAGAAAGAAACTACGCAAAGCGTAATAATTTCTTCGAGAAGATAAAGGGCATTTTTAAGTGATAAATAAGTATTAAAAATATAGAACTGATTTCGTATTGAAATCAGTTCTTTTTTTTACGTCAAGAAATTGAAAAAAAGAAGATAGATTTTAATATAAATGAGTGATTCGTTATATTAAACTTTCAATCAAAAAAGGAGGACAGTATGGCCAAGTTTGAACATGACTTAACAACCGGAAATGTTATGAAGAAACTTATCTGGTTTGCTGTCCCATTTTTTATCAGTAATTTAATTCAGTCAGTATATAGTCTTACTGATTTAATTATCCTTGGAAACTTTGGTGGAAGTGATTCACTTTCAGCTGTAAATACTGCTGGTGGAATATTAACTTTATTAACTAATTTTGCAGCAGGACTTTCTGTTGGTGGAACCATGATGATTGGTAATTATCTTGGTGCAGGAAAGAGGGAAAAGATTAATGGAGTAATTAGTACTTTCTTGATTACACTCTTTTCGCTTGGATTAGTTTTCATGGCGATACTTCTTATTTTTAATAACCAGATTCTTAATGGACTTAATGTTCCACCTGAGGCTTTCGGTCAGGCAAGTTCTTATCTTTATGTATGTGCTTCAGGACTTATTTTCATCTATGGTTATAACGCACTTAGTGCAATCATGAGAGGCCTTGGTGAGAGCAAAACTCCAATGGTATTTATTATCATTGCGGCTGTCCTTAATATTATCCTTGATCTTGTTATGGTAGCGTACTTAAAGTTAGGCGCAATGGGCGCTGCTCTTGCTACTGTAATTGCCCAGGGGTTCTCCATGGTTTCATGTATTATTTATCTTAATTCTCATGACTTTATTTTTGACTTTAAACTTAAGTCATTTGTATTTCTTAAGAAGGAATTCATCAACCTTTTTAAGACAGGTTTTCCTGTTAGTGTTCAGCAGACAATTAATAACTTTTCCTTCCTTATTCTTACATCCTTTGTAAACACTTTGGGAGGCGTTGATGCTAGTGCTGCTTCAGGTATTGTAATGAACTTCAATGGCTTTGCAATTTTGCCTAGTGTTGCCATCAGTTCTTCTGCTTCTGCAATGATTGCACAGAGCATGGGAAAGGGTGACGAGAAGCGTGCAAAACAATCAGTATATTGTGCCATTGGTCTTTGCTATATTGTGTGTGCAATTGTGTTCCTTATGGTGCATATTTTTCCAGAGCAGATCTTCATGCTTTTTGGTGCTGATGAAGCAGTGTTAAAGTACGGTCTTCCATACTTTGCTGTCTTTAGTTTTGAGTACGTAACTTTGCCATTAATTATCTGCTTTAATACTATGTCAACTGGAACAGGAAATGGCTGGGTTGCACTCGTTACAAATTCACTTTCTGCATTCATTGTAAGAATGCCAATGGCGTATCTTTTTGGCTTCATTTTGAACTATGGTGTAGTAGGTGTTGGAGCTGCAATTCCACTTGCAACTGTGTTTGGATCTTTCGTTGCATTTTTGTTTTTCAAAAGTGGTATCTGGAGACGCAAAGTTTTATCTGAATAATTGCTGTTTTTAATTGCATTTTTTCTTAATCATTCCGTATGTGTTCAAATTATCGATAAAGCGTATTTTTGGATAATTATTTTTTGTGAAATGTTATCAATAAGAATATGCTTAAAAATTATTGCTCAAAAAAGGCAAAAAATATAAACTTTAGACGTTTAAAAGAAAAGTAGTTTTTGAGTTAAGAAAAACGGAGGAAATTCATAATGGCTACAAAGAAGACAGTTGCAGCTAAGGCACCAGTTGCTGAGGCTAAGAAGGAAGTTAAGGTAGTTGCTCCAGTTGCTGAGAAGGCTCCTGTTGCTAAGAAGGAAGTAAAGACTGAGGCTAAGGCTGAGGTTAAGACTGAGGCTAAGAAGGCTGTTGCTGCTAAGAAGCCAGCTGCTAAGAAGGCTGCTGCTCCAGCTAAGAAGGCTGCTCCAGCAAAGAAGGCTGCTGCTGCTAAGAAGCCAGCTGCTAAGAAGGCTCCTGCTAAGAAGGCAATCAAGGTTGCTGAGCCAAAGACAATCATGATCGAGTCTGCTGACGGTAAGAGCGTTGCTTACGGTGATATCCTTAAGAAGGTTGCTAAGAAGCTTGCTAAGGAGTCAACAAAGGACGTTAAGAACGTTGCTCTTTACATCAAGGCTGAAGACGGTAAGGCTTACATCGTTGCTGATGGTAACGACGCTGGTTCAGTAGAGCTTTTCTAATATAGAACTTAAGATAGTTTACTTACGCGACACTCCTTCGGGAGTGTCGTTTTTTTGTGCAAAAAATCTGAATTATTATTAAATATATGCTCAGATATATTTGAACAAAGATACTGTTTTAACATTATGTAAATAATCCCGCATATTCGTACCCTAACTAAAAGATTTTGCTAAACTTGTAAAAGTGGATTTGCATTATTAGGGGAGCAAGATATGATTTCTAAAGACAGACAGACAGACAGACAGACAGATAAATTAACAGGTTTTCCATCAATCGATAAGCCTTGGCTTAAATTTTATTCTCAAGAAATACTTGATGCAGCTATACCAGATTGTTCAATGTATGAGTATTTGGTAAATAACACCAATAATATAAAGGATAATTATTGTCTTAACTTTTTCGGAAATAGAATTACATATAGCGAATTATATTCGCGAATAAACGATACTGCAGCAGCTCTTACAAAATTAGGATTGAAGAAGGGCGATGTAATTAGTATTTGTATCCTTACTGTTCCTGAAAACTATTATCTTATGTATGCAGCTAATATGCTTGGTTGTGTATGTAATTACATAGCAGTAAATAGTAATGTTGAAGATATTCGAAAGAAAATTGTCGCTACTGATAGTAAAGTCGTATTCACAATTAATCTTGTTCGAGATAATGTCCTTAAAGCTGTAGAGAATCTTAAGGGGATGAAGGTTATTTCAGTTCCTCTTTATAACTCAATGCCATTATTCACTAAATTGATAGTGAAGCAGAAGATGAAGTCTTCTCCTTGTGTAAACGTTATCGAATGGAATAAGTTCATTAAGGAAGGTAAGAATACTCCATTTAGTCGTGCAAAAGTAGATGGAAATACTCCAGCTATTATTGAATATACGAGTGGAACTACCGGCGAATCAAAAGGTGCCTTGCATCCAAACAAAACTTCTAATATGATTGCCCATTATTATGCGAATATGGGTGATGAAATGATATTTAATCCTGGGGAAAGATTTTTGAATATTCTTCCTCCTTTTGTTGCTTATGGAATCTTTGTTGGAGTACATATGCCAGTATGTTTGGGCGTTGAAGTGTTCCTATGCCCAAGTCCAGATCCAATAGCAGTAGATAAAGATTTCAAAAAGTGTAAGCCACATCATTTTACTGGTTCACCAATTCATATTTCTGCAATTATGGCTGATGAAGAACTTCAAAAGATGGATTTGTCTTTCTTAAAGACTACTGCTTGTGGTGGAGATATTATGAGTGATAGCTGGATAGAACAGGTAAATAGCTTTTTGGCTAATCGTAATTCTCCAAGCAGAATTATTGTTGGATATGGAATGACAGAAAGTGCTGGAACATTTTGCACTGGAACTCAAAAGACAAGTGGAATGATGCCTTTCCCAAAGAATAATCTTAAAATCTTGGATGTGGATACTAATGAAGAGAAAAAGTTTAATGAGACAGGTGAAGTGTATCTTTCTGGACCAACACTTATGGACGGTTACTTTAAAAATGATGAAATGACAAATGAAGTAATAAAAGTTGATAAGGACGGTACAAGATGGCTTAAAACAGGCGATCTTGGTTACGTTACAGAAGAGGGCTTTCTTGTAATTAATGGAAGATTGAAACGTATTTATTGGACTATGGGGCTTAATGGTGAAGCTACACGTGTATATCCTATGAAGATTGAACAGGTTATAGATGAATTGGATTCTGTGGTTCAATCTGCTGTAGTTGGCGTTAAAGATGATGTAAAGGGTTATCTTTCTTATGCCATGTTAGTTGTTTCGGATATGAATAAAAAAGATGAAATAATAAGCGAAGTTCGAACTGTTTGTGAGAAAAAATTAGATAAGGTTTCTTTGCCAGTTGAATATAGAGTGGTGGATAAACTTCCTAGAACATCAGCTGGTAAAGTGGATTATAAACAAATTGAAGAATGCTTTAATGCATGAGGATTTATAAATTTAACATTATGTAAATAATCCCGCATATTTGTACCCTAACTAAAAGATTTTGCTAAACTTGTAAAAGTAGATTTGCATTATTAGGGGAGAGGGATATGATTTCTACAGACAGACAGACAGACAGACAGACAGACAGACAGACAGACAGACAGACAGACAGACAGACAGGATATCCACATTTAGATAAGCCTTGGTTGAGTGTTTTCGATGCTGATTTTTTGTCGAAGCCTATACCTAAAAAGAATATTTATTCATATTTAAAAGAGAAAACAGCTGATTACGAGAATCTAACTGCGATTACGTATTTTGGACGTGAGATTACATATAAGGAACTGTTTTCCAATATTGATTTGGCTTCCAAAGTTTTGTTGGAATTTGGTGTGAAGCAGGGAGACAGAGTGATGTTTCTTATGCCAAACATTCCTGAAACGACATACTATTTTTATGCCTGCGCTCGTATTGGAGCGGTAGCTGATTTTGTAGATCCAAGACCTGACAGTATTGATTTTTCTGTAAGTGCTCATAAGATACTTACTATCTTTAAGGATGAACGCATTAAGCATATTATTTCTCTTGATCAGTGTTATCTTGCTATGATTAAGCCTATAGAGAAAGAGTTTAAAGAACTTGGCGTAGATAGAATTATTCTTGCGAGCGCCAGTGATTCAATGACTTCTAAATCCAAGTTTTGTTATTTGCGTGATTCCATTAAACTTAATGGATTTAAATCTATGCGCAAATCTATGGCGAAAACTAAGAATCTAGAGAAGTTAGTTGCTGAGGCACGTAGCACTTCCACGATTAAGATTTTAGATAGCCAAAGCTTAATGGCAAATTCTGCTTCTAAGACTTTGCCTGAGATTCCTTATTCTAGTGATATGCTTGCTGCTATCGTGCATACTTCTGGTACCAGCAGTGCCAAGCCAAAACCAATTCCAATTACTCATGACAACATGAATTTCTATAACCATCAGACAACTGGTGGTCATATGCCTATGAGTGTTGGCGACAAGATTATGCACATTCTTCCTTTCTTTGCTGCATTTGGTCTTGTAGACGTCGTTCATGCTGGTTTATGCCATGCAGATAACCTCATCGAGATTCCAGAGTTCTCACCTAGTATTATGGGTAAATTAATTCTTATGCATAAGCCTCAGGTAGTTATTGGAGCACCATCTTGGTTCCTGGCACTCGAGAAAGATGCATCTCTTAATAAAGCGGATTTATCCTGCTTTAAGATGGTTACTTATGGTGGCGACTCCATGGATACTGATGATGAGATTAGAATCAATAAGTTCTTATCAGATCATGGCTCGAAAGTATTAATCAGTAAAGGTCATGGTATGTCTGAAACCTGTGGATGTTCTTCGTATGCAATTGGAGACTATAACGTCCTTGGAAGTGTTGGTCTCCCAATGCCACTTACAACATATGGTGTAGTTAATCCTGAGACTAAGGAGCTCCTTAAATTTGAAGATGGCATGGAATATCTTGAAGGTGAGCTGATAATTTCTTCAGGTGCAGTTACTCCAGGAATTCTTGACGGTAATGTTATTGTTCCACATAAAGAATACGATGGCCTGAGTTTCATCTTTACACGTGATATTGCACGCATGGATCGTAATGGTATGATGACATTCCTTGCTAGAAGTGATCGTTCTATTACCAGATTCGATGGATACAAAATCAAGACATATGAAGTCGAGAACTTGATAAAAAAACACGAGCTTATTAAGTATTGTGTTATTTCTCCGGTATATGAGGAGAAACTGTTCGGAAATGTTACTATTGCTGATATTGTTCTTAATGATAATACTTCTAAAAGTCGTGAGAAACTTCTCAAGATAACAGAGAGAATCATAAATGAGCAGTTCATTAATAACGCAGAAGTCTCTGCACGTCAGATCCCTGCCTGGTTCCGATATCGTGATTCTCTGCCACTTACTGCAAACAGTAAGGTTGACTTTAACACATTAGCAAAGCAGCCAATCACACCTAGCGAGATTAAAGTGAATATCGAAGAAACAAACATTTCAGTAGATAAAATTACAGTCAGCTAAAAATAAATACAAAAACGCCTCTTGTGAAGTTACTTCATTTTGAGGCGTTTTTTGAGCCCTCAAAAAAAGATGTCCAATTTAACGTACAACACTTGTGCTTAGATGAAACTGTAACACTACAAACGATAATTCGTGATAGACTAGTTCTATCGCTTTTTATGTTCATGGGAGGTCTTTTATGACACGAGTAGTTAATATTGGTGGAGTGCTTATAGGTGGAGGTAATCCAATTGCAGTTCAGTCAATGAACAATACTAAGACTGGCGATGTTAGTAGTACACTTGATCAGATTTATAAGCTTCACGATGCTGGATGTGATATCACACGTGTTGCTATTCCTGATATGGAGGCTGCAGAGGCTTTGAAGGAGATTACAAAGAACTCTCCAATTCCTGTTGTAGCAGATATCCATTTTGATTATAGACTTGCTATTGCTGCAGCAGAGAATGGTGCAGCCAAGATTAGAATTAATCCTGGTAATATCGGAGGCCCAGAGAAGCTTTCAGCTGTTGCCAAGGTTTGTAAGGAGAGAGGACTTCCAATCAGAGTTGGTGTTAATTCCGGTTCTCTTGAGAGAAGTCTTGTCGAGCAGTATGGCGGTGTCTGTGCTGAGAACATGACAATTAGTGCTCTTAATTCAGTTAAGCTTCTTGAGGATGTTGATTTCGATAACATCGTAATCAGTATTAAGTCTTCAAGTCCTAAGCTTACTATCGAGACATATAGACGTTTGTCTAAGGAATGTGATTATCCACTTCATGTTGGCGTTACAGAGGCAGGTACTGTACGTGAGGGCATTATTAAGTCAGCTGTTGGTATCGGTGCGCTTCTTGCTGAGGGCATCGGAGATACAATCAGAGTTTCACTTACAGGTTCACCTGTAGATGAGGTTTCTGCTGGTATTGGAATTCTTAAGGCACTTGATTTACGTAAGGGTGGTATCACTTTTGTTTCATGCCCAACATGCGGACGAACAGAGGTTCCACTTATCGAGTTAGCTTCAAGCATCGAGGAGAGAATTTGTAATCTCCCTTATGATCTTAAGGTTGCTGTTATGGGTTGTGTTGTTAACGGCCCTGGAGAGGCAAGAGAGGCTGACATTGGTCTTGCTGGTGGTAAGAATGAATTCCTTATGTTCCGTAAGGGCGAGGTAGTAAGAAAGTTATCTGCTGATACAGTAGTTGATGAATTTGTTAGTGAAGTAATTAAACTTGGTAAAGGTGAGTAATAATGAAGCGAATTGTTAGTTTGCTTAATCTTCCAGATGAGTTTTCGGAGAAACTCAGTTCTGTAAGTATCGATAGAATTGATTTCTTTAAGGAGAAGTCTGTAATTCAGTTGGTTCTTACTGGATTGCCAACTGATGCTGAATATTTTAACCGCTTTTTGGAGGCTGTTAAGTTTGCAGCAGGTTGCGATGTAACTGTTTCTTTTAATGGTGTAACAGTAGATAATGCTGCACCTTATTTTGAGGTGCTCGATCACTATTTTAAGCAGCTTCTTTCTAACCTTAGATATCACTATATTGACGATATGCGTTTTACTATCAACAATGGCGTTTTGCGTTTAATTGTTGATGACTATATTCTCGCTTTTATTGACGAAGATACTACATATGTAATTACTACAACTTTGCTTGCATATGTTAATGAGACTTTGAATCTTAATCTTACTGATTACGATATTATTGCTGACCCTAATTCTGTTTCTGTGCCAGCATATGAGCCAGTTATTCCTACAGCTTCAGGTGACGGTGAGGAGGAATACTTTACTCCATATATCCCTCAGGAGATTTTGGATAAGCAGGCTGAAATCGAGAAGAAGAAAGAGGAAGAAGCCAAGGCCGAGCAGGTTGTTGATAAGAATTCCTGGGCATTTAAGGCACAGGAAAAGCAGAAGGAAGCACGTGAGCAGAGCAAGGAGAACGGTGATGTTAATTACCGTAAGAAGAATGCTGATGCTTTGTTTGGACGTGTTCAGAGTGGTGTTTCCACTTTCGATATTAAGGACGTTACTATGTCAGAGCGTCTCGTTAATGTCGTTGGACGTATGTCACTTACTGATGATTTGAAACTCAGTAAGAGTGGTAAGG
Source organism: Saccharofermentans sp. (assembly GCA_045639635.1). Lineage (GTDB taxonomy): Bacteria > Bacillota > Clostridia > Saccharofermentanales > Saccharofermentanaceae > Saccharofermentans. The sequence continues at coordinate 4,275 of JAZUDM010000051.1, read as the reverse complement.
TAATTATCGCTAATTTCATTATTATGGATAAGACAGGCGGTATCAGCGCCTTTGCATTTATTAATCCTAAGGAAGGCGATGCCTTCGAGAAGATGTTTAAAAAGGGTGGCTTTGCAGGATTTCAGGGTGAGCCACAGTATAACCGTAACGAGTTTGGTCTTAAGATTACTGGTATCTTCGAGGCAGAAAAGCCACCTAAACGTAAGGATACATCTGACCTGAAGAGAGTTGAGCTCCATGTCCACTCCAAGTATTCAGAGAAGGATGCCGTATCTGATCCTGCATCTATCATGAAGCTTGCTGCTTCATTTGGTCATAAGGCATGTGCCATTACTGACCACGGTGTAGTTCAGGCATTCCCTGAAGCATATAACGCAGCCAAGGGACTTAAGGTTGGAGATACAGAGGAGCCATTTAAATCAATTCTTGGGTGTGAGGGTTACCTTGTAGACGATGGTCCAACTATCGTTTATAACCTTCCATTTATTAATCCAAAGTATCCTGAGAATAATCCACTTATTCCTCATGTTGGTAATCTTGTATCTATCTCTATCACTACAACAGGCAGTGATTCATGTAGTGACAAGATAACTCATGTTGCTGCAACAAAGTACAGACTCAAGGGCTATAAGCCAGTAAAGCCAGAGATGGAAGGTGAGTCTGACGAGAGTGCCATCGAGTTCTCTGCCAAGGATATTGATAAGAGTCTTTGGGAGCCAGATGAGATTCCAGAGACATTAAGAGATGAGAATATCGCGACAAAGAGTAAGGCTATTGTAGACGACTCATGTCACGTGATTAATAAGAAGTTTGACCTTATTGGTGAGTATTCACCTGACGAGAACGAAGTAGTGCCAGAAGAGATTATCTTCGAGCATGTTGCTGACTTCTACGCTGAGGTTGAGGATATCCCATACGTGGGCAAGGGAGAGCCATGCGATTCTTACTTCAGAATGGGTGAGCTCGTTGAGTTTATTGGTGACTCTTATATTTGTGGTCCTGATATCTTTAACGCACTCGCATTCTTAAGACGTGCTGGTTATGGAATCAATATTGAGGATCATGTTTACTACAGACATAAGTTCCTTATGCCTTTGATTTCAATTTCTGATATTTTGAAGTATTCAATGAAGGAATACTCTTCTTACGATGCTGCAATTTCTGAACTTGGTATCTCTTCTTCTGAGGATAACGAGCTTCTTAATGAGGCTCACAATGCAGCCAAGTTTGTTATTAAGTATTTGCAGGCTGAGAATGAGACTGATCCATCAGAACTTAATGACCGTATTGGTCACTTTAAGGTTGAGGATATAAGGTCCAAGAAGAATCCTGCATACCATATTATTTTCCTTGCGAGAAATAATCTTGGTCTTTATAACATGTACAGAATGATTTCTGAGTCCCATACTCATTACTTTGGATTCAGACCACGTACTCCAAAGAGTCTTGTTAAGTACTTCAGTTCATCAGTAATTATTGGTGGCGCATGTGAGCGTGGTGAGATTTATCGTTTCGTTCTTGAAACATATAAGCAGAATGGTAAGAACTCAGATATTACAAAGTCTGTTCTTTATTCTTCACCAGAGTTTAAGGATATTTTGAGTCTTTACGAATACGTTGAGGTTCAGCCACTTTGTAACAACATGTTCATGACACGTGAAGTTAATAAGAAGAATGATCCTAACTTTGTACCAATCAATGTTAAGGATATTCAGGTTCTTAATGAGCTTTTGGTTGATGTTGCAGATCACTTCGGCATGATGTGCGTTGCTACAACTGACTCACACTTCCTTGATAAAGAGAATGGTATGTATCGTAAGTATCTTCTTATGTCTGAGGGATTCTCAGATGCTGATACACAGCCTGACCTTTACTTTAGAAATACAGAGGAAATGCTCGATGAGTTTGCTTATCTTGGAGAAGAGAAGGCAATTGAACTCGTTGTTACTAATACAAATCTTATTGCAGACAAGATTCAGTATGGTATTAAGCCATTCCCAGATGGAACATATCCACCTATTATTTCACGAGCTGCAGCCGATGTAAGAGATATTGCGTTTACAAGAGCTAACAGACTTTACCGTCATAACGGTGTATTGAATGAGGTAGTTAAGGCACGTCTTGAAAAGGAACTTAACTCAATCATTGGTCACGGATTTGCGATTATGTACTATATCGCTTACCGACTTGTTAAGAAGTCTAACCGTGATGGATATATCGTAGGTTCAAGAGGATCTGTAGGTTCATCTTTCGTAGCTACCATGTGTGGTATTTCAGAAGTTAACCCACTCATGCCTCACTATAGATGTCCTAAGTGCTGCTACGTTGAATTTGATGAAACTGGTACATATGGTTCCGGTTTTGATATGGAGCCAAAGAACTGCCCTGAATGCGGTGAGAAGATGCATAAGGATGGTCAGGATATTCCGTTCGAGACATTCCTTGGATTCAACGGTGATAAGGAGCCTGATATCGACCTTAACTTTAGTAGTGCTTATCAGCCACGTGCTCATAAGTACGTTGAGTATTTGTTTGGTCTTACTCATACATTCCGTGCTGGTACTATCGGTACATATGCTGATAAGAACGCATATGGTGTTGCAAAGAGTGCAGCAGAGACAATGGGTCTTACATGTACTAATGCTCAGCTCATGTTTATGTCTGAGGGAATTATCGGTGTTAAGAGAACTACATCACAGCACCCTGGTGGAATCGTCGTTATTCCAAAGGAGATGGATGTATATGAATTTACACCTATCCAGTTCCCAGCTAATAAAATCGATGAGTCACCAGTTACAACACACTTCGACTTCCATGCGATGCACGATACCATTCTTAAGCTCGATATTCTTGGACACGCAGATCCAACTGTACTTAGAATGCTTCAGGATATTACAGACGTTGAGGTAACAACTATTCCTGTACCTGATGACAAGGTTATGAGTCTTCTTGAGTCAACAGACGCGCTTGGATTCCCACTCGAGGCTACAGATGCAGGTTCAGCTACACTTGGTCTTTCTGAGCTTGGTACTGACATGGCACGAGGCATGATTAAGGAAGCAAAGCCAAGGCGTTTCTACGACCTTGTACAGCTCATGGGTCTTTCACATGGTACTGACGTATGGACAGGTAATGCTCAGGATCTTATCAGAGATGGTATCTGTGACCTTAACTCAGTTATCGGATGTCGAGACTCAATCATGACAAGTCTTATCTATTGGGGACTTCCTAACTTCGATTCCTTCGACATCATGGAGAAGGTTCGTAAAGGTAAGGGACTTACTCCAGAAAGAGAAGCACTCATGCGTGAGCATAACGTACCTAACTGGTATATCGATTCATGTAAGAAAATCAAGTACATGTTCCCTAAGGCACATGCTGCTGCTTATTCTATTTCTACACTTCGAGTAGCCTGGTTTAAGGTTTACTATCCTGAAGAGTATTACTGTGCATTCTTAACTATCCGTGGTGATGAATTCTCAGCTGATGAGATGTGCCAGGGTGTTGAGAAACTTACTGCAAGAAGAAAACTCTTGGACGATATGCGTCACCAGGATAAGAACAACCCTAAGGTTAAGTCTGAGTACTATCTTTGTGAGATTGTAGAGGAGATGTATCACAGAGGAATTGAGTTCCTTCCAATCGACCTTGCAACTTCACATGCTGTTAATTTTGTTAAGGTAGCTCCTGGTAAGATTTTGCCACCACTTTCAGCAATCGATACGATTTCTGAGAACATGGCAGAAGGCATTACAAAGGCAAGAGAAGAAGCACCATTTGCTAACCGTGAAGATCTCATGACTCGTGGTGGTATTGGTAAGTCTGCAATTGCAAAGCTTGCTGACTATGGACTTTTGGATGGTATGCCAGAGTCTGCTCAGATTGATATTTTCTCATTACTTTAACTAGGAGTATTTGAATGACTGTAGCACAAATAATGCTTCGTGAATGTGTAAGACAGACAGATAAGCTTTATTCTTACACTATTCCTGAGGAGCTTAAGGAATCAGTAGTTCCTGGCTCCTACGTTAATGTGCCTTTTGGCCGTTCAAATAAGCCTCAGCTTGCTGTAGTTTATTCTGTTTCTGAAGAAATAGAAGAGAATAGTAAACTCAAGGCGATTTTGTCTCTTGTTGACCCGCTTCCTGTTTTAAATAGCGATCAGCTTAAGTTAATTGAGCCACTTCGTAAAAGACTTCTTTGTACCAGAGGTGACCTTATTTCCATAATGGTATCTTCTGTTGTAGGTCGTAAGTCTTTGCCTACAGATACATT
>JAZUDM010000050.1:0-15824 GCA_045639635.1 Saccharofermentans sp. | reverse complement strand
ATCATGATGAGGTTAGTAATGCACCTGCAGAATACTATACGGGTTCTTTGCCTGAAGAGTTGCCAGATGTATATATAGATCATGAACTTTATTATTATCCTGAGCTCGATGAATCTGGTTTTACGTTAGTGAATTACGATGATGAGCGTGAGTATGCTTATTACTATAACGATGGTGTGAATGATGATTATATTTTTGCGACTTTACCGTTACTTGGCAATAGCATTCCGACAGCCATGATGCATAGTGAGGAAGAAGCGTATGAGAATAAAGTTCTTCATATTACTAAGGCTGGTACTTACGTGCTGGTAGGCACATGGAAAGGCCAGATCAATATTGATCTTGGTGATGCCGATGATGTATTCATCGACGCTTCGCAAAAAGTAACAATAGTTCTTGCAGGATGTAATGTTGAATGCACAGTAGCTCCTGGAATCATTTTTAAGAATGTATATGAGTGTGACTATTCTTGGGAGACTAGAGAAGAAGCAGATGTGAATCCAGAATTATCCGATGCAGGCGCTATGGTTATTATTGCCGATGGAACAGAAAATTCGATTGTGGGAAATAATGTGTATCGAATGCTTAAGACTAAGTATAAAGATGAAAATTCTGAAGACGTAATAAAACTACAGAAGAAGATGCGTAAAACAGATGGTGCACTTTATTCTTATATGAGCATGGTTATTACAGGCGAAGAAGAGAATACAGGGTTATTAACAGTTAATTCAGGATTTGAAGGCATCGATTCAGAACTTCACCTGGAAGTTGCCGGGGGAAGACTTGTCATTAATTCTCAGGATGATGGAATGAATGTAAATGAAGATAGTGTTTCCGTTATTAAATTTACAGGTGGTGAAGTAGAGATAAATGCAGCATTGGGAGCAGAAGGTGACGGTATTGACTCTAATGGCTATGTGAGAATCGATGGTGGTTCTATAACTGTAAACGGTATAAGAGTTCCAGATTCTGCGATTGATTCTGAAGATGGTATATACTATATAACTGGAACAATAACCATAGATGGAACCATTGAAGAACATGAGAGTGGAGATGTATTCAGAGAGACTGGAAACAATGGTAATGCTCCTGGTGGTTTCAGGCCTGAAGGTGAAATGCCAAATGGTAGACCAGATGAAATCCCTGGTGGAGGTCCTGGTGATGGATTTCCTGGCGAACCTCCAGAAGGTGAATTCCCTGGTGACAGACCAGATGGCAAGCCTGACGGCAGCCATGAAAACATGCCAGACCAACCAGAGTTTGGTAATTGAGTTAAAACATATTAATCTCATGATTAGAGATTAATGTTATATTATTTGCTAAATCGAAATTAGGGGGATCAGTTTAATAGATTGGTCTCCCGTTAGCAATAGATGATATTGGATGATAACCTTGGGAAACGAATAAAGTCAGAGGTTTTCATAATACTCGTTGTTGATAAATTGGTTGTTTGTGAGAGGAGACCGGCATCGGATTTTCGTGTAAGACACTTAAACCGTGACAGGCTGCAATCAACAACAAGTAATTCTTAATTACTTAATCTAGTTTATTTACAAGCAGGATTGTTTTTCAGGAAGCAGTCCTGTTTTTGTATGGGAAAAGCGTCTGTCGGTTTTCTCGTTAATAGATCGGGCGTAAATAATGTAATTATTAAGGTTTATACATTCTTTTCTAAAAACTAATTATCGTAATCATTGATATGGAACTAGAATTCTGCTATTATTTCATTGACGAAAAATGCGCCAAGTCGCAAAAGGAGTCAGTCATGAGGATCAGCAGAGATTACTATTTGAATAATTTGATTTTGAAACAGAATAACGGATTAATTAAGGTCATTACCGGATTAAGAAGGTGTGGAAAGTCATATCTTCTATTTACGATGTATCGTGATTATCTTATTAATAGTGGTGTTTCTGAAGATAACATCATTACTTTTGCTTTTGATACAGATGAAGATATTGATTTACTTGATGAATACTATCCAGAAGAAGATACAAGAATATGGGGTAAAGACAAAAAGACTTTTGTTGTTAATTCCAAGAAGTTTAGAGCTTATATAAAAGACAGAACAAGAGCTGATAAGCACTACTATCTGTTATTAGATGAGATTCAACTTCTGGATAATTTTGTTGGGACTTTAAATGGATTTCTTAGACATAGTAACTTTGATACTTATGTGACTGGAAGTAATTCCAAGATGTTGTCTAAGGATATAATTACTGAATTTAGAGGTCGTGGTGATCAGATTAAGATGACACCATTATCTTTTAAGGAGTTCTTTGATGCTGTAAATATGGACTTTGAAGATGCTTACGAAGAGTATTCGTATTATGGAGGAATGCCATATCTTGTAAATCTGACTAAAGATGATGATAAACGTGAATATTTGAAGAGTTTATTTGCAGAGGTTTATATTAAAGATATCGTAGACAGAAACAATATAGTTGATGAAGACTCGTTTACAAAACTAATGGAGATAGTTGCATCTGCCATTGGATCTCTTACTAATCCGACAAAACTCGAAAACACTTTTAAAAGTAATCAAATTTCATATAGTCACAATACTATAAAGAAACATCTAGATTATGTAAAAGATGCATTTTTGTTAGATGAAGCATTGAGATATGACGTGAAGGGAAAGTCGTATATTGGTTCGAATTCTAAGCTATATTTCGCTGATATAGGACTTCGAAATGCTTTATTAAATTTTCGACAACAGGAACCAACACATATAATGGAGAATGTTATTTACAATGAATTACTAAGACGTGGACTTAACGTGGATGTCGGAGTTGTCGAGGTCAATGAAAAGAATGACAAGGGTAATGGCATACGTAAACAACTTGAAGTAGACTTTGTCTGTAGTACATCACAAAGCAAATACTATATACAATCTGCTTACTCCATTTCAGATTCCGAAAAGATGATTCAGGAATCAAAATCTCTTAAGGCGATTCCTGATTCATTTAAGAAAGTGATTATTACAAAAGAACGTACAAAACCATGGAGAACAGAAGAAGGAATACTTGTAATCTCTTTAAAAGACTTCTTGCTTGATATAGGAAGTTTGGAAATGTGAAGCTTCCTTTCTTTTATGGAGTACTAAAATATAAACTATGTCAGTCTATTGATTGCACTACAAGCAGCTATCAAGTGTCAGGGATAATAAATATCTTTGATATATATTAAAACATAGTAAAACCGCCTGTTTTCAGGCGGTTTTATTTGTTTGTTTTCCTTATAAATAATTGCGTAGCAATCGCTAAATTATACGCAGTGTACCATAATAATAATTTTCCGTGTACCAGGAGGTTATTATTTATGAGTGAACGAAAAAAATTAAATATGAAGAAGCACTGAACTTTGTGATTAGTAATAACATCGATTACAAAACGGAAATAAATCTCATAAAATTCTCTTCACCCGTAATATCTCGTTTGAATACGCCAGCACACTCGAGGATTGAGGCAAAAACATTACCGATTTCTTCTTCCAGGACTATGTGGATTTCTTCTTTGGATAATCCATTAAGACGAGATGCAAATGTATCAATCCATGCTGTATGACTGGAAATTTCTGGGATAGTATTAATATCGATACCGGAAATAATTGCATCTTCAATTTGACTCATCTCTTTCTTGAGTCTTGGTGGGAGAATTGCAAGCCCCATTACTTCGATTAGGCCGATGTTTTCTTTCTTGATATGATGGTATTCCTCGTGTGGATGATAAACGCCCATAGGATGTTCGTCTGTTGTTATGTTGTTACGGAGAACAAGATCAAGTACGTAGTTATCAGCGCTGTTTTTGTGCGCAATGGGTGTGATTGTATTATGGGGAACACCGTCTGTTTCTGCATAAATATAAGCCTTTTCATCAGAGTAATTGCGCCATGCATTAAGAATGTGGTCAGCTAATTCGGCTATTCTTGAAGCATCACTTCCAGTTAGTCTGATAACGGACATAGGCCATTTAATTGTTCCTGTTGTTATATCTTCGTAGCCTGGAATTACAAATAAATTCTCATAAGGAGCACGTGCCATTGGGAACTCATAGCATCCTCCCTGAAAATGATCGTGGGAGAGAATTGAACCTCCAACAATAGGAAGGTCAGCGTTTGATCCCACGGTGTAGTGTGGAAACTTATTTACAAAGTCCAGAAGCTTATCAAATGTACCGCGGTTAATTACCATCGGAATATGTTTTTTGTTAAGAATGATGCAGTGCTCGTTATAGTAGACATAAGGTGAATACTGAAGAAAGTATGATTCTCCCATTAATTCAAATGGAATTATTCTGTGATTCTGGCGTGCTGGATGATTTGCGTGTCCTGCATAACCCTCATTTTCTTGACAGAGCAGACACTTAGGATAGGCTGTGCTTTTTGCCTTTCCAGCTGCAGCGATATCACGTGGATCTTTTTCTGGTTTTGATAGATTGATAGTTATATCAAGATTGCCATATTCTGTTGGGACTAACCATTTTACATCTTTGGCAATTCTGTCTTTACGTATGTAATTAGTTTTCTGAGAGAAGCTATAGTACCAGTCTGTTGCAAGTTTTGGTGATTCTTTATATAAGTCCTCGAATTTTCTGATAACGCTAGATGGTGGAGGTGTCATAAGTCCCATGATTTTTGTGTCAAGAAGATCTTTCTCTCCAGTTGTCTGCGCCCCCATAAGAGTTATCAAATCTTCTAGAATCTCGTGAAGCTCGCGAGTAGAATCAAGATCTGTTGGAACATACTCATAAATACCACAAAGTTCGCACATCTTGTTGGTTACATAGATGGAGTCCATTGGGTCTATAAGATTTGTTTTGATACCATATTCAATTAATTCAGTAATAAGTGTGTTGTAATCAGACATTTTCTTTTCCTCTTTCGTATTCTCATTCAAACAAACAACACACAGCAAATGAAAAAACGTTAGGGAAGAGAGTGATTATTAAATGATTCTTATACCTCCTGATGGACGAATTGCTAATATATCGCAGCTGCCTGGACCGTAAATTCTATCCATAGCTTCTTTGTATTTAGCGACATTAGTAGTTTTTACAAAGGCCTGAATTGTTCCGGCAAATCCTCCACCATGAACTCTTGATGCCTCATCCTCATCTAGTAGTTGTTCGCTTACACATAGTGCTATGGCAACATTTTGGTTTTGGATATTTCCGTTAACATAAATATTTTGAAGATATTTAAAAGAAGAGTTTCCTGATGCTTTTACTAAATGCATAAACTGGGTGAGGTTCCCGTCAGATAGTGCACATGCTTCCGCTTTCGCGCGCTCTGTCTCCGTAAGAAAGTGCAGGGCACGAAGCACTGCGCGGTCTCCACACTTTTCTCTTAGGTTATTAATATTTTTCATGACTTCGTCGAAAGAAGCTTCTCTTAAATAATTATGTCCAAGTGCAAGGGAAATGCTTCTCATCTCGTCAGGGACTGCTTTGTATTCATGCGTGAGATTAGAGTGTGATCCTTTGGTGTTAGTTATGCAAAGCGAATATCCTGAAGAGGCAAAATCAAAATTGATTTTTCTGACTTCGGGAGCAGCTTCATCCCTAAAATCGATATAAACAAGATTTCCAACGGAAGATGCCATCTGGTCCATAAGGCCGCATGGTTTTCCGAAGAATTTGTTCTCGGCTACCTGGCTAGCAAGTGCTATTGTAATGGCATCGATTTTTCCCTCGTTATAAACTCCGGAAATGATGGTTCCTATTAATACTTCAAAAGCTGCAGATGATGACAGACCGGCACCTATTAACACATCGGAAGTGATATATGCATCGAATCCGCCTATTATAAACCCGCTAGATTTAAGAGCTGAGATAACTCCTCTGATTAATGCGATAGTCTTGCCCTGCTCATCTTCTCTAGCTTCAAGTGAATTAATGTCTACAGAGTTAATTGGATATTCCCCTGATACTATGGATATCAGATTACTATTTGTTTGTCTTACTATCGCGATGGCATCTTTATTGATGGAAGCAGCGAATACCTGTCCTCTTTGGTGGTCGGTATGGTTACCACCAATCTCTGTTCTTCCAGGGGCGCTATATATCTGTATATTATCTGTTTCTGTTATATCTCCAAAACACTCTTCAAATCTTTTAATTGCTTCGTGATATCTGCGAGGCTGAATTGCTGAATAATCTTCGGTGATATAAATGCTTTTAAAATCTATTCCGGATAAATTAGGAATTCCAGGCATAAACAGTCCTCCATCAATGTTTGTTCTGATATATGAATGATAAAACTATTTAAATCAAATATGTATTGTAATAATTGCACAACAATTGGAAACTAAAACTGTAAAAATAGTTTCCCAAATAGCCATATATACCTGAATCTATTGGTGTTATCCTATAACCAGGAAACGAAAAAAATGAAAATGGTTTCCGAATTATGCAAACAACAGACAACACACAGCAAACAAAAAACGGAGAAAAATATGCCTAAGAAACCAATCGAATTTTCAGAGCTTGAGATCAAAATATACGATGCAGCTATTGATGTGTTTAATCGTAAAGGTTTGAAACTTACAATGGATGATCTGGCAAGTGAATTATCAATAAGTAAGAAAACTATCTATACAGCATTCGATAGTAAGGAAGCTCTTTTTAATGGAATGGTTGATTACATATTCGAGGGTATTAAGGAAAGAGAAAAGGAAGTCCTTAGTCAGGAGGGTATAACAACAATAGAGAAGATTAGATCTTTATTGTCCGCTATGCCAGACAGATACAGAACTATTAACTGGCAAGAACTTTCTGCACTTAGGGAGAAATTTCCTAAGGTATATAAAAAGGTCCAGAAGAGACTGGAGACCGGATGGGAATCTACAATATCTCTGATGGAGAAGGGAAGAGAAGAAGGTCTTATTAGCAAGGATGCCGACCTGAGAGTATTTAAGATTATGTTCGAGGCATCGTTGGCAAGATTTTTCGAGGATGACTTCCTTAAGAAAAATAAGATTTCATATATAGATGCACTTAATGAAGTTGTAGATATTCTTTTAAAGGGCATCTTAAATTAAAAATGTTGTGGCGAGGTGGGCGATGTTAGACAGATCAGAATCAGTATTTGGGAATGTTCAGTCCCAGTCAACAGTAAAGAAAGCCGCTAAATCAAAAGCAAAATACATTAAGAAATTTGGAGATGACAGTAGTGCAGATTATTCTGCAGTGGTAAAACCTAACGAATATATAGGTGAACTTCTTGGAGTAAAGAATATCATAGTTGGAGAAGATACTCCTGGTGTATCTGAGGGGTTTGATGAAGATAAAGGAATAATTGTAGGTAATATTCGAATGGGATTCGGTCATTATAGAATCTCAATGGCTATAGCTTCAGCTGCAAAGAGCCTGGGATTCACACCTTACTGGATGGATCTTAATTCTTACAAGAATACAACTTGTACCAAAGTAATTTCCGCTCAGAATGACCTCTATTCACTGGGATCTAGAATTTCACAGAAAAGCAGACTTTTCAATAAATTTGTGTGGGAGCCTATGAATTATGAAGGCTTTAAGAAGTTAAGTTATAACGCTCCTGATCAGAAGAATGCAGAACTTATGGCACCAGTATATAAGAATGTGCCTAAGACTATTCCGGTTGTTGCAACACATGTATGGCCTGCACAGGCAGCGCTTCATGCAGGTATGCAAAACGTAGTAAATGCAGTTCCTGATAACTGGCCAATGGCACTTCATTATGCAGAAGGTAGTGTTCATACGATACAGACTCATTATGCTTATGAAGGGTACAGAACTCTTAACGGAATGCGTGGGAAAGAAGTTCTTAAGCCAATGCCCAATAAGGATCTTAAATATGTTGGCCACTATATCGATCATGAGATTGTATCCAATATCGAGTCTGATTGTTCCAGGAGAATTACTCGTAAAAAGAATGGTCAGTCAATGAGATTTCTTCTTACCATTGGTGGCGCTGGAGCTCAGAAGGAGATTTTTGCTTCTATCGTAAAAGATCTTCTTCCTGAGATAAAAAACAATAGAGTTGTGCTCTATATAAATATTGGTGACTACATTAATGTCTGGGATGATCTTAAGAAGCTTGCACCTGGTATGGAAGAGGTTACTAAGACGCATTTTAATGATTGGGATGATACTATCAAGTTTGCCCAGGAGGCTCTTAACAACTCAGTAACTGGTGACATAAATAGTGGAATTCATCTTTTTTGTCATGAGAATATTTTCCAGGCAGTATATGCCACTAACCTTCTTATGAGAGCGTGCGATGTACTGGTTACAAAACCTTCGGAATTAGCTTTTTATCCGGTTCCTAAGCTGTTTATAAAAAGAATCGGTGGACATGAACAGTGGGGAGCAATTCATTCAGCTGAAATTGGTGATGGAACAACGGAGTGTAGAGATATTCCACACGTGCTTCAGATGATGCGAATGTTTATCGATGATGATACATACCTTATAGATATGTGTAATAACATCACGAATAACAAAAAGGCAGGTATTTATAACGGTGCCTACGAGACGGTTAAGATAGCAATGGGACTTAAAAATAACAGATAAATAAAATTTGCGGGGGCGAATTATGGAACTTAAATTAAGAAGCAAGGCAGCATTTGGATTTGGTGCATTTGGTAAAGATATTGCCTATATGCTCATTAATTCTTACATCCTTTACTACTACAATGTAGTACTTGGATTGAGTGGTACATTTATTGGAACTATCCTTATGGTGGCTAGAATCTTTGACGCAGTTAATGATCCTTTTATGGGTATACTTGTGGCAAAAACCAAGACGCGCTGGGGTAAATTTCGACCATGGATTTTTTCTGGAACTGCCCTTAACGCAGTAGTTATTTATGCTCTTTTCGCAGTGCCTGACTCAGTTGCAGCAAATGCAGGCAATATGAAAGTTTGGATGGCGGTTTTCTACCTCATATGGGGCGTAACTTACACACTTATGGATATTCCATTCTGGTCCATGATTCCTGCCATTACAAATCCTGGTAAAGACCGCGAGCAGCTTTCATCACTCGCTAGATCTTGCTCAGGTGTTGGTGATGCTCTCCCAACAGTTCTTACAATGGTAATTGTTCCAATTCTTAGTGGAAGTGCAGTTATTGCTGACTATAAAATTGGTTTTAAGTGGTGGGCACTTATTGTAGCAATTGTTTTCCTTGTATCAGAGATTGTATTCTGTCTTAATGTTCCTGAGAAAACTAATGAGGAAATGGAAGTTAGCGGTATCAAGCAGATGTTCGTATCTTTGTTTAAGAATGACCAGGCTATGGTAGTTGTTGCATCTGTAATTCTTGTATATACAGCATTTAATATCATTTCTAATCTTGTACTTTATTTCTTCCAGTTTGATCTTAATAACACTGGTGCATACAGCACATTCGTGGCAATCTGTTTTGCTACTCAGGTCGTTATTATGATGACTGTTCCTCTTATGAGAAGAAGAGTAGATAAGATGAAGCTTTTTTCCATTGGTCTTGGCATACAGGTAATTGGATTTATTCTCCTTCTCGGAATCGCTTATCTTAATCTTTATAGCACCACATGGCTTGTTCTCGCTGTACCAGGAATCCTTGTCTTTGCTGGATACGGAATCTTGAATGTTATGCTCACAGTTTTCCTTTCAGACGCAGTTGATTATGGTGAGCTTAAGAATGGCACTCGCGAGGAGTCAGTAATCTTCTCAATGCAGACATTTACAGTTAAGCTTGCTTCAGGTATTGGCGTATTCGTTGCAGGTCTTGCTACAGATGTTATTGGACTTAAGACTGGTGCTGAGGGCGAATTTATCGAACAGACAGCAGCGACACTTAGAGGTCTTAAGATATTTATGACAGTTCCTTCTGCAGTAATTATTATTCTCGCATTTATCGCATTTAAGAAGTTCTATAAGCTTAACGATAAGAAAATGGTAGAAATCACAGAGAAACTTAATAAGAAATAAGTGGGAGTACCCTATGATTGATATAAAAGACACTTTGTTTGCTCTTCATACTGATAATACATCTTATGTAATGAATATAATGAGCACAGGTCATATTGAGCATCTTTATTATGGTCGAAGAATACACGTTGATTCTCCAGATGGTCTTGTTCAGCAAAGAGAATTTGCTCCAGGTAATACTTCTCTTTATAGCAAGGAAACATCGTCACTAACGATGGAAGATGTAAAGCTCGAGATAAGTTCTCTGGGAAAAGGTGACTTGCGAGAACCATCAATTGATGTTTCTTTGTCTGATGGATCTTCAACAGTGGATTTTGTATATGTAAGTCATTCTGTAACGAGAGGTCGCACTGGCAGTGATGATCTTCCATTATCCTATGGAAACGAAGATGAGGTGGAGACACTTAAAATTCTTCTTAAAGACTCCGAGAGCAATTTGAAACTGGAACTTAATTATAATGTATATTCAGGCTCTGATGTGATTACCAGAGATACTACACTTATAAACGACACTGATGGCGAAATCACTATAAGAAGACTTATGAGTAACCATCTGGATTTCGATGAGGGAGAATATACTTTCACAACTTTTACTGGTGCCTGGGCGCGCGAAATGAATCGCACTGACACTAAAGTTTCTACTACGAGTTTGTCAGTATCGTCTAATAGTGGTTTTTCTTCAAACAGGGCTAATCCTTTTGTAATGATCTCACGTGGTAATACTTCTGAGAACTATGGTGAATGTTATGGAATTAACCTTATTTATAGTGGCAATCACTACGAGTCTATTGGTGAAGGCGCTTATGGAAAAGTTCGTTTTATAAGTGGAATTAATCCACTCGGATTTACATGGAAGCTTCAGAAAGGAGAGTCCTTCAGTGCACCTGAATCTGTTATGACATACAGCAACAATGGTTATAACGGTATGAGTTATCAGATGCATACATTTGTGGAGCAGCATATTTTGCGAGGCGAATGGAAGGACAGACTTCGGCCAGTTCTCTTAAATTCCTGGGAGGCATCTTACTTTAGCATTAGTGAAGGCAAGCTTTTAAGACTGGCACGTAAGGCTAAGTCTGTTGGTGTAGAGTTGTTTGTGATGGACGATGGATGGTTCGGAAATAGGAATGACGATACATCCTCCCTTGGAGACTGGAATGCAAATAAAAAGAAGTTACCACATGGTATTAAGGGTATAGCTGATAAGATTAATAAGCTTGGTCTTGATTTTGGTATTTGGGTGGAGCCGGAGATGGTATCTGAGAATAGTGATTTGTATCGCATTCATCCAGACTGGGCTATAAGAAATCCTAACAGAAATCATTCTGAAGGCCGTAATCAAATGCTTCTTAACCTTACAATGACCGAGGTTCAGGATTATATTATTAACTCCATGAGTGAGGTGTTTTCTTCAGGTAATATCTCTTATGTAAAGTGGGATATGAATCGTAATTTTACAGATGTTTTTGCTTCGAATATAGATACTGATAAACAAGGTGAAGTTCTTCATAGATATATTCTTGGGTTATATAGGGTAATAGGAACTCTTACCAAGAAGTTTCCTAGTATTCTGTTTGAAGGATGTGCATCAGGTGGTGATAGATTTGATCTTGGCATGCTCTCTTTCTTCCCACAGATATGGGCTAGTGATGATACTGATGCGTATGAGCGAAGCATCATTCAGAAGGGTTATAGCTACGGCTATCCATTAAGAACAATCTCGTGTCATGTGTCAGATTGCCCTAATCACCAGACCTTAAGAAGAACTCCTATAGAGACCAGATTTAATGTGGGTGCATTTGGTGTGTTGGGGTATGAGTGCAACCTTTGTGATATGACCAGAGAAGATTTAAATTCAGTCAGAAATCAGATTGAATGGTATAAGAGTCATCGTGAATTATTTCATAAGGGAAGATTCTATAGAGGTGATAATAACAGGGAACTTGCTGCTGAATGGACTGTTGTATCAGCTGATAGAAAAGAAGCTGTAGCAATGGCTATGCAAAGTCTGACAAGACCTAATATGCATTCTCTAATTCTGTATCCAATGGGACTAGCAAATGACAAAAAGTATGAGATTACAGGAAGAGATATTAAGTTTGATTTGAGAAATTTCGGAGGGCTTGTAAATTTTGTTGCACCATTTCATGTTAAGCAGGATGGTGTTATTCATAACTTGCTGGCTAAGGTTGTTCATATGAATTCTGAAAAGGATAATCATACTATGTATGGGGATTCCATGATGTATGCCGGAGTTCATTTACGTGGTCAGTTTGCTTCTAATGGATATAACGATAATGTTAGATACTGGCCTGATTTTGGCTCCAGAATTTACTACATTAAACAGGTATAAGGATTAATAAATATGAGAATATATTTTAACGACAACTGGCAGTTCAAGGGTGATATTCCAGAGAATATTAATGTAGATTCTCTAGCGTTTGATGACAGTTCCAATGTTAGAATTCCTCATACAGTCAAAGAGCTGCCTTTCCACTATTTTGATGAGCATGATTATCAGATGATATCCGCTTATAAGAAAACTTTTACTTATCGTGAAGAGTGGAAGGGCAAGGTGCTGCTTTTGACTTTCGACGGCGTTGCCCATGTCAGTAAGGTATATCTTAATGGCAGTCTGATTGGTGAGCACAATTGTGGTTATACTGCTTTTACACTCGATATCACTTCGCATGTCAGTGATACCCTGACTAATGAACTTGTTGTCATTGTTGATAGCCGCGAGAACGTTAATGTTCCACCATTTGGATTTGTAATTGATTACCTGACTTATGGTGGAATCTATCGTGATGTATATCTTGATGTTAAGAGTAAGTCTTATATCGAAGATGCATTTGTTCATACTAAGGAAAATCGCGATATTATTAGTGAAATTTCGCTTGTTAATGCTGGCTCTGATATGTCAGTTAATTACTATCTTAAAAAGGTAGGAGAGCCTGATTATGAATTAATAATGACAGCTGGCACAGAACAGTTACCAACTACAATAACTATTGATAATCCTTGTATCTGGGATGTTGAGGATCCTAATCTTTATGTGTTGAAAGTGGATCTCGTTGATGCTCATAATTGCATTCTTGATACTAAGGAAATTAGATTTGGATTCCGAACAATAGAATTCTTGAGAGATGGGTTCTATCTTAACGGCCGTAAGCTGAAGCTTCGAGGTCTTAATAGACATCAAAGTTATCCTTATGTCGGATATGCGATGCCTGAATCTATGCAGAAGCTTGATGCAGATATTCTAAAGAATGAATTAGGTCTTAATAGTGTTAGAACTTCTCATTATCCACAGTCCCATTATTTTTTGGACAGATGTGATGAGATAGGTCTTCTTGTGTTCACAGAGATTCCAGGATGGCAGTATATTGGTGATAAGTCATGGCAGGACCAGGCTGTTATTAATGTGGAGGACATGGTTAAGCAGTATCGTAATCATACATCTATTATTCTATGGGGTGTAAGAATTAACGAGTCAGCTGATAACGATGAGTTTTATAGTAGAACTAATAAAGCAGCTCACGAATTAGATGTCACAAGATCTACAGGCGGAGTTCGTTGCTATAAGAACAGTAGTCTTCTTGAGGATGTCTATACTTATAATGACTTTTCTCATGATGGAAAGGCAAAGGGATGCGAACCTAAAAGTCAAGTTACATCTAATAATGATAAGCCATATCTCATTAGTGAATATAATGGCCACATGTTTCCGTGTAAAACCTTTGACAATGAGAGCAAGAGATTAGAGCATGCGCTAAGACATGTGCGCGTTCTTGATGAAGTTGCAAAGCAAAGTGATATAGCAGGAAGCTTTGGTTGGTGTATGTTTGATTACAACACCCATAAAGACTTTGGAAGTGGTGACAAAATTTGCTATCACGGTGTTATGGATATGTTCCGTAACCCCAAATTGGCATCTGCCGCCTATAGCATTCAACAGGACAAAAAAACTGTTCTCGAAATAAGTTCTACTATGGATATTGGTGAGCAGCCCGCGTCTATTAGAGGTGACGTTTATATTTTTACAAATGCAGATAGTGTCAGAATGTATAAGGATGGAATATTTCTTAAAGAATACGATGTTAAGAATTCGAGTTTTTCTCATATTAAGAGAGGACCGATTAGAGTAGATGACTATATTGGAAATATGCTTGTTAATGGCGAGAAAATGAGTGTAAAGAAGTCGGAGGCAGTAAAAGAGATTCTTAATGAAACCGCTATTGTAGGACTTAATAATTTGTCTAAGAAGACCCTTTTTAAGGGCGCGCTTATATCTTTGAAATACGGTATGAAGATGAGTGATGCCGTTGGTCTTTATGATAAATATGTTGGTAACTGGGGTGGAAAGGCAGTAACTTACACCTTTGAAGGTATTACTAATGGCAAGGTAGTAGCAACTAAGAAAATTACCTCCATGCGTAGTGTGATGGTTTATGCTAAAGCAGATCACACAACACTTATTGAGAAGAATACATATGATGTTGCTCTTGTAAGAATAAAGGCTACAAATGAAGATGGAAATGTACTTCCATTTTGTAATGATGTAGCAGAGCTTAATACAGAAGGACCAATTGAGCTGATTGGTCCTAAAAATATTGCTTTTCAGGGGGGGATGTTTGGAACTTATATAAGAACTACTGGTGTTTCTGGCAAGGCAAAGCTTAAGGTGATTCTTAACAATGGTGCTACAGCTGCAATTGAATTTAATGTCATTGCCAAAAACTAGTCACAACGATTGTATGAACCCCTAAAGTTGAATAAACTTTGGGAGCATAGCAACGTGAGGCGATTTTTATATGTAACCAATATTTGGTTTAATCGAAAATAATTACAGACTGTGAAAAGATTCAATTACAATGGAGTTTGCAAGAACCTTGTATATCAAGAGATTGATTGAGCGTAAAGAAAATGGCTTGGTGATAGTGATTACTGGTGCATGCTTAATCCCAATATTATATGATTACTAAATAGTGTACATTTTTGTGAACTACGCGCGCTATTAGCCGCACTTCAGGCAGCTATCAATAACAAGTAATATTCGATTAGGTAACTAATAAGTATTTGCAAAACGCCTCTCAGAAATGGGAGGCGTTTGTTGACAAAAAATGAGATGAATAATACAATCAACAAAAACTGAAAGGAAAACGAATCATGTCTACAAGCAACATTCTTAGACTTAAGAAGATGATGTATAAGCGAATGACAAAGCGTCATGCGTCTGCTTGTGGTGGCAAAATATTAATGTGAGTTTTCTAGAAATAATATAAAACAAAACAGATATCACCATTAAGCAGAATTAACGCTTAGTGGTGATTTTTTATTCGGAGGAAAAGAATATGAGTATCGTAATCAGAAGATTTGAAGATAAAGATGCGGCTCATGTAGCAGAATTGATTAAGTACACACTTAGAACTTGTAACAGCAAGGATTATTCGCCTGAATATATAGAGGCTAATGTAGAGTCACACACACCAGAAATAATGACAGAATATGCACATAATGGTCATTTCTATGTTGTGGTTGATTCGGAAGGAATAATTGGTGTCGGAGGCATTGCTGGCTTCTGGGGATCACTCACCGAAAGTATTCTGTTAAGTATTTTCGTTCATCCAGACTATCAGGGCAGGGGGATTGGAAAACGAATAATAGCTACTTTGGAAGAAGATGAGTACTTCCTTCGTGCTGGTAGAATTGAGATTCCTGCATCAATCACAGGCGTTCCATTCTATTTGAAATGTGGCTACACATATAAGAGCAATGGGACTGAGCCAGATGAAGAAGGATTAATCAGATTAGAAAAGTTTAGAGAGGTCAGGTGATAGCGATGGAAATCAGATATGTTAAGCCTGAAGATG
>JAZUDM010000049.1:0-37639 GCA_045639635.1 Saccharofermentans sp. | reverse complement strand
ATGGGAGTGACTGCGTTTGTTAGATCGAATAAGGGTGTTGTGGTTACAAGAGAGGGTGAAGAACTATTATCTTATGCCAGAATGCTTTTAGAGCAGGCAGATAATATGAAGGAGCATTTTGGAAACGGCGACAGGCGTGCTCCTAAATTTTCAGTGTCCTGTCAGCATTATTCTTTTGCAGTGAATGCTTTTGTCGATTTAATTAAGAAATTTGATGCAGACCAATATAGTTTCATCATCAGAGAAACACAAACGGGTGAGATTATAGATGATGTGGCAAATGGAAAAAGTGAAATTGGCGTCATTTACCTCTCGGAACATAATGAGGAAGTGATTTCGAAACTTATCAGGAACAGTAATCTCATTTTTGAAGAATTGTATGTTGCAGGACCACACGTATTTATTTGTAAAAAACACCCGCTAGCAAGTAAAGAACTGATTACAGTAGAGGATTTAAAGCCATATCCATATCTGGTGTATGAACAGGGAATCAATAATTCTTTTTATTTCTCTGAAGAATTCATGAGTATGCTGGACTTTCCTAAAAATATACAGGTCAGAGACAGAGCAACACTTTTTAATCTGGTAATCGGTCTAAATGGTTTTACGGTAAGTAGTGGAGTCATCGATTCTAAATTGAATGGCAATAATATTGTGGCAAGGCCATTAGATGTTGATAAAAGTATGAGAATAGGTATTGTTCGAAAGAAAAACATTGTATTTAGCAGATATGCCGAATTTTATATAAAAGCTTTGAAGAAACATTTATCCATAGTTTGAAACTATGAAGAAATGATATTTTTAAATATTTTTCAATACTGCGTATTCTCATTAAAATATCCTCAATCGAAAGAAAAACGGAGGATATATAAATGAGTAAATTACGTACACCATTTAGATATGATTATGTGGGAAGCTTTTTAAGACCACAGGCATTAAAGGATGCCAAGGTAGCTTACCAGAATGGAAAAATTACCAGAGAGGAATTTGATACAGTTTGCAACGAAGAGATTTCTAAGGTTGTCGCTAAGCAGAAGGAATTAGGATTCAACGTAATCACAGATGGAGAATTCAGAAGAACATTCTGGCATCTTGATTTTATGTGGGGATTTGAAGGCGTAGAGCACAAGGCTACCGGTAATGGTGTAAAGTTTAACGATGAACTGGCGGTATTGGACGACACATACCTTGTTGGTAAGATTAAGGCAAAGGCTCATCCATTTGTAGAGTATTTCAAGTTCTTGAAGCAGTTTGAGGATGAAAACACTGTTGCTAAATATACAATTCCTGCTCCTGCGCAGACATTCCAGCAGATGATTGTTCCTGCAAATTTTGAGAACACAAGAAAGTATTATGCTACAAATGAAGAATTGATTCAGGATATTGGAAAAGCTTATCAGGATGTTATTAAACAGTTTTATGATGCAGGTTGTAGAAATTTGCAGCTAGATGACTGTACATGGGGTGCTATTGTTGGTGATGCAGCAAAGCAGAGATATGAGAAGCTCGGAATAGATTTGGAAGATGTAAAGGTGCAGCTTCTGGAAGTAAATAATCTCGCTCTTGAGGGAAAGCCTGAAGATATGACTATTACCTCTCACATTTGTCGAGGCAATTATCATTCAACATATTTTACAAGTGGTCCTTATGACTCTGTTGCTAACTATGTTTTCGAAAAAGAGAATGTTGATGCATTGTTCCTTGAGTATGACGATGAAAGATCCGGAGGATTTGCTCCGCTTACGGAAGTTTCGGAAGATAAGCAGGTTGTATTGGGCCTCATTACTACAAAATCACCTGTTCTTGAAGATAAGAACGAAGTTATTGCAAGAATTCATGAGGCAGCAAAGTATATTCCTCTTGAAAGATTGTGTTTAAGTCCTCAGTGTGGATTTGCTTCCTGTGAAATTGGTAACAAACTTACAGAAGAAGAGCAGTGGGCAAAACTCAGGCTTGTAAAAGAAATAGCTGAAGAAGTCTGGGGATGATTTAACTAAATAGTACAAAAATAATGCCAGGCATATTGTCTGGCATTATTTTTGCTTATTCTTTGAACGCCTTGCAATCCCCATATTTAAATATAAGTATATCCCCTTGAAGTCAATCTACACAAAAATGGCAGTTAGTCATTGCTAACTACTTGTGCAAAACATATGTTGACATATTCATATGAACGGACTATCATATGAACCATAAAACATATGAACGGTTATTCATATAACCATATTGAACAGGAGGGCAGTAACATGTCAGAGCAGGAGCATACTTTTCTTAAAGTAGTAGATTTGAAGAAAGGCTTTGGAAGCGGAGACAGCCGCCAGGAAGTATTAAGAGGAATGAACTTTGCTATAGGAAAGGGAGAGTTCTGTGTACTCTTAGGTCCATCAGGATCAGGTAAATCTACACTTCTTAACATTATCGGAGGCATTGACGGAGCAGATTCAGGATACATCTCAATCAACGGTGACAAACTCGAAGAGATGGATGAGAAGACACTTACAAACTATAGAAGAAAGCACCTGGGATATGTATTTCAGCTTTACAATCTGATTCCAAATCTGACTGTAAGAGAAAACATAGAAGTAGGTGCTTATTTGTCTGATGACCCACTTGATATTGATGAACTTTTGACAACGCTTGGTCTTTGGGAACATAGGAATAAACTTCCTAATCAGCTCTCAGGAGGTCAGCAGCAGAGAGTATCAATAGGAAGAGCAATTGTTAAGAATCCAGATATTCTTCTTTGCGATGAGCCAACAGGAGCGCTCGACTACAACACATCAAAGGAAATCTTAAAGCTTATCGAAGATGTTAATCAGAAATACGGAAACACAATCATCATGGTAACTCATAACGAAGCAATTAAGTATATGGCAGATCATGTGGTTAAGCTTCGTGATGGTGTTGTAAGAAGTAGTAAGCATAACGAAGAAAAAGTATCCGCTATGGAACTTGAATGGTAATTTGGAGTTAAAAATATGTCAGGAAAAACAATAAAGAATCCACTTCTTAAAAGAGTTCCAAGAGAATTCATTGGAGACTGGAAGAAATATATTATCGTTACACTTTTTCTTATTGTAATGATTGGTGCTACGGCAGGAGTATATGTAGCAAATATCTCAATGATGGCAGCATTTGATTCACTTGAAGATGACTACATTCTTGAAGATGGTCACTTTGAACTTAAGACAGAAGCAGATGAGGATTTACTAAATGCTATCGCTACAGGTGATATGGCAGATCTTCGTGCTTATTATACTGACAAAGCTCATAACGAACTTGATGAGAGATTCGACGAAGAGTTCAGAACTGAATTCGACAGACGCTTTAATGAAGAATTTGAAAGCCAGTTCGGATTCGCATATAACGAAGCATATAGTTCTATTTATGATGAAGCTTACAACAGTGCTTACGATGAGGCATATGCTGAAGCTTTGGCAGAAATTGATACTGAGATTGAAGAGGAAATCTCTAAGGCAGAAGAGAGATACGAACTTAATGGCGAAGATTTTGAGGCTGTGCCAGTAACTATTTATGAGAACTTTTTTGTAAATCTCGATGAGAATAGCGAGAACAGAATCAGAGTTTTTACATATCAGACTAATGTAAATCTTCCTTGCATTCACGAAGGACGCCTTCCAGTAAATGCGAACGAAATCGCAATCGACAGAATGCATGCTGATAATGCTTCAATTAAAGTAGGCGATATCATCAATGTTGGTGGCAGCGAAATGGAGGTTGTAGGTCTCGTTTCCCTTGCTAATTACACAACACTTCATGAAAATAAATCAGATACAATGTTTAATGCTTTGACATTCGATGTTGGTCTTGTGACAGAAGAAGGTTTTGAGGCACTTTCAACGGATAGAAATATCCACTATATGTATAGCTGGATTTATAATAGCGATCCTGCGGATAAGATTTCAGAGAAGACTTCTGGAGACAATTTTCTTAAGGCATTAATCACTCAGGTTGCAGCTTCGGATAATGAACTCGAAGATTTTCTCCCTGCATATGTAAACCAGGCAATTACTTTCGCTCCTGAGGATGTTGGTGGAGATATGGCGATGGTAGGCATACTCCTTTATATCTTTATTGGAATCATTGCTTTTATCTTTGCTGTTACTATTAGCTCTACTATTGCAAAGGAAGCTTCGGTAATTGGTACACTTCGTGCATCTGGCTATACAAAGGGCGAACTTATTGCCCACTATATGGCAATGCCAATTGTAGTTACACTTCTTTCTGCTGTTGTTGGAAATATCCTGGGTTATACGAAGCTTAAAGAAGTAGTTAAGTCTCTTTACTATAATAGCTATAGTCTCCCTGTATTTAAGACTTTGTGGAGTAGTGAGGCTTTTGTTAAGACTACATTGATTCCACTTGTTCTTGTGCTTATTGTAAATCTTGTAGTTATCACATATAAGCTTCGTTTGTCACCTTTGAAGTTCTTAAGACATGATCTTAAGAGTGGTAAAAAGCGTAATGCTATTAAGCTTCCAAACTGGAAGTTCTTTACAAGATTTAGAACAAGAATTCTTGCTCAGAACAGAGCTAACTATATTATTCTTGCTTTCGGTGTTATCTTCGTAATGTTCCTTATGACATTTGCTAGTGCGATGCCTGATACACTTGACCATATTAAGGCTACTAATGGAGATACACTCTTTGCTGATTATCAGGTTATCTTAAAGTCAGGTGAAGATGACGATGGTAATGCTATTACTACTTCAAATTCTGATGCAGAGAAGTTCTCAATTACAGGTCTCATTTATAAGGGAGAGATTGATGAAGAGATTTCTGTATATGGATTTGTGAACGACAGCAGATACTTTGAAATTCCTGAATTAAATGAAGGCGAAGTTGTTATTTCTACTTCGTTTGCCGAGAAGTATGGAATCAAAGTAGGTGACGTTATTACTCTTGAAGAAGAGTTCGAAAATGTTTCTTATGAGTTCAAGGTAGCGTACATCAAGGATGCCAGCAACATTTTGGGTGTGTTCGTAGATATTGATTCTTATAATGAGATTTTTGACCTTGATGAAGAGTCTTTCTCAGGATTCTTGTCTTCTACACCAATTGAAGATGTTGAAGAGAAGTTTGTTGGAATGACAATTACCTGCGAAGATTTGCTTGTGCAGGCAAAACAGCTCGATCATTCAATGGGTTCAATGCTTGATTACTTTGGTTATGTTTGTGTAATCATGGCTGCGGTTTTGATTTATCTTTTGACTAAGATTATTATCGAGAAGAACGAGAATGCTATTTCAATGACAAAGATTTTGGGTTATAGATCAGGTGAGATTGCTTCCCTTTATCTTGTAAGTACAACATGGGTAATGCTTGTAGTAGAGCTTTTTGCTGTGTTTGCTGGAAGATTGATTATGAGCATTGTTTGGAAAATCTTCCTTAAGAGCATGCCAGGCTGGTTTCCATTTTATATGGAGAATATGTCCATAGTAAAAATCTTCGTTCTTGTATTCGTGGCTTTCCTTGTAATCATGTTCTTTGATTATATGAGAATCCGCCGTATCCCAATGGATGAAGCACTTAAGCGCGTTGAGTAATATTGGAGTATGAATTTCATCTTTCTTTGTATAAAATTACTCTGTTAAATGTTTTAGAAATGGATGTAGTTTTAATGAAGAGATTACTTAGCGTATTGATGGCTTTGATGTTAATAACAGGTCTCATGATGAATCTGACTGGTTGCTCAATGCCAAGGACTTATCGTCTGCCAGGCAAAAATGAAAAGGAAATAATAGATAATCAGCTGGAAATCCTAATTGATGCTATCGAGGATGAGGATGTCGATGCGATTATCGATATGTTTTCAGAGGAAGCTTTGGATGAAATCGATGACGAAGATAAGATGGACGAGTTCGAGGACAGTATCGAAGAGTTAATTGAGACTTTTCCAGACTGGGATGGTGACTATGATGGTTACGATGATTTAACTGTCAGGGAATATAATCACCATTCAAGAAAAGATGAATCCTACTACTGTTATAAGCCTGATATTTCGTTCACTGTTGATGGTGAAGACTATGAACTTCACATGGTAATGATCTATCGTGCGGATGAAGAAGAGCGTGTTGGACTTCGTGTAATTCAGTTATGCCACGACGATTGCAGTAACTATATATCAGCAGGTTTTTACTCCAAACCAGGACTTGAGGTTTTCCCTGGCGTATATTGCTGGGACTGCGAAATTGTTAAAAGAGAAGAGAAGTATAAATAGTTAGCAAATTGAGGAAGTATTCCACTACTATTGAGTGAATTCTTAAAACAAATAATAGATTAGATTGAAAATAATCGCCTTTCAAGGAATTTGAAAGGCGATTTTTATATACAAGCAATCTAAGTGTCTTGGATGTTCAAGTTCTCAAGGAAAATTTAACAAAGTATGAATTATTACTGTGAAAACAGATATTGTGTTGGAAATTTGTTAGAATTTATAAGGTATAAATATTTATTGTTTTGAGCAACAGTTCGAATAGGAGGGGGTATTCGAACAAATATCGGAGGGATGGTATTTGTGAAATCTAAGGTTGCTTTGTTTGTCAATGGTTGGAACGGGGAGAATGTTGACAGCTTTTTGGAGGGGTTTAACAACTATCTTATAAATAGTAGCATCGATATATTTGTATTCACTTCATACGCTTTGACGGTGCATACACAGGCGATGATTGATTCTGAAAATAAGATTTATGATTTGCCAGATATATCGTTTTTTGATGTTGCTGTTATTTATGGTTCCGGATTTAATTCGGATGAGTTGGAATCACAGATAATTAATAGATGTAAAGAAGCGGGAGTTCCTGTTATTCTTCAGGGCGCAGAAATAGAAGGTGTATCTACTGTTACAGTAGATAACTGTGTTGGAATGCGCGAATTATGTGATCACATAATTGTGGAGCATAATGTAAAAGATATCGTATTTTTTGCTGGCCCAAAAGATAATGCCGATTCTAATTTCAGACTGGGTGTGTTAAAGGATGCACTTGAAGATCATAACTTAAGTCTTAGTGATGATGATGTTTTTTATGCCGATTGGGAAGCTAATCCGATACAGTTATATTTAATGGAGCATTATGGTGATAAGAAGACTAAATTGCCAGATGCTTTTGTTTGCGCCAATGATCATATGGCGTTGTTTGTAATTTTGTTCCTTGGAATGATGGGATTTAGAGTTCCTGAAGATACAATCGTTACTGGTTTTGATAACTTGAAAAATGGTAAGGTTTGTAATCCATCCTTAACTACAGTAGATCAGAGTTATGAGAAACAGGGCTTTAACTGTGCAAAACTTGTCGCTGAAGCATTAGTAGACAGAAATCTCATGAAGAAGATTGTTATTCCTAGTTCTGCAGTTTTGGGTGAGAGTTGCGGCTGCAAGGATTCAAATGGTGAGAACGAATTAAGAAAGCAAATTGGAATTGTCTGGCTTGGAGAGCAGTACAATACTGATTCTTTGCAGGATAGAGAAGCGCAGCTTGATATGTGCTTTATGGCAAATCCAGATTTTGACCATGTAAATCAGAGCGTAAGTAGTGATTTTCTTGCAACTGTTGGTCCGGAAACAGAGGATTTTCATGTATACGTTAATCCGCAGTATAAGGATTTGGAGTATATGGATATCTCCGAAGAGGAACCAGCAAAAACAGGATTAGGACCTGTTATGGATGTAATCTGTGCAAGAACAGGTGGTGTTATACATCATGAAACATCCATGAATATTAATAAACTTCTACTCGGATATGGTGAAGCTGACGTTGGAAAGACATATGTGTTTAAGACTTTAAGAGTAGATAATTCTGTTGCTGGTTATATGGTAATGGGATATAAGCCTGGGGCATTCAAGCGACGAGAGTTTTTTGATTTTGCAAATGCTTTAAGTAACACTTTGAAGAAGTATCAAAGAATCATCGATGACCTTATTAAAGCAAATAGAATTCAGGAACAGGCTAATGAATTCCTGACTCAGACTGTAGATGCCCTTGCAACGGCAGTCGATGCTAAAGACTCATATACAAATGGTCACTCTCATAGAGTTGCCAAGTATTCCAGAATGATAGCTGAAGCTGCTGGATTGTCACAGAAAGAATGTGATGATGTTTATCTCGCAGGCTTGCTTCATGATGTTGGTAAGATTGGAATTGATGACAGTATTATTAATAAGAAGGGTAAACTTACTGATGAGGAGTTTGCTGAGATTAAGCGTCATCCAGGACTTGGTGGCCAGATTCTTTCGAAGATTGTTATGTCACCTTTGCTTAGTATAGGTGCCCGTAATCATCATGAGAGATATGATGGCAGAGGTTATCCAGACAGACTTAAGGGTGACGAGATTCCACGTATCGCCAGAATTATTGCTGTTGCAGATGCATACGATGCCATGACTTCAGTTCGTAGCTATCGTAATATCATCCCTCGGATGTACGTTCGAGAGGAACTTGTTAAAGGTATAGGTTCTCAGTTTGATCCTGAATATGCAAGAATTATGATTAGCCTTTTGGATAAGGACGATGTCTATGCAATGAAGGAAAGTCGAACAACAGAAGTATTTGGTAGAGATCATTCTTTTAAGTTTGAAGAATATAAGTCGAATGTTACTGCAGGTATTCGTGTTACAGACTGCCCGGTTTCTGTAAAACTTAAGTACACTCCTTTGAAGAATGGTGGACAGCCAACAGTTGTTCTATATGATTCTGCGGACGCAAGATACTACCTTAAGGATAGTCTTGAAGCAGGAGAAATGGACTTCGTTGAGTTTGCAAGTGTCGATGTTACTGGTTCTATATATCCTGACTATGCTCGTAAATTTACCCATAATGTTATTGGTGGAATGAAGGATAGCAAGATTGAGAAGGGTAATACTTATGAAGTTAATCTCTTTATCGTAAAGCAGGAAGACCATGTAATGTTGAAGATTACTACGGGTGATCACACAGAAGAAATGGTATTCGCACTTTATGATGCTGCAAGATATTTGTACCTCGCATTAACAGGTGAATACTGCATTATGAATATTACTGATGTTGATGTAGCAGAGAATATAGTTGCGAAAGGTTATATTCCTCGCATTGCAGAAAAGATTGGATATATCGATGGTCCGGTTGGAGATATTCCTAACGTTCAGATTGATAGCTGGATTACAGATCGAACCAGAACTTTGGAACTTGATGGCGATGTAAGTGTTAAGTTCCATGCTTTGAGCCTTCCTTCATCCAGAAGAGTTTGGCATTGCCCTATTGTTGCGTTATTTACATCAGACGACGGACGTATTGGTGGAGCTAATTTTAAGGAACTTGCATTCGTCAGACATGATGGCGAAGTCTGGTGTAATGAATCGGATATAATTAATAAAACAGAGATAACAGTGAGAGATAATTTTGAAAACTGGAGTATCTGGAAGCAGAAGAATAAATCAGGTGTTGATTGCAAAATGACAATCAGCCGTAAGGACAATACTATTGAATTAAAGACTGAGAATAGTGGTCTTGAAATCAAGAATGTTACAACGATACCTGAGGGTGTTTCAAAGGTGTATTTCTATATCACCGGAGATCAGTGTGCATTGACTGATATTCATATTAATAGGGGATAACTTCTGACTGAAATAGGGAGGATTATATGTTAAAGAAGACAATTGAATTTATTAATCCTAAGCAGTTTGAAAATAGTTTGGATTTATATAAGCAGAGATTGTTGGAGCGATTTAAGTACGATGATTTGTCTATGTACTTCCATATCTTTTCGACTGATTTAACAGAGAACGGTGTACGACCAATCTGGGAATGTATTGAGAAGATTTTCCCAGGTAAACCTTGGGTTGGTCATTCTACAGCTGGTAATGTTTCTGATTGCGAGATTACATCGGAGCTTTCAGTTACAATCACTGTTTTCGAGAATGAGACAACTAAGTTCAATATTAAGCAGTACAGCATGTCAAAGCAGTCTACTAAGGATATTGCAGCAGATATAATTAAGGAGTGTGAGGAGAATTCCTGGATTAAGGCAGTTGAGTTCTATCGCACTATTAATGCTGAATCTCCTACAGTTTTCAGTGAAGAGTTTGACTGTCTGCGCGAAGACATTCAGATGTTTGGTAGTATCGTTTGCTCAAAGAATATTACCAGCACAGATTCCTGCGTATTCTCTTCTGTTGGCGGATTTGATAATACAGGTCTTCTTGTATTGTTCTTCGGAGGTGAAGATTTCCACGTAAATTCATTTAAGGTTAGTGGATGGCAGCCTATTGGTAAGACTTTCGTTGTTACCAAGGCTGATGGATGTACAATTTACGAGTTGGATGGAATGCCAGCATATAACGTATACAAGAAATACTTAAGAATCGAGAACGATGAGAACCTCTTTGTAAACGCATTGGAGTTCCCGATTATGTTCGAATATGACGGCGTTAGAATTGTACGTGCCGCTGCTGCAGGTAATAAAGATGGTTCGCTCGTTATGAGCGCTAATATTGCTGAAGGCACTATCGTTAGACTCTCCTATGGTGAACCTGATACGATTATGGCTGCAGTAAGAGAAGCTGCGAAAGAAGTATCTGATTTTAACGCAGAGCTCCTGCATATTTTCTATTGCACTGCGCGTAAGGTGTTCTGGGGTATGGATGAGCCTACAACTGAAATTTACCCATTCCGTAATGTGAAGGCCAGTGCAGGATTTTTCTCTCACGGCGAGTTCCTTCGTGAGAACGGAAGCCTTAATCAGCATAGTATTACTCTTGTTCTTGCAGCTATGCGTGAGGGCGAAGGCAAGAAGGGTAAGAGCAGTGCTGTGCTTGAAGATACTTCTTCAATTACTAAACTTCCACTTGCATCAAGAATGGCTACATTCATTCGTGAAATCGTTTTCGAATTGGAGTCAACAAATAGCCAGCTTCAGCTTTATAACGATCAGCTTAAGAATATCGCAAAGACTGATGGATTAACTGGACTTAAAAACAGATTAGCATTCGATGAACTTTTGAAGGAAATCGAGAGTAATCAGGCTGATTCAAAAGACTGGGCTATGGTAATGATTGACCTAAATGGCCTTAAGGTTACGAATGACCTGCATGGCCATGAAGCAGGGGACAAGCTTATCAAGGGCGTAGCTACTGTACTTTGTGATGCATATGGCGAGATGGGTGAGTGCTTCAGAATTGGCGGTGATGAATTTGTAGTTGTCATCGATGCCAGTCAGGAAGAAATGCTCGAATATAGAAGAAAGCTTAAGGATAGAATCGAAGAGTACAACAAAGTTGAACCTTATGAGCTATCTATGGCAGTAGGAGAGTCCAGACTCAACGACGAGAATGGCACTCGCGGATCAATCAGTGACTGGAAAATGAATGCTGATATGGATATGTATCGCGATAAGGATGGATTCCATAAGACATTAAGAAGAATGCCACGTTAGGAAAGCTTGTCAGAGTAAGAATCAGTAAATCGTCTCTCGTGTAAATGGGAGACGATTTTTAGTGAACTTCTTGCCAAGTATATTAATTCCTACGATAATGAGAATTGCTTTCGCGCAGTAATAAAGTGTGGCCTTACCTACGAGGGAACATTAAGAGATTATTTCTGGCGTAATGATCACTATGAAGGAAGAATGTTTTTCTCGATTTTGCGAGAAGAGTTTGACAGGTTGTAATATGAAATACATTAGAAACAGAATGAATTACTTTAGACAAGAAGGCTATCGTATTGAGAATACAAAAGAGTTTTATAACAGCGTTAAGATGCAAAACGATAGCGAGCCAATTCCAGCTACAGAAGCTGTTTCCAGATTCAAATTTGTTTTTATCTCAATATCTGTACTTGTTATTCTGATATTTCTTATTATTCTTGGAGTTAATTTTGTTAATTCTATGGATAATCCTGATGATCTTTTTGAAAATACAGCTTTTGTTTTTAGTTTCATTGGCTGCTTCCTTTTTGTTGGTCTTTTGTTCTTGGGATTTCCAATTGTTTCAGGCATCAGACTTAAAAAGAAATGTACACAGGAATCAGAGGCGGTTTGCATCGGATACGATGATGCTGTAGTAACTAATAAGCATGGTGCGCATTTTAAGAGTTGTCCAGTATATAGATTCAAGGAAGCTGGAATTGAATATACTGTTTATAACAATAAGTACACAGGAAATACATCAAGTCTGCCAGAAGTTGGTAGTACAGAATCAGTTTTGTTCGATCCGGAAAATCCTAATGACTGTATTATTGGTGGCAGGGTGAACTGGAATATCGCTTCGATTATTGTTGGACTTATTTTTTTGTTCTTAACCATTGCAGCCTGTTTTGGTATTTTGAGTGATTTATAATCAAAAAACGCAAAAATATGCTGTTTTTTCTAAAAATAACGTAGCGTAACGTATTGTTTGTGACGTAAGGTGATGCTCTAAGATGGCATCATCAAGGAGGTGAAAGCCGTGTCAAAGTACACAACTGGAGAAATCGCTAAGCTTTGTAATGTGACAGTAAGAACTGTTCAGTATTACGATACAAAAGGAATTTTAATCCCAAGCGAACTTACTGAAGGTGGCAGAAGACTTTATTCTGAAGACGATCTTAAGAAGATGAAGGTTATCTGCTTTTTAAGAGATTTGGATATTTCTATTAATAATATTCAGGATATCTTAAAGGAAGAAAATCCAAACAATGTAATTTCGCTTCTCCTTAAAAAGCAGCAGGAAGAACTCAAGGCTGAAATTGATGAGAAGCAGGAGAAATACGATAAGCTCGTTGAACTTAACAAGATTATTTCCGAAAGTAGTAAAGCTGGCGATTTAGATCTAAGCTCCATTGGTGATGCGGCTAAGATTATGACAAACAAGAAAGAGTTAATTAAGGTAAGAAGAAACATGATCTTTGCATCGCTTCCATTTAACATTTTGGAGTATGCAGCAATTGCGCTTTGGATTGTTAAGGGAATCTGGTGGCCATTTGTTGTAGCGATGGTACTTTTGATTCCTGCATGTATTATCTCAATAAATTATTACATTAAGAGTGTTAAGTATATCTGCCCTGAGTGTCATACAAATTTTGTGCCAAAGAAGGCAGAGATGTTCTCGGCAAGCCACACACCTAATACAAGAAAGCTTACATGCCCATGCTGCCAGAAGAAGCGTTGGTGTGTAGAAATCTATAACGAGGATCTTTTGAAGGCAAAGGAAGCATAATAGGAAAGTAACTTATGCACTTTGAAGAATTTTCAAAAATATATGATATTTTCCGAAACTGAGTTATAATGACCCCGGGGGATTTAAAAGAATGAGGAGGTTATATATGAAAAGATCTTTTAAAACAACAACAATTGCAGCATTGGTTCTTGCTATGGCTATGATGATTTGTAGCTGTTCTGGAAAGGCTGATGAGACAACTGCTAGCGAGAGCGCTGCAGAGGAGACTACTGTAGCTGAGACAACTACAGAGGCTACTACAGAGGCAACAACTACAGCTGCTGAGACTGAGGCTACAACAACTACTGCTGCTGCGACAGAGGCAACAACTACAGAGGCTGCTGCAACAACAGCTGCTGATGCTGGTTCTTCTACTCCATTTACAGATGAGATGGCAATTGATGCAATCCAGGTTTATTGTGTTCTTGGAAATACTGCTTTCGCAGAGTTGAGTGGTGATCACTGGGTTATCGAGTCAAGCACTGACAGCCAGGTAGTAGTTTTGTTCACATCATATACAGGTTCTGAGAATCGTTACTACATCGACAGAGCTACTGGTGAGACAACTGTTACTGAGCTCGTTCCTGGAATCATTGATGAAGAGCAGTCAACAGGTGAGACTTTCAATGCAAGAGACTATCTCGCAGCAGAAATCTACGGTTAATTAAAAATTGTTCTTTAATCGCCCTCTTCGGAGGGCGATTTTTGTTGCAAAAAATAAATAACGAATTATCCTGAGTTAACAAAGCTTTAGGAATAGCAAAAAAAACGATAAATTTTGCAAGAAATTGAAAGAAAATATTAATAATTCACATTTAGTTCACCTATATTGATAAGAAATATTATACAATTACCCTGAAGAAGAGTTGTTTAGAGGTTTTTCGTGGGTAAGGGTATTCAGAAAATCCAACTATTATTTGGCGTTGTTTATGTTGTGATTACAGTGATTTTTGCTGTAGTCGTTTCTACTATGTTTATAAATTCTTCCAGAACAACAATGGAGAAGAATACGTCAGACCTTATCGCTGCTGATAGTCATCAGATTGAGCTTAACGTTGATAATTATCTCGATACTGTTGAGACAGTTTGTTCGCTCCTGTTTTCGGAGAGTGATTACTACGAGTATTACGATACAAATCCAAATCTTACAGACTATGAGAGAATCGTTGCGAAGGATGCAATCACAGCCCGAATCGTTGATTTGGGTATGATGGAGAACTTCTCTGATTTTGGTGTAATTTACGCGAATGACAAGAATGCAGGATGGGTTTCCCAGACAACTGAGAGTATGTTTCCTAATGGTGGCACATACGAATATTTTTCAGGCCTTATTACTGATACTAAGAGAGAAGAAGGCTGGGCTACAGGTGTCATGGGAAATACTGATCGAATTTATTTCGTGAAGAGACTTAATCCTAATGCTATTGCTGTTTTATCTTTCTATACAAATGAGTTTGACAGCGTATTTACAGTGCCAGAAGAGCTTTCACAGATGACTGTTCGAATGCTTGATAGTAATGGTGTAATTATTTATTCAACTGACGAAGATGAAGTAGCAAATTACCTTCCTGAGGATATCAGTTCAATGATTGGTGATCAGACTGGCATCAGTGCCATGAATGATACATATCTTGTTACATCCAATAATCTTAACAATGGATGGCGAGTTGTAACTTCTATTCCAACTGCTTATCTCATGCAGGATCAGATTGAACTTCGTTCAACTGTAATTATGATTGTTGTAGCTGTTTCAGTTGCTATTATTCTTCTTCAGCTTTTGATTCTTAATAGATTTAATAAGTCTGTTACTGATGTAGTTCAAAAACTCGAGGGTGACGCTTCAACAGATCTTATGACTGGACTTTTGAATAAGACATCTTTTAGAGTTCAGTCAACAGCTGATCTTGAGATACTTAATGGTAAGCAGTCCAAGGTTTTCTTTATTATGGACCTTGATAATTTCAAGCAGGTTAACGATCAGTTAGGCCATAAGACTGGTGATGAAGTAATCATTGGAATGGGTAATCTTTTAAGCGAAGTTTTCTCTGAGAAATTTGTTAAGGTTGGCCGTATTGGTGGTGACGAGTTCGCAGTTTACTGCTCATTCCTTGATAAGAATGATAAGAGAGCAGAAGAGTGGGCCAGATATAAGGCAGAGCGTGTATATCTTGCTTTCGAGAAGGCTTTCAAGGACAAGATTGATCAGTTCAATTTGTCTGTAAGTATGGGTATTCTTATTGAAGGCGATAAGGACTCAGAGTACGAAGATCTTTATAAGAGGGCTGATGCAGCACTTTATGAATCTAAGCGTAGTGGTAAAGGCAAGCCAACATATGTTGGAGTGACGGGTAGAGAATAATGAAGAAAAACTACTTTAAAATTATATGCTGCATAATGATTATGACCGTATTATTTACGAGCTGTTCTTCTAATGTTCGCGTTACAGTAAGACCAGAGAGCAACAGCGTGCCTGTTTCTGTGTCCTGGTGGGGTAATGATCCACGTCACGAGTATATGATTGAAGGCCTCAGCCTTTTTGCAGAGAATAATCCAGATATCAGAATCGATTATTCATATGCTGTTTGGAACGGCTATGAGAACCGTTATCAGATGCTCATGAGATCTCATAATAACGCTGATGTTATGCAGATTAATTATGCATGGCTTACAAAGTATTCTGAAGATGGATATGGCTACTACAATTTGTCTGAACTTTCAGATGTTATCGAGTTTTCTAATTTCTCAGCAGCTGATCTTGCAACAGGTACTATGAACGGCAGACTTAATGCTTTGCCAACAGCATATAATACAAGCTGCTTCTTCTATAACGCTGAGATTTATAGTTCTTATGGATTAAGTGCACCTTCAACATGGGATGATTTGTTTGTTGCAGCGGATGCCATGCGCGACGATGGAATGTACCCATTAGGAATGATTTATAAGCATGCGTTCCTTGTTTTGAATGCATGGTTTGAGCAGAATTATCAGACACAGCTTTTCGATGAAGATGGTAACTATATTGGTACTGAGACTGATATCAGAAATATGCTTGAGTTCTTTGGTGAACTTGTTAATAATCAGGTTTTGATGCCACCTTCAGAATTTGAAGTTTCATACTTTGGTTCAGGAGTTACTGCAGGAACTTCCTGCTGGGCTTCAGACGCACAGAGATACTGTAACCCACTCCTTGAAAATGGCGTGGAAGTAATCGTTGGCGACTTCATTTCTACAGGAGATGAGGGAGGCTACGGCTGGTACATTAAGCCTGCAACAATGTTTGCGATTAGCAGTAGCTGCGAGAACCCTGAGGAAGCAGGAAGAGTTTTGAATTACCTTCTTAACAATCCGGAATTCATTATGCTTCAGGGTACTGAGCGTGGTATTCCTGTAAGTGTTGTTGCTTTGGAGACTCTTAACGAGAACGATATGTTAACTGGCGTTGAGTACGATGCAGGAAGAATTATGAGAGACAATATGGATACAATGGTTCTCATTAATCCTATGCTCGAGAACGGCGATGTACAGGAAGCATTTAAGACTTACGCAGATATGTATTTGTATGGCGAGTTGTCTCTAGATGAGGCAGCAGCTATGCTTCACGAGGCTTTTTCTAACTTGTAATTCGTGAAATAATTTCACTTCTTATTTTAGTTTTTCTAATTAATGCAAAACTAATGCAATCTCTACACAACTTTGACACATCCTGATGTTAGTATGTGCACATAAGTTGATGTGGAAGGGCGTGCATGAGGATGTCAGGTCGCGAGAAGTTTACAAAGTTTTGTGCTTACTTTTTGATTATTAGTTTGATTATTGCTGTTTTTGTTCTTACCTGTTGAAGTGCATTGAATAATTAGAATTTGGAATATATGGATTAGGCCGTTTCGTTATGGAAACGGCTTTTTCTGTGCCGTAAATTAATCGTTTGTTAAAA
Source organism: Saccharofermentans sp. (assembly GCA_045639635.1). Taxonomy (GTDB): domain Bacteria; phylum Bacillota; class Clostridia; order Saccharofermentanales; family Saccharofermentanaceae; genus Saccharofermentans. Next base: position 20,519 of record JAZUDM010000049.1, on the reverse strand, counting down.
GTAAAAAAATTTAGAGAGTAGTATAATTAGGAGTGATTGATTCATAACGTTTTGGGGGGAGGAATGATTATGAGTAATTTGAAAAGCAGAGGTGTCAGTTTTGTCGCTTGTTTATTAAGCGCTCTAATTGTTTTCTCATCTCTTGGTATTAATCTTAGTGCTGCAGTAACACTTAGAGATTCTGTTGTTGATTTGTATTTTATTGATGATGATGTGGTAGGCATCGTTGGTTCTATTCCATCGAACTATAAAACCAGTTACACCATTAATCCTTCTGGATCTGCTTCAGGGTATACTTACAGGGTTGTAAGTGGAGGTTCTTATTTTCAGGTGTCTGATACTGGTGTTATTACGCCTAAAAAGATGACATTTAATTATATAACCAGCTCTGGTGTAATTTCGAGACAAGAATATAGTGAGGGAACTGGTGTTGTTCGAGTGTTTGCAGCTGGTACCAATTCTTATAGCGATATCACAGTAAGAACTCATAATTATGCGTCTGTTTATGTTAATAATAGAATTCAGGAAATAGCTAATGGAATTAAGACGCAGTACTCTACAGCTGCTGACAGAGTCAGAGCTATCACAAGGTATGTAGCTGAAAATTATGACTATAGTGCGAGATATTCTTCTGCAACTTCTATGATTCTTTATGGCGGTGGTGACTGCTGGGCTTCTACAGATATGATTATCCGACTTGCAAAGGCTTGTGGATATGATGCCTGGTCACGTAATGGTAATAAGGATTCAGGAGCAGGTTCAGGCCATATGAATGCACTTGTTCAGACTCCTGATGGTAAAATCTACGAATGTGAGGCGGGCTTTGCAGGCACTAAACCTCGCAGTTTTATCTGTACAGAGAGAGCAACATTATTCTCGTACTATAGTTATTATCAGAATGGTGTTAGAAAAGTAGCCATTTACCAGTATGATGGTAAAACTGTACCATCCGTTTTGGAGATTCCAAGTACTATTGATGGTTGTCCAGTTGCTCGAATTGATCAAAACTTTATTCACTCAGCTAACATTACTTCTATTATTCTTCCAGATACACTTGAGACGATTGGTGATTTTGCATTTACACAATGTGGTATTACTTCTATTAATATTCCGGCATCAGTATCTTCAATTGGTAATGGTATATTTGCTGATTGTGATTCTCTCACATCTCTTACAGTAAGTTCCAGTAATCCTTATTACACAAGTGTAGGAAATGTAATTTACAGCAAGGATCGTACTACTCTTGTAACTGCGCCTTTTGTAAGATCAATTACTATTCCAAGTACAGTTACACGTATTCAGGATTATGCTTTCTATTACAACGATAATATTACTAGTATTACTATTCCATCTTCAGTTACTACAATTGGAGAAGGTGCATTCGGAAATTGTACTAATCTTTCTAGTGTTACTTTCAATGAAGGATTGACTACTCTGGGGCCTTACGTATTCCATAGTTCCAGAAATATCAATATGCTCACATTGCCATCCACTGTTACTAATATTTCTGAACGCGCTTTTTATGGCATGGGTCCAGTGCATATTGTAATGCCAGGAAATAAAGCTCCATCTGTGGCAGTTGGTTCGCAAAATGGCGTTGTTACCGTAAGTAGTCCAACTAGAATTTTCGTTCCTACAAATGCTACTGGCTACAATACTAGTAACTGGACAGGAAATAACGTCACTATAGTAAGATCTAATAATTTAAGCGTTGATGCGGTTCCAACTAATACACCAACACCAAGTCCAAGAGCAACAAATACACCAAGACCTACAAACACACCAACACCGAAGCCAACTAATACACCTCCAGCTGAGCTTCCAGCATTTAATCCCGAATTAAGTGGAACTGGAGTAGGTGGATTTGTAGACAGACTTTATCTTATTGCCATGAACAGAGAGGTTCCTAATGACCCCAATGGTGGTAAAGCATATTGGGTTAACCTTCTTATTACTGAGCAGTGGAACGGTGGACAGGTTGCCAGATTCTTCCTCTTAAGTAAAGAATTCAAAGAGAAGAATCTTACAGATGAGCAGTTTGTTGAGATTCTCTATAGAGTATTCTTTAACAGAACCCTTGGTACTAATATTAGAAATAACTATTGGGTAACTGAACTTAAGAACCATAGAAGAACCCGTGAGAACATTATTGCTGAGTTTATTAATTCAAAGGAATGGGCTAACTGCTGCTTTACATATGGAATAGTGTCTGGCGGTTCTAATAAACCGACGATTACGCTTACTCCGACCACGGACATGATTAATTTCGTTTCCAGAATGTATACGGTGGGACTTAATAAACCAGCGCCTTCATCGGCAGTGAATTACTGGGCAGATGAACTTGCAAACAGAAGAAAGACAGCAAGACAGGTTGCTTATACATTCTTCTTCGGAACAGAAATTCAGAATCAGGACCTTTCTGAATCTGACTTCTGTGTAAGACTTTATAGAACACTTCTGGGTCGTGATCCTAGTTATGACGAGCTTTCGAATTTAACTCAGATTTGTGTGTATCAGGGAAAACTTGCTGCATTTAATCAGGTGATTGATTCAACTGAGTTTGCGACTGTCTGCTACAAACTTGGTGTTACTTATGGAGGAACAGGTATCCCTAATATTGCAAGCAGTAAATTGCCTGAGCCATGTTTCGACGATGAACTGATGAATTCTTACATCGCTCAAATTGAGCAGGAAATCTTTGGAATAATTCCTGAGGCTGCTTTTGAAGAGGAAGTGGTAGTCTTAGAAGAAGAAAATTTCGAGGAACCAGTTATTGAACCTTCAGAAGAACCTATAGAACCTGATCCTGAAGATTTGCCGGAAGAACCGATAGAAGTTCCAGAGGAAGATATTTCGGAGGAAATAACCGAAAATCTGGAAGATCCTGTAGAAGAACTTGTCGAACCGTAAAACAAATTAAAATCCCAAAAAGATTGCTTCGTTTTTGAAGCAATCTTTTTGTTTGTTTACGGGTTTAAAGATTAGCTTTCTGCGTGTATAATTCTGATTGTATACTTAAAAATGAATTAGGTTTACAATTGACAAAAACAGAGGATATACCGTGGATATTAAGGCTTTAGCACAGGAGATTATCGCTGGCAGAAGAATTACAAGAGAAGATGATTTATCTGTCTTCCTTGATTGCGATTTAGAAGAACTTTGTAGTGGCGCTGATTTAATCAGAAGTCACTTTATCGGGGACAGAGTTGATCTTTGTTCAATCATTAATGGACGCAGTGGCAGATGCCCTGAGGACTGTAAATATTGCGCTCAGTCTGCACATCACCATACTGAATGCGAAGTATATGACTTCCTTCCTATGGAAAGAATCATGGAAGCATGCGAAGTTAATGCTTCAGAGGGTGTACATAGATTTTCTATTGTTACTGCAGGTAAGGCATTAACTGGAGAAGAATTCCAAAAGTCAATTGAAGCATATAAGGCTATGGACAAGGCTTACGATATTGAGCTTTGCGCTTCCATGGGATTTTTAAGCAGGGAGCAGCTCCATGAGCTTCACGAGGCTGGCGTTACAAGTTATCACCATAACATTGAGACATCCAGACGCAACTTCCCAAATATCTGCACAACACATACATACGAGCAGAAAATTGCGACTTTGAAGATGGTAAAGGAAGAGGGCATGAATGTCTGCTCAGGTGGAATCATTGGTATGGGTGAGACATGGGAAGACAGACTTGATATGGCAGTAAGCCTTTCAGAGCTTGAGGTAGATTCAATTCCAATTAACGCTCTTATGCCTATCAAGGGAACACCTCTTGAGGGCCTTCCTAGAATTAGCGAAGAGGATATTTTAAGAACTATCGCTTTCTTTAGATACATTAATCCGAAGGCAGAAATCAGACTTGCTGCAGGAAGAGCACTTCTTACAAACGATGGCGAGATTGCATTTAAGTCTGGCGCCTCAGCAACAATTACAGGCGACATGCTTACTACAGTTGCATGCGCTACGATTAGAAGCGATAAGCAGATGCTTAAGGACATTGGAAGAACAACCTGATTGGAATTAATATGGCACGAAAGATATTTGTTACAGGTACTGGCACTGACGTTGGAAAGACATTTGTTACAGGCCTTATTGTAAAGAAATTAAAGGAAGCTAATTTAAATGCTGCTTACTACAAGGCAGCAATTAGCGGCAACGATAAAGATTCAGAAGGCAATCTTATCCCTGGTGACGCCAAGTATGTTAAGGATATTTCTGGAATTACTGAGCCACTTGAGGAGATGTGTCCTTACGTTTATGAGAATGCCGTATCCCCACATCTTGCTTCAAGAATTGAAGGAAATCCAGTAAAGATGGATGTGGTGAAAAAGGGCTTTGAACACGTGATTTCAAAGTACGATTACGTCACTATGGAAGGAAGCGGTGGAATCCTTTGCCCAATTAATTACGATGGCGGGAAGATTATGCTCGAGGACGTAATTAAGGAGTTAGGATTATCTACTATCCTTATTGCTGACGCAGGTCTTGGAACAATTAATAGCGTTGTTCTTACAGCAGAATACATGAAGTCAAAAAACATCCCATTGAAGGCAATTATCTTTAATAACTATATCGAAGGTGATGTTATGCAGGAAGATAATCTTAAGATGTGCGAAGAGATGACAGGACTTAAGGTTATTGCCAAAGTAAAAAAGAACGATACGGATTTAGATATCGATATTGATACATTAGTAAATCTATACGAGTAAAGGAATACATATGATCTGGTACCCATATCAGCAAATGAAGACAATGCGTCAGCCATATAAAATCGTTGATGCAGAAGGTGTTTATCTTTATACAGAAGACAAGAAATTAATCGATTCCATCTCATCCTGGTGGAGTGTGATTCATGGTTACAGACACCCAAAGATTACAAGTGCAATCAAGACACAGGCGGATAAGTTTTCACATGTTATGCTTGGTGGTTTAACTCACGATTCTGCATTAAAACTTGCAGATAAATTAAGAGAGTTTTTGCCAGGGGACCTGGACTACTGTTTCTTCTCAGATTCTGGTTCAGTTGCAGTTGAAGTTGCACTTAAGATGGCACTTCAGTTCTATGTAAATAAGAACGATTTAAAGCGTACAAAAATTATGGGACTTACACATGCTTACCATGGTGATACTTTTAAGACTATGGAAGCAGGTGACGACGAGGACTATCACTTTATATTAAAGGCTTATGGTGAGAATCCAAATGTCGTTCATGTTGATACAACAATCGAGGCTTTGGAAGAGGCTTTCGAAAAGTATCACGACGAACTTAACTGCTTTATCGTGGAGCCTTTGCTTCAGGGTGCCGGTGGCATGAGAATGTACGATATTTCTTTTCTTGAAAGAGCAAGAGAACTCTGCGATAAGTATGGCGTTCTTTTGATTTTCGATGAGGTTGCTACAGGCTTTGGACGTACTGGAAACAGATTTGTTTCTGACCTCGTATTGCCTGATATCGTTGTTCTTGGAAAGGCATTAACAGGCGGTCATATTGGACATGCAGTTACTGTTACAAATAAGAAAGTTTACGACGGTTTTTATAGCGACGATCCAGATAGCGCGCTCATGCATGGACCTACATTTATGGGTAATGCTCTTGCATGCGCTGCAGCTCTTGCTTCTATCGAGATTTTCGAAGAAGAGAACTACATGGATAAGATTAAGCATATTGAAGAGTTAACAAGAGAAACCATGGAGGGCTTTAGCGCTCCTGGAATTAAGGAAGTCCGCATGATGGGCGGATGTGTCTGCATCGAGGTTGAGGACAGCAGCATCCTTAACGGATACCAGGAATTCGCATATGAGAGAGGCGTTTTTGCAAGACCATTTCTTAACTATCTTTATGCCATGGTTCCATACATTATTACGGACGAAGAATTACTTAAAGTATTAAATACCATGAAGGAATGGTTTAGCAAAACTTAAGGAGCAATATGTCAGTGGATACACCACTTTTTTGTTTAAAAATGAGAGCCAGTGAGACAGTTGATAATAAGCCTGTCCATATTTCAGGTGCGGAAAAAATCGTTACTGAAAAGGAGCTTATGTCTTATACAAATTCTCTTATTGAGAGAGGTCTTCACCACGCGAAGGGTAACGCTGATTTTATTAATCTCAAGGTCGAGAAAATTAATTCAGAAGATGTAATTTATCTTGATGCTTTGGATGTAACTACAGTTGAAGTTGATACATGGCAGGATGGGATTTCGGAAGTTTATAAGTTTTTAAATGATCTTAAAATCAGTAATCCTGACGGCATCTTAGAAATCCTTAAAGAGACATACGCCATGCGTGGCGCCATGCTTTTGGATGTAAATACTTTGGAGAGATTAGAGCCTGATTTAAATCGCGGTATTCGTGCTACATATATGGACAGGGATAGAAGCGAGAATAATTCCAAGGCATTTGAGAAGGACCATTTCTTAGAAGCAATTGTACTTGCAACAAAGGTAATAAACTGTCCTGGAATTATTGGCGAAATCTGTATTTCGGATGATCCTGATTACGTAACCGGATATGTATCTTCCAAGATTCACGGCTATAGAAGAATTACAAAAATGAAGGAAATGGGAAGTCCTAACGGTGGAAGAATTTTCCTTTATAACGGGGACTCTCAAAATATAGATGAAGCAATCAGTTTCCTTCAGAATGAGAAGGTAATTGTAAGAGGCGTTAAGCCTTTAAATGCTCCTCAAAAAACTAATCCAATGGATAGACTAAGTAGCGCTGTAGAAAACATGCGCGCGAATAACTTGTACCGCACCATGAAGACTATCGAATCTTCACAGGGCTCACATATTACCATGGATGGCAAAGACTACCTTCTTATGGCATCCAATAGCTACCTCGATATTACAAAGCACCCACGTATGGTTGAGGCTACAATAAATGCTCTTAAGGAGTATGGTGCAGGTTCTGGAGGATCACGTTTAACTACAGGTAATACTGATCTTCACGATGCTTTGGAAAAGAAAATTGCAGACTTTAAAAAGCGTGATAAGGCAATTGTTTTTAATACAGGGTATGTCGCTAATCTTGCAGCAATTTCTGCACTTATGAAGGATGGAGGAATTATCTTTAGTGACGAGTTAAATCACGCAAGCATCATTGACGGATGCCGCTTGTCCAGGGCTAAATGCGTTGTCTATAAGCACAACGATATGCTTGATTTGCGAAATAAAATTAAGGCTAATCCATGTGACTTTGGTCTTGTAGTTAGTGATGCTGTATTTAGTATGGATGGTGATATTTTAAATCTTCCAGAATTCGTAAATATCTGCCGCGAGAATAATCTTCTTTCTATGGTTGACGAAGCTCATTCTACTGGTGTTATTGGTAAAACAGGACATGGAATCGAGGAACACTATAACTACACTTCAAAGCCTGATATTCTCATGGGCACTTTAAGTAAATCTGTAGGCGGTGAAGGCGGCTATATTGCATCAAATGAAACCGTTATCGATTATCTTCGTAACTTTGCCCGTGGATTTATTTTCTCAACGTCTCTTGCTCCTTCTACAATTGCAAGCGACATCGAAGGACTTTCAATAATTGAGGATGAGCCAGAGCTTGTATCAAAACTTCAAAGTAACGTTAAGTTCTTTTGTAATGCGCTAAAAGAAAACGGTCTTGATATCACATCTGATACTGCGATTATTCCTATCGTAATTGGCGACGAAGAAAAGGCTATAAATGTATCAAAGAACCTGATGGATAATGGCATCTTTATTTCTGCTATTCGTTATCCTACAGTTGCCAAAGGACAGGCAAGACTTCGCGTTGCACTTATGGCATCCCATACTGAGGATGAACTTAAAAGAGCAGCAAAATTAATTTCAGAACTCGTTCTTTAATTTTAAAATCTGACTGTCGTATTCAGCGTACTTTTTTGCCTTAACGATATGCTTAAAAATTTTGTCTGATCCCTCGAAATTTGCTCTCCAGTATGTCCAGAGTTCCTTCATGCGGTAAAGCGTATTTATGTCAGGGGAGAGGATCTTCTGGTACTCGTGGTAGACTAAATCGTGGAACTCCCAGAACTTCTTGTAGTCAAATTCCGGGGAGCCGGTAAGTAACTCATTAGTAAGCCCGGGATTTGTTATAAGACCACGACCAAGCATCAGTGTAACAATGTTACAATCCGTTATTTTACAGTAGTTTTGGAGGTCTTCCTTGGAATAAACATTGCCGTTATATACGAGCGGATTTTTGGAATTTTCGATAGCATAAGAGTAATAATCAAGCCTAGGTTCGCCTCTATATAAGTCAGTTTTTACCCTGGCGTGGACGATAAGTTCACTAATAGGGAACTCGTTAAAAATCTCCATCAGTTTATGGAATTCTTCTGGATCAGCGTAGCCTAATCTTGTCTTAACAGAGATGGAAATATTCTCTTTGGCGCCATAGGAATAGATGTCATCCAGGAAGGATTTAAGCATCTCGGGTTCTCTTAAAAATCCAGCTCCCTTACCCTTGGCGCATACAGTTCCTGAAGGGCATCCAATATTAAGATTAACTTCCCTGTAGCCCATATCTTTAATCTCGGCTACAGCTTCGTTAAAGTGCTCAGACTTACATGTAAGAATCTGTGGCACAAGGTTAATTCCAATATTATTTTTAGGAAGTAAGTCCTTTTTCTCCTTGTTTGTCATTGGGCATTTTTCTGCAGGCGAAATAAAAGGCGCGAAGTATTTATCTACGTTGCCATAGAGTTTCTCGTACGCGTTTCTATAAAGGTAAGTAGTAATGCCCTCAAGGGGAGCGAAATAAAGCTTCATGGAATGCTCCTCGAAAATAATTAATTTCGCTCATATTTTACCTGACTTTTTTAAAAATCAAGAATTATTCATCGAAGAGTGGTGTAGAGAAGTATCTTTCTGCTGTATCAGGAAGAACTGTAACTACTGTCTTTCCTTCGCCAAGCTTCTCTGCGAGCTTAATTGCTGCAGCAACGTTAGTACCTGAGCTGATACCACACATGATGCCTTCTTCGCGAGCGAGCTTTCTTGAAACTGCAAGAGCCTCGTCGTCAGTAACGATATAAATGTCGTTATAGATATTTGTGTTAAGAATGTCAGGGATGATTCCATCTCCGATACCCATCTGAAGGTGTGTACCGATATTACCACCAGCAAGGATAGCAGCATTCTCTGGCTCTACAGCCCAGATCTCAATATCAGGATACTGAGCTCTTAAAACCTCACCAATACCAGTGATTGTTCCACCAGTACCGATACCAGAACAGAAACCGTCGATTGGGCCTTCAACCTGCTCCATAATCTCGAGGGCAGTGTGGTTCTTGTGGGCACGAATATTATTGCGGTTAGCAAACTGCTGTGGAACGAATACGTTTGGATCTTCCTTTTCCATAGCAAGAGCAGTCTCAAGACACTCTCTGATGCATGCGCCGATATCGCCAGCATCGTGAACGAGCTTTACCTCTGCGCCATAGTGACGAACGAGCTTTCTTCTCTCCTCAGAAACCGAGTCAGGCATGATGATGATTGTCTTATAACCACGAACAGCACCAACTAATGCAAGACCGATACCCTGATTGCCGCTTGTTGGCTCTACGATGATTGAGTTCTCATTAAGAAGACCTTCCTTCTCAGCTGCCTTAATCATCTCGAAAGCAGTTCTTGTCTTGATAGAACCACCAACATTTAAGCCTTCAAACTTAACAAGAATCTGTGCTGATCCTGGCTTACTCATTTTATTAAGACGGACCATTGGTGTATGTCCGATTGCTTCAAGTACATTGTTGTAAATCATTCGAATTTAACCCCATATAATTAATTCCCGTAAATTATATAGGCATTTAGTGAAATTTACTATATGAATCTTATTTTGGTAGTTTTTCCAAATTTGAACATATAGTGAATTTTCGGCATTTTTATAAAAATGCGATTAAAATCTTTTATAATCAAAATGAATAAGTTTGGGAGATAAATCATATGGCGAATGATATTTCACAGATGGATGTTTTACAGTCTCTTGCTGATATTTATTACAGTATGCACCTTGTTAATCTTAAGGAAAATACTGTAAGAGCTTATTCAGCACGTAATCAGGTTAAGGAAATGGTTACGGGTAGTGCTGGAGCCGATAAGATGATGGTTCAGATTATCCGTGCAACTATTGTGGAGGAGATGCTTGATGAGGCGTTGTCTTTTTCTGACTTAACTACTGTAAGAGACAGAATGCAGGGCAAGAAAATTATCACCAAGGAACTCCATGGTAAGAATATCGGCTGGATTTCAGCTTCTATTATCACTGTTGATGCAGATGAAGAGGGAAAGCCAGTAAGAATTCTCTTTACTACAAGAAGCATTGATGACTTGAAGAAAAAAGAAGAACTTCTTATAAACGCATCTAATACTGATGAACTTACAGGTTTTCTCAACAGACGTGCATACGAAGACAATTTAAGAGAATATAACGATACAGCCTTAGAAGAGAATTTCGTTTATGTTTCTCTTGATGTAAATGGATTGAAGGTTGTTAACGATACTTTGGGTCACGCTGCCGGTGACGAACTATTGATTGGCGCAGCAGAATGCATGAAGCGCTGCCTTGGTCCATATGGCCGTTTGTTTAGAACTGGTGGAGATGAGTTCGCAGCAATTATTTTAGCAAGTGACGCTGAGATTGAATCTATTAAGAAAGACTTAGAGGATGCAACAATTAACTGGAGTGGTAAGTACATCGATGGTATTTCAATCGCCAGCGGATTTGTTGCACGTAAGGATACTGAGGAGAGAAGCGTAACAAAAATTGCTCAGATTGCTGATAAGAAGATGTACGAAGAAAAAGCTCTTTATTATCAGAAGAAGGGCATCGACAGAAGAGGTCAGAAGGATGCTCACGCTGCACTTTGCGCTCTTTATACCAAGATTCTTAAGATCAACTTAACTGATGATTCCTATTCCATTGTAAATATGGATGAGAGCGAGCAGGTAGCTGAGAAGGGATTCTCTGATAAGATTTCTTCATGGCTTTATAATTTTGGAACATCAGGTCAGGTTCATGAAGATGATCTTAGTGAGTATCTTAAGAGAACAAATTCAAATTACATAATCGATTATTTTGAACATAATAAAACGTCTCTTCAGATTTTCTACAGACGTAAATATGAAGATGGCTATAAGCAGGTTTTGATGGAAATCATTCCGGCAAAGGATTATAGCGATACGAATAAGAGCTTCTACTTATACGTAAAAGATATTGATAGATAAGATTAAAAGCAGGACTTCAAAAAATTGAGGTCCTGTTTTTTGTGCTGACAACATAACTATCCAAATTTAAAATGAAACTACATTCATTTTTATTTTGGAGTGTAATTTGTAATACACAATACGATCCGGATATGTAGTAAAAAGATCGATTACTTAACCAGTAATCGATCTTTTGCTTCGTTAATTACATAATCTTTTTTACTTTAAAGAAGATGCGGCTGATTTCCTTCTTTAACGCATCGATTTCATCTTCAAGTGCTTTCTTTCTGTCCTTAAGATTTAACTTTTCTTTATTGCTTTTTGCGTATTCTGCTTCAAGCATCTTAAGTGGAACGATTGACTTATGAAATGTAACAAATCCAATGATAACGAATACCAAAGTTGTAATTAAGCCAAGTCCCAGGAAAACAAATGTGCCAGCCCAGTTCTGATAGTCCTCTTTTGGGATGCAGAGAATCGCAGGAATTACACAAAGTGCGAGAAATAATATGCCTAATCCAATAGTTTTTATAAGACGCTCCTTTGGATGAATAAGAACTATATCGTGGTTATCGTCGTAAGCCTTAACGTATAGAGACTTAATCTTGATATCCAAAGACTTAAGTTCCTTCTCAAGCATTTTAGTTTTTGTATCGATGCTCTCGATTTCGCGGGACTTGCCTCTGATTTCTTTTGCCTTGGAATCAGCTTCTTCAAATAATGAGAAGATCTCTTTCTTATCATCAGGAGAAGCATTCTTATAGTACTCGTAATCAGATGTACTTTTGGAATCAATTGCAGCATCAACTGTGATTTCGTCCTTATTTCTAATCTTATGCTCTGAAAGGAATTTGCCAAGTAGTGCATCGTAATTTGATGGTTCCTTTTTAAGAAGGAAATCGTACATTTCAACTGCTGCATCGAATTCATGTCTGTTTGCACAAACTTCAGCTCTGTCTAAAAGCTCTAATCCTTCGAAATACTTGTAGTCATATCTATTACCGCAATTAGGACAAGTATAAATGGCCTCTTCTTTATTTAAATCAAGTCTGCCACCACAACTCTGACAAATGTAAGCAATCATAAGAAATCCTTTCGTGAAATAAAACGTTTATTGCGAATATAGTACAAGTATAAACGAAAGACATGATGTATATACCTCTTAAATTGCAAAATAGACGGGGTGGATGGCATAAAATTTTGAAAGATAGAAGTATAATAGAACCAATGATTCTAAAGAGGTATCAAATATGTTAACTGGAAGAGAACTTTACGAAGGATTCTCAAAAGACGAATTAATAGATTTACTTATGGCAGACAGCCGTAATATCGTTGCCATGGATGGCGTGTGGTTCCAGTCCATCGAAAAGGAACTTGGTATGGACGCTGCCATGCATCACGATGAGGAAGCATGGAAAAGATATACAGTAACTGAGGCAAGACGAATTAAGAAGTTTTTAAACATTGGTGAGAATTCTGGTCTTGAGGGCCTTATGAAGGCACTCCCACTTCGAATGGTAGACAGAGCCAATAACACAAGCTGCGAATTAGAAGGAGATGTTCTTAATTATAAGATCGTCACATGCCGTGTTCAGGAGGCAAGATCTTCCAAGGGCATGCCACTTCATCCATGTAAGAGCGCTGCCGTTTTTGAGTACGGATATTTTGCCAAGGAAATCGATTCCAGAATTAATACAGAGTGCGTAAGCTGCTATCCTGATTTAAGTAAAGAGGGCGAAGGCTGCGCATGCTATTGGAGATTTTTTATTAAGGAGTAAGTATGCAGGATATAGCTTTAAAAATTCTTGCTGTATGTAAGGCACAGACTAGTATTAACCCAATTGAGATTTTTAACATCGTTACCAAGGAAGATTTTGTAAGAATGCATGGTCCTGAGCACCACGTAATTGATGGTGCCTGCCTTCTTGTAGCTTTTAAAAATGCTGGCGGAAATATTGACCTTGATGAGGGCTTAAACTGGATTATGACTCAGGGCATGAAGATTCCTGGTGCAGTTTGTGCTCACTGGGGTGTCTGCGGAGCTGCTTTATCCTTAGGAGCTGCTCTTAGTTTTATCGACAAAACAGGTCCATTATCTACTGATGGCACATGGGGAAGTCACATGACATTTACAGCAAATGCTACTTCAAAGATTGGATCTTTTGCTGGTCCTAGATGCTGCAAAAGAGATGCTTATTCAGCATTTACTGCAGCAATTGAATATATTAATAGCAATTACGATGTTAAGCTTCCGCTAGAACCAGTTGAGTGTCAGCTTAGTAGACGTAACGCGCAGTGTATTAAAGATAAGTGCCCATACCATAAGGCATGAGGCAGGGAGATAAACATGAATCAGTATATTGAGTTTTCAGACGAAGTTTTGGAAGCAATTAATAGTAACAAGCCAGTTATCGCTATTGAGACTGGCGGCACATTTGCAGGTATCCCATATCCTGAGAATGTTGAAACAGCCAAAAACGTAATGGCTGCAGTTAGAAATAACGGTGCCGTTCCAGCATATATTTCAATAATGAATGGCAGGATTAAAGTCGGCATGAGCGACGATGAATTAGAAGACTACGGTAAGCGCAGAGGCACTATGACCAAGGCTTCAAGAAGAGAGATTCCTCTTATTCTTGCAAAGGGTGAATATGGTGTAATGACACTTGCTGCGACTATGGTTGTAGCAAACCTCGTTGGCATTTCTGTTGTTTCAGGAGGTGGTCTTGGCGGCGTTCACCGTGGCGCTGAAATTTCAATGGATATCTCTTCTGATCTGGAAGAAATCACTGAGCGTAATGTAGTAGTTGTCTGCTCTGGCGCAAAGTCAATTCTTGACCTTAATCTCACTATGGAATACTTAGAGACTAAGTCCGTTCCTGTAATTGGATATAAGACAGAAGAGATGCCTGCATATATGGCAATCGAGAGCGGAATTAAACTTCCTTGTAAGATGGATTCTATTGAGGAAGTAGCAAAGGCATATGCTATTAAAAACAGCCTCGATATTAAGACTGGCATGATTCTCATGAACCCTATTTCGAGAGAATATGCAGTAGACGCCAAGAGAATGAACGAAGTTATCGACGAAGCGATTGAATGTAGTATTAAGGACAATATTAAGGGCAAGGCGATAACAGGATATTTAATGAAGTATCTTAAGGAAAAGATGGGCTCTGACAGTATGGATGCCCAGAAAAATATGATTATCGAGAATGCCTCTCTTGCAGCAAAACTTGCATCTGCACTTAAGGCTTAAAGAAGAATAGTATGAGTAAAAAACAAAGAGTAAAAATGACGAAAGACATAGTACCACAAGGCTTTACTTTGGGCTTAGCATTAGTGGACTTTCTGCCAGTTCTTTTCTTCGGAGGAACTGGTATTATTCTCGGCATGATTTTTAAAAGTCCATTAATAATTATTGCTGCTCTGGTGACATTCCTTTCAGGATTTTTAAAAGTATTGTGGAAGATTATTGTCGTTATAAAAAGTAAGAATGTGTGGCCACTTTTTATCCAGATGAGAATAGTTATGCCTGTATCAATGATCGCTATGGTTATAGGAATAATTCTGACAGCATTTGATTCTGCTAATGATCAGGTCTGGAACAATTTTCTTAGTATGCCACAGCTAATATTTTTTATTCTTGGAATAATTGGAATGTGCCTTATGGGATATTTTGGAGCAAAACTTGATAGCTCAGATCCGAAGGCTAACTGGATTGAACAGATTACAAATTCGATAGCACAGCTTTTTATGCTGATTGGCGTCTTGATTGTGCTTTTATTGAAGTATAATTAGGTTAATTCTATTTTATAGGAGGATTCTTATGAAAAAGTTTGTAGCAGTTTTGCTTTGTATGTGTTTACTTTCTGGATGCGCTATGCCAGAGAAGAAGGATAAAAAAGATAAAGACAGAGATGAGGACAGACAGGAAACTTCCGAAGTAGAAGAAGTGGAAGAAGAAACAGAAGCTGTTCTGGAGACTGGCTGGGCTCCTGATTTGGAGGAGCCAGAAGAAGAAACTGTTCCTTCAGAAACAGAAGTAGAAATTAACTACGACTACGAGTCTTACTATATCGATACAATTAACGAGTATTTGGAGGAGAATCCTGATCGTAGAAATGAGTATGGATTTAACCTCATTTACATTAACGATGACGATATTCCGGAACTCGTAATTGATTTATTCGGTTACTACGTGTCTGTTTATACATATGCTGATGGTGAAGTGTATTGCCTTATGGACAGATGGGGCTATGGTGTAATGGGTAACGCAGGTTACGAGTATATTCCACGTGGTAATACTGTCTATAACTCAAACAGCGATTACGCAGGAGCACTTCGCTGGGAGACATACATGTATATCGAGAATAATACGCTTGTAGTTTCTGACGATGAGCTTTACTACCAGTATTTCCCAGAAGGATCAGATCCATGGGATTATGGTAACTATAATCCTGATACAGTTTACTATTTTGTAAATGGTGAAGAGGTTTCTGAGGAAGTTTATAACACTTATGGTGTTACAGGTGACTACCGCTTCATTATGGGTGACTATACTGAAGAAGAAATCATGGAGTTTCTGACTACTGAGACAACACCTAAGACAAGCTATTACACAATCGTTATGGCTGACTGCACATGGGAAGAGGCAGCTGCTATGTGCGAGGCAGCAGGGGGCCATCTTGCAACACTTGATGAGTCTAATGCTTACTCAGTTATTTACCAGGCAATTATTCATAGCGATAACCCAAATGCGGTTTTGTATATCGGAGGTTCTTACGACGCTTCATCAGGAGAATATCTCTGGACAGCAGATGGTTCAAACGAAGTAGTTAATGGCAGCTACTGGCGTCCAGGAGAGCCTACATATACAGGTGGAACTGAAGACGGAAGAACAGTAGATGAGCCTTATATGTGTATCGCTCCATATATTCAGGATGGATATACAACATATGGCTTCATGGATATTCCAAATGACACTATCGATGCTGCTCCTACATACGCAGGAAACGTAGGATACATCCTCGAAATTGAAAGATAATAGGTGGCTTAATTGATTACAAGAACCTGTAGTAACTGCGGTGGCAGATTAGTTTATAACATTGAGAAAAAGGGACTACACTGTGAGCAGTGTGGTTCCACTTTCGATGTAAAGGAATTCGAATATAACTTTCAAAAAGCAGACGACGAAGTTGAGTCCATGGACGTTAATGTCTATACATGTAATTCCTGTGGAGCCCAGATAAAAGTAAGTAATACGGAGGCTTCAACTTTCTGCGTTTACTGCGGTAATCCTACTCTTGTTTTTAACAGAATTTCTACTGAAGAAAAGCCAAAGGTAATTATTCCTTTTCGTATTACCAAGGAGAAGGCAGAAAGCCTCATAAAAGAAGAAATCAAAAAGGGATTTATGCTTCCCAAAGAAGTAAAGAATTTAAAGGTAGAAAATCTTCGCGGAATCTATATTCCATACTACGTAATCAGCGTTGAGTACGATGCTTCTTCTGTAGTTCTTTGCGAGGATAATTCTTTGAAGAAAGATGCGGATGCTTATTACTTTAATAAGAAGTTTTCGTACTATGCTTCGCTTCCATGGGTTACTATCGACGCATCCCGTAGACTTAGTAATAAACATACAGAAAAGTTAGAGCCATTTAACTATCAGGAAGCAAAGAAATTCGATGAAGATTATTTGCTTGGTTTCTATTCTGATATTGCTGACGAAGACATAAATCTTGCCTGTCAGAGAGCAAAGACCCGTGCTTCTCTTGCAGTAGACGATGAGCTTATTAAAACTCAGTATAACGCTAAGAAAATCATTAAAAGAAGAGAAGACACAGAAGTTTATTCCAAGCCTAAAAAGGCATTATTCCCAGCGTGGTTTATGACTTATAGAATCGGGGATAAACCTTATACTGTTCTTGTTAATGGTCAGACTGGAAAGGTAGTAGGAAACTTCCCTTGGAGGAAGAATATGTTCGCTGCTCTTACAGGAGTTTTGGCTTTAGCTTTTACTTCTATATTTTCTTTGGCAGCGTACTTCTGGTTTGAATATATTAAGTTTAATTCTACAAATCAGGCTATACCAATTACGCTGATATTCTGGCTTTTGGTAGGCTTAGGACTTTTGGGCTACGGTGTATTTAGTATGCTTCGTGCAACTAAGAAGAATGCGATGTCATCTGACGATGATCTTGCAGGCTACGTGAGCGACAGATCTGAAGGACAGTAAGGAGGTAAAGAAATGTCATTTTTATATGCTTTAATAATTGCTTTGCCTTCTGGCGTTGGACTTTCATTAGTGATAATGAGCAGATGGCTTAAGAAACATACAAGACAGGGACGAAATAAGGCCGGCTTTAAGGATTTTGCTTTTAATGGTTTGCAGGGCGTGAGATTTATAGATAAGGTCTCAAAGGATGTAGAACTTGATGATTGCAGAAATCCCAGAATTCTTGATGCCAGAAAGAATCGAATCAGACCTTATTAAGACTCAGAATAATAAGTCTCGTAAGTGCTCTGGTCTACTACCTTTCTAAATATCTGTGTTATGATGTGAAAGTACTACTAATTTTTAAGAGGCATGGTTATGAGTAAATTTGCTCCATATGATGGTGAAAAGCCATATATTTTCATTAGCTACGCTCATAAAGACGCAGCTGTTGTAAATCAGATGATCGCTCAGATGATTGATGATGGTTATCGTGTCTGGTATGACGAGGGTATTCACCCAGGTACAAACTGGGATGAATTCATTGCCTCTAAGATTAAAGGTTGTAGTATGCTTATCGCTTTTTTGAGCGAGAATTATCTTGCTTCAGATAACTGCAGAGATGAGCTTAATTTCTCAAGAGACTGTGTAGATAATCTTTTGCTTGTTTATATTGAGCCTGTAAGTCTTCCAGCTGGTATGGAGATGAGATTTGGACGTATTCAGGCAATTCCTGCTTATGAATATACAAATAAGTCCATGTTTTTCGAGAAGCTTTACTTAAGTAGGGGAATCTTATCTTTTTGCGACAAGCTTCCTTCAACTTATGTCGAGTTTAATCCTGTTGAGGAGATCACTTACGATGAGCAGACTTTTGAGGAGCAGGTATACGAGGAGGAACCTGAACTTGTAATTGAGGCTGTGGTTCCAAATATTGAGCCTCCTAAAATGGCTGTACCTACTCCTAAGCTTCGGGTAGAGGAAGAGGACGAAGAAGTGCCAGCGGACAACAGGAAATACTTTATTGGTATTGCTGTTGCAGCAGTTCTTTTTATCGTAGCAATTGTAATAATTATTGTTATCGCAACGAACGCAATTAAGAAGAATTCTGAGGCTACAGCAACAACTGCTACTGCTGAAATTACACGTGAGGCAGAAGAGACTACAACTGAAGCTACAACTACAGTAGCGGCTACTTCAGAATCAGAAGAGACAACTACATCTGAGACTACTGAAGGTACAACAACTACATCTGAAACAACAGAGTTTACAGAGCATGATGCTGGCCCGGTAAATCCTTTCGCTCCATATAATTTGACGAATGGTGAGACTTACTATAACACTGAGTATCCTTCTTTCTTCAACAACACAGGTGCAGTTTATATCGGATTTAACGAGGGTGACGAATGTGGTAATGGCGTGTTCCGTGGCACAGATACTATGTCTATCAGAGTTCCTGTTGAAGAAGGCTTTTCTGAGACAGTTTGTATCAGCTGGTACTACGAGGATTCAGAGGGTAATATCACCTGCATCTATAGCATTAATGGCGAGATTCCTGAGTTCTATAACGATGAGATGAACTACATCTCGATTATTAATGCCAGAGGCTCTCTCCAGAATGGTACATATTACGTTGCTATCGCTGATCCAGACACAGGTGATGATCTTACAGTTAGCAGAGTTTATTTCGAGAATTAATTGTAAAAATAAGAAAACGCCATCACGGATGATGGCGTTTTCTTTAGTTATGCGTTTGCTAAACAAGGACATCCTTCGAAATCATTTGATGTGATTTCTACTTCTCCTAGGATTTCAACATTTACAAGTGATGAACAATTGTAGAAAACGTTACCTCCCAGTATTTCAACGTTCGCAGGAATAATTATTGATTCGAGTGATTCACAGAATGCGAATGCTGAATTTCCGATGTATGTTAAGCTATCAGGTAACTCGACACTTTGAAGTTCATAGCAGGCGTAAAACGAATAGTTTCCTATTACAGTAATACCTTCTTCGATTACGATGCTTGTGACATCGCCAAATTCTACGTCGAATCTGCTAGTATTAATTGTACCTGAACCACTTATTCGTAAAGATTCATAGGTACCATTAAAGTCTTCATCTGATAATGTGTATGTAACGCTATCAACTGTGACAACTATTTGAGTTGCTGCTGGCACCGGAGTGTTAGTAGCAGTAGGTGTTTGAGTGTTGCTTGTAGTAGGAGACGTTGGAGTATTAGTTCCTGTAGGTGCTGCGTTTGCTAAACAAGGACATCCTTCGAAATCATTTGATGTGATTTCTACTTCTCCTAGGATTTCAACATTTACAAGTGATGAACAATTGTAGAAAACGTTACCTCCCAGCATTTCAACGTTCGCAGGAATAATTATTGATTCGAGTGATTCACAGAATGCGAATGCTGAATTTCCAATGTATGTTAAGCTGTCAGGTAACTCGACACTTTGAAGTTCATAGCAGTTGGAAAATGCTGCATCTTCGATTACAGTAATACCTTCTTCGATTAAAATGTTTGTCACTTCATAATAATATATGTAGTTGTATTTGCTAGTAATTGTACCTGAGCCGCTTATTCTTAAAGATTCATAGGTACCATTATAGTCTTCATCTGATAATGTGTATGTAATGCCGTTAGCTTTGAGGACCATTTCAGGTACTGTTGGCGTTGGAGTACTTGTGGCAGTAGGAGTAGGTGTGTTAGTCGCAGTAGGAGTAGGTGTGTTAGTTGCAGTTGGTGTAGGAGTAGCAATTACAGCACCACAGTCTGCGCAATTTAATCCCTCCCCTGCATGAATTAAAACGACACCAGTTCTTGTATTCCAGTTACTATTTACACAGTTTGCGTGTATAGTAAGGTTTCTTGAAGAATTAGAATTAAATATACTATCAGAATATGCTGTGCTAGCGCCTAGTATATAGAAATCTGTTAGATTTGAAGTGCCACCAAAAGCGTTCTCTTCAATTGTTACTACATTGTCAGGGATTTCTATGTATGTTAATGAAGTACAACCATAGAAAGCACCTTTTTTTATGAGTGTTACAGAGTATGGAATATCTATATTTG
>JAZUDM010000048.1:0-6504 GCA_045639635.1 Saccharofermentans sp. | reverse complement strand
TTTGCATATAATTGGCTGTTTTATGGCTTTGTTTTGAGTAGTTTTGACGCCTTATTGGTTGATGTTTGTGCGTTTGCTAACATATAAATGACAAAGCAGCGTGACCATCGAGATGAGAATTGTCTTAATGGCATCACCATTCGGCATATAATCAGCATCACCGCAAATCATGAAAAGGTCACGGTTGTCGTAAATCTTATTTTTCAGGTAAAGAGTATTCTTATTAACGACCTTTAATCTATAGTTTTCATCCGCAAGCATTCCATAGTATTCAAGAAAAGTACAACGATTGAATTCAGGGAATGCGAAAGTAAAATCAGGATATACACTTCCACCATTTAGTTTTACTCCACAGTCATATTTATAAATCAGATGAAGTTCTTTTGCAGCCTCAGCAATTCGCTGTTCTGCTCTTGATCTAAAATTATGGTTATCAAAATACAAAGCTGTCTTGTTCTCGACTGAACATTGATTATCAATCAATTTATCCCAGAAAAGATTAGTTAATAAAGAATCTGTATTTGTCTTAATAGCATAATCGTCTCTAAGAGAATAGTATGATGCATTGAACAACTGTCTCCATTCCTTCATAAGAATTGAGAACTCTTCTTTTAGTGCTTTGCGCTTTCTATATTTAGCAAGATATTCATTGTACATCTTCTCTCGAGCTGAACTTATCTGGTGCCAACCATTATCGTAATATCTGATTATTTCTACTCCTCTATGCATTCCTTTCTTCATGCGAGGAAGTTCTTTAATCTGTTCATCAAGATAGTTAAGTCGAGCGACGTACCATTCAATTGGTAGATGATTTTTCATACTTATAGTCTACTTTCGAAGTCAGAAAGATTCACCTACAAAATGCCGACAAATTCAGGACGAAAAATCGACAAAGTTAGAATTATAGTGTCACCTTTTCTGTCACCCTGGCTACAAGTTGGGTGACACTTTTGGCTACAAAGTGGTCTCTGTAAGAGAAACTGTCACCCTGGCTGCAAGTTGGGTGACACTTTTGGCTACAAAGTGGTCTCTGTAAGAGAAACTGTCACCCTGGCTACAAGTTGGGTGACACTTTTGGCTACAAAGTGGTCTCTGTAAGAGAAACTGTCACCCTGGCTGCAAGTTGGGTGACACTTTTGGCTACAAAGCCCAAATAAAAACGGCCTGGACACTAGTCCAAGCCGCATAAGTCATTAAATTAATAATTATTCTCACTTCTCACAGAAGAATTCGATTTCCTCGCCGATTGGGCCAAAGACAAAAGCGATTCTGGCTGGGAATGGAACACTTGAAGGAATGCAGATATCCTTTGGTTCGATGTGAACCTTATAGCCTTCACTTCTCACCTTCTCAACCAAAGCGTCAACATCTGAACAGGCAAGAGCAAAGTGTCTGATTACGCCCTGTGGGAGCTGACTAGCTCCATTGTTAAAAACTTCAATCAAGCCAGCGCCAGTATCGAACATCATGCCTTCTGGCCATTCTCTAACCAAAGGAAGTTCAAGTACACGAGTGTAGAAATCTCTAACCTTCTCATACTCTTCTTTTGTATAACACTTAAGCGCTACATGATGAATGCCAGTAATATATCCCATTATTAACCTCGAATATTAAAGAAGTGGTCTTGTCATTGGATTCTCAGGATCAAGTGGCTCAGTTCCGTTAGATGGAGCAGCTGGAGCCTGAGGAGCTGGTGCACTGTAAGTTGGTGCCTGAGGAGCTGGGTTAACTGGAGCGCTATAAGTTGGTGCGCTGTAAGCTGGAGCAGCTACTGGAGCTGGAGTTGCAAGGCTTGTGCCTGCGAGTGTGTCGTTGCCAAGAACTGGCTTTGGAGCACCGCAGTTACCACAGAACTTCCAGTGTGACTTTGTTCCACAGCTTGTGCAGAACCATGTCTCTACCATTGGACGCTGTGTACCACACTGAGCACAGAAGTTACCCATTGATGTATGACCGCAGCCACATACCCATGAACCAACGAACTGTGGCTTATATACAACCTGTGTTGAATCCTCAAGAGTTCCGATACAGAAGTCGTTCTTAGAAGACTTGTTGATAAGGATAATAGATACAACATAAAGTGCAATCATTGTAGCAAGCCAGAGAATAAAGCAAAGAGTCTGGAAGCTCTCGCTGTAGCTTGATTCAGCTGCCATCAATACTGCGTCGTAAAGACCATGTGCGAACATTGGAACAACGAGTGCCAATGTGTTCCACTTACGGTAAGCTGCCTTGTTACCTGTAACTGATGCGTACTTAGCCTTACTATAGAAAACACCCATGAATACAGCAAATGCTGCGTGTCCAGGGATTGAAGTGAACATTCTAAGAATACCAGTAGCAACACCATTCTGGAAAACGTACAAAATATTCTCGAAAGCAGCAAATCCCATAGATGAGAATACTGCATATACAATACCGTCGTAACTATAATCGAAGTTCTTGTTCTTCCATGTGATCCAGCGCATTACAAGGTACTTACCAAGCTCCTCTGATGTAGCAACAACGAGGAAAGCAATAACACATGCTTTAACAACTGATTCATAAGGAAAAATCAACTCGCAGATACCCATACCAATAAGCTCAAGAATTGAAGCTGAAATTGTTGTACCTACACCTGCGAAAAACAATGCTGTAAGGATGCCAAAAGGCTCCTTCTCTTTCTTATCTTTGTAATAGATGAAAATAAGAAGTGCGATAGGCGGAATTAAAGCCAAAGCCCATAACATAGAAAATTACCTCCCAAAATACCCCAAAATACAATTCATATTAACAAGTTTTCCTGTGAATGGAAACAATTAAATTTAAACATAAAAATACCTGTCTCCTTAAAGGGGGCAGGTATTTTGAATTTCTTATGCTTCGTACTTCTTAAAAAGGAGTGATGCGTTGTGGCCACCAAAGCCAAGTGAATTACTCATTGCGTACTTGATATCGAGGCTTCGGCCTTCGCCAAATGTGTAGTCGAGATCCATCTCTTCGTCTACCTCGCCTGAGTTACGAGTTACGTGTACGTAGCCATCCTCGATTGCCTTAACACATACAACTGCCTCTACACCACCGGCACCACCAAGGAGGTGTCCGATCATGGACTTTGTTGAGTTGATTGCAACCTTGTAAGCTGCATCACCGAAGGCATACTTTATAGCACGTGTTTCAAACAAATCGTTGTGGTGAGTTGATGTACCATGGGCATTAATGTAATCAACTTCTTCTGGCTTAATGCCAGCGATTCTCATTGCCTGAAGCATTGCTGTACCAGCTCCGCTTCCATCTTCTGCTGGAGAAGTGATGTGGTAGGCATCGTTTGTTGCGCCGTAACCAACGATTTCGGCAAGGATGTTTGCCCCACGTGCTTTAGCATGCTCAAGTTCCTCAAGAATTACTACGCCAGCGCCCTCGCCCAAGACAAAACCGTTACGGTTCTTATCGAAAGGTCTTGATGCTGTTTCTGGGTCTGGGTTTCTTGAAAGTGCTGTAAGTGCGTCGAAACCAAATACTGCTGAAGGACAGATAGCAGCCTCTGTACCACCTGCTACCATTACGTCAGCCTCATCAAGTCTGATTGTATTAAATGCTTCACCGATACTATGTGAACCTGTAGCGCAGGCTGTTGCAATATCGATGTTCTTTCCCTTGAGACCAAACTGGATAGCAACGTTAGCTGCAGCCATGTTTGAAATAACAAGAGGAATATAAAGTGGATTTACTTTCTTCTCTGTATAGAACTTTGGGATTTCCTTCTCATGTGTCTGCATTGAACCGATACCGCAACCAACGATTGCACCTACACGGAAAGGATCTTCCTTTTCCATATCGATTCCTGACTGCTCGAAAGCCTCCTTAGCAGCTGCTACAGCATACTGTGAAAAGAGATCCATTCTCTTTGCAGACTTAAAGTCCATGTACTCCTTACCAACGAAGTCTTTAACCTCGCCAGCAAGCTTAACCTGGCTGTTAGATACATCAAGCTTTGTGATTGGGCCGATGCCGTTTCTGCCTTCCTTAAGTCCGTTCCAGAACTCTTCTACGCTATTTCCAAGTGGTGTGATTGCACCAATTCCAGTAATTACTACACGTCTTCCTGCCATGGTAAAAACCTCCAATATCCATTTCCGTATGCTAGTTTATAAATAACGAATGGATAAGAAAATTGGCAAAAAAATTAAACTATACTATTTCGAGTAATTCAAAATAAACTGCTCAAATTAGTATAGTTTCAACCAAACTGCGCAAAAATCAAAATTGTTTTAATTATAACGTCTGATTACACCATCTATGATTGCGACAAAGAAGTCGCTGAGACCATCTACTCGGTCGCTGATATCGTCCTGCATTCCATCCCACATAAACTTAAGGAAGAATCCAATAAAGCTATAGCTAAAATACTCTGCAATTTTCTTAAGATCCTCTGGTGGAACGCCCTTACCCCAAGTCTTGGCACGAACATATCTATGGAATACATCGTATGTGCTGTTATACATATAGTGCTCAAGTTCATCTTTTGAAAGGGAGTCTACGATATGGTAAATGAGGTTAGGGTTATTCTTACATGTTATGAAGAAGACCTTAAGGTTTGCGTTAAGACTCTTAGTGCCAATCATTTCATCACGCATCGTCTTAAGTCTGATAGAAAACCAGTCATTTAAGAGAGCATACTTATCTTCATAATGATAGTAAAAAGTATTAGCACTGATGCTGCTTCTCTTAACGAGAGCAAGAACGCTAATCTTATCAAATGGCATCTCGCTGAGCATTTCCTCAAATGTCGCCATAATTACTTTCTTAGTTAGTAACGCCATATAAAGTCTCCCATACCCTACTTCGTCAGAATAATAATACAGCATGTTATATGTAAAATTCACGCAAAAATGAATGACCTCCCAAAATTTTTGGAAGGTCACCATCTAATAATCAGTTATTTAGTTTTGAGAAAAACCATTACTCCAATGGAGTCATTGAGAAAAATACATAATCTCCATAAATCTGGCAAATAGTCTCATCTGCTTCAGTACAGATATTCCAGCGTGGATCAGCGTGTGCCATGAGTTCGTCCTTTAATGCTTCTGGGTCATCTGACTCGAATATATAAACTACAAATGGAACTGAACCGATAACTGGAGCAACCATTGTACCTGATCTAAATCCAGTAATCTGATCGTCGAATCCGTTAAGATATCCTTCTTCTACATCCATAGTCATGCAGGCATAACCACCAGTTACATCGTCAGCGCTAAGTCGCTCGGCAATCTGTACTCTGTTGTTGCCATCTGCTACAGCAGCAAAGAACTCACTGCAAATTCTGCCTCCGATTGTTGAAGCATCGATATCTACTGAAGTTGCTGCTGATTCATCTTCATTTTCAGTTGAAGTTTCATCTATAGCTTCAGAAGCTTCTGTCTTTTCTGTTTCATTAGTTTTGCTACTACAGCCTCCAGTTAAAGCCACAGAAGAAACCATCATTACTACAAGGATTGTAGCTACTACCTTACGCATGTTTTTCATTTCACATTTTCCTCCTTCTTTTTTGAAAGCAACATCGGTTTGTACTTTCGTATATTTACAAGAATCAAGTTAAACAGATACGCTAATAAAACTAATGCCAGCACTGTTCCAACAAACGCCAGCTGATTTACAGGAACCACCTTTAAAAGTGCCTTTTCTATATCATAACCTATAAGCATCTGAAGCCCGTAAAGTTCAAGCGTAATGCCTCCTATGAACTTTAAAACCTTACTCTTATAGTGCTTCTCGATTAATACCGTAATCGTATCTATAAGCATCACGACTCCAAGAACAAGCGGAATTACTACAACATAGTACATATCCGGAAATGGCTTCATGAGTCTAGATGTAACAAAGAACTTATTCATGAGAATAATGCCCGTAACGATTAAAACTGCCTCAATAATTAATGGATAGAACTTCTTAAACTTAGTAACGTGATTTCTTATAAGCTCGTCGTAATAAAGTCCGATAAAGAATATTGGCAGACGATTAATAAGAATAAACATCTTTGTGTGGCCAAAACCATTAAAAAGAATTACAGAAATCAAAACCCAGAACCCAAGAAGCACTGGAAATCCCAAAAGCTTAAGTCTCTTCTTAACCACTAAGAAAAATGGCATCAGAATATAAATCATCATTATTCCTACGAAGTACCAGAGGAACGCGCCGCCACCTCTTTGGTAGAACTCAACTCCTCCTATGATTTTAAAGAAAGATGCTATTCCTGATTTATCCTTAATAACTTTTGCGAGGGCTAAAATCACGAAAGGAATATATACGAGCTCCAGCCTGTTTAGAATGAATTCTTTAAAATTAAATGGAACTTTAAGTGCTCTTGTTGCTACCGAATAAGCGGATACAAAGAAGAACATATCCACACCAATAAAGGAGGCTCTGTAAATGAAAGTCTCAACTGGCGAATTGCCAAAAGCGATATAAAAATGGAAGAACAGAACCATCAATGCAGCTAGTCCCATTATTTCTTTTTTACATTTC
>JAZUDM010000047.1:0-86314 GCA_045639635.1 Saccharofermentans sp. | reverse complement strand
TTGTCGATTGAGCCTGTTGAAACGCTCTTGCTAACCCAGAACTTAAGATGCTCAATTGTTGAAGCCATCTTTGAAAGGTTGTACTCAAGCTCTACGAATCTTCTGAGCTCAGACTCGTCGATTGCGCTGTCTACAGTGATATCGATAAGCTCATTCTTTTCCTCGTTGAGCTTATTCAAAAGAGAAATCATCTCAAGAACAATCTCTGGGAGAGACTTATCTGTGATTTCTGGTACGTACTTCTGACCAATCTCACACTCGTGAGTGCAGTAGTAGTTACAAAGCTCAGGTCTCTTATAAACATCAGCCATTCTCAAAATCTCTTCTGGATATGGCTTAATACCTGACTTCTCGTTCTCGATCTTCTCGAGACGGCTTGCAGAAATGTACTCAAGCTTATCTGAAGCCTCTGCACGTGTGTAGTCCAAAGCCTCTCTATAAAGCTGATAGATGTTCTTATCTTCTTTAATTGATTTCTTTCCCATAAATGATCCCTCTTTATTTACTTTATAGGTCTATACATATATTCATACAAATTTTGCTATATGTCAAAGCTATTTACGCTTAATCTCCGCAATATATGGTAAATTGCGTCCAATTTCTTCCTTATCGAGACCATATCCAATAAGCCAGCTGTCATCAATTTCAAATCCACTGTACTTTACAGGTATGGTCATTAGGAGCCTGTTTGGATTTAAAAGCATTGTACAAAGGTTAATAGAAGCAGGTTCATATTTCTCGAGGTGAGAAGACAAATATGCTGTTGTAAGTCCTGTTCTTATGACGTCTTCGATAATTAATACATGCTTATCCTTAATATCTATATCGATGTCTTTTGTAATTCTTACGACACCAGTCTTGGAAGTAGTATCAGGGATATTTCCAAATCCGATTACATCTACCTTAATAGGGAGGTCGATTTCCTTTGTTAAATCAGACATGAAGTATAAAGCGCCCTTCATGACTCCGATTACGACCAAGTCTTTATCCTTATAGTCGTTTGTAATCTTTGCGCCTAATTCTTTTACGCGATTACTGATATCTTCCTTGCTATATACGATTCTTTTAATATCCATAAAACTTTAATTAAACTTGCTTAAGCGCTCTACTAATTCCTCGAAATCCCTCTTATAAACTATTCTTACATTTGTTCCAGGATAAAGTTCCATACACTTTTGTGCTTTCTTCTTTTTCTTATTAACGTACTTTTGCTCCATCGTTGTAAGCTCTAAGTAGAGATTAAACTTAGGAAGATAAAAGTCAGGGGAGAAAGCCGAAATAATGTTGCCTTCGAGATCCCACTCGATAGGGAAGGTCTTTGGCTCGTACATCCACTCTATGTGATATAGATCCAGAATTCGTGCAAACTCAGCCTCAGACTCGTTTTTAAATACAGGAGTTACTGTCTGGTGATTAATTACATCAGTAGTTTCTTCTACTTCCTTTGTAATAAGAGAACGCATCTTTTTCTTTTCAAGAAGGGATAAAATTCCCTCAGCGCATTCCTCTATAGATAAGTTATCTGTATTTAAAGACAAATCGTAAAGGGAAGAGTCACTTAAATCCCTGTTCCAGAGAAGACTTACAAATCTTTTGTGCTTCTTGTCGCCAATGGAAATTAAGTTTTCTGCTTCGCCAGAGTCTATCTGGAATTTCTTCATGAGGCGCTTTTGCCGTGTAGCCTCGCTAGCAGAAATTCTGATATTTAAAACATCCTTATAGTTCTTGGCGAAAACAACACCACCAAGTCCAACGATAATGACATCGCTATTATTAGTATTAGCTTCCTCAATAATGGAATCGATCTTGGAAATCATTAATTCCTTATAAGTAATCTCTTTATCAGGAATAATATTATTAAAAGCCTTGGCGCTGTCGTTAAGCTTATTAATCTCGTCAGGGGGGCAGGAGGCAGATAGAATCTCCATAATATGGGCGCGGTCAATAATAGCGCAATTAAGCTTGCTGCTAAGATAAGAGGCAAGCTCGTCACCGAGGCTTCCTACCTGTCTTGAAATAGTAATTACTGCCATCCCTAAACTCCCGATAGTTAATATATTTATATTATAAAATATATATGGTATTATTTCGCAGAAAATAAGCCACAAAAGTGTCTTTGAAAAATTTTGAAAAAAGTTGTTGACATAACATGGGGGTACAGATATAATAATTCTCGCGTAAGAGATACGCCGCCTTAGCTCAGTTGGTAGAGCAGCTGATTTGTAATCAGCAGGTCGTGGGTTCGAGTCCCACAAGCGGCTCCATATAAGGCTTGAAACTTAATAGTTTCAAGCCTTTTCTTTTGCCTGTTTTTCATACATATATATTCTCCAAAGACTCTTCATAAAACCAACATATGACTAAAGTCATATTCAAAATATGCCAAAAGACAGATTTGTTATTGACGGCATAGTACTAGAATCTAAACCGTAAGAACAAAAACAAACGAACTTCAAAAGGAGATTGGTTTTATGAATACAGTAGTTAAGTTAGAGGGACTCATTAAGAAATATGATAACAAGCCAGTAGTTGATGGCCTGACTCTTGATATCAAAGAGGGTGAAATCTTTGGCCTTTTGGGCCCTAACGGTGCGGGTAAGTCAACAACAATGAACATGATCTGTTCACTTTTAAAGCCAACAGCTGGAAACATTGAATTGTTCGGAATGGATATTAAGAAGGATGCAAATAAGATTAAGCCTCTTATCGGTTATATCCCACAGGACCTGGCAATCTACGGCAACCTTAAAGCCTGGGAGAATGTAGAACTTTTTACTTCACTTTACGATGTAAAGGGTGCTGCCTTAAAGAAAGCCATTGATGATTCACTCGAGTTTGTAGAGTTAACTGACAGACGTAACTCATATGCGAAGACTTTCTCAGGTGGTATGAAGAGAAGACTTAATATTGCATGTGCTCTCGGACATAAGCCAAAGCTTCTTATTTTCGATGAGCCTACAGTAGGTATCGATCCACAGTCCAGAAACTTCATTCTCGAGAAGATTAAGAAAGCTAATAGTGATGGCACAACAGTTATTTATACAAGCCATTACATGGAAGAAGTTGAAGCTATCTGTACACGAGTAGCAATCATGGATAACGGTAAGATTGTTGCTATCGGAACTAAGGAAGAACTTAAGAACATGGTTCGTAGGTCACCAGATGAGGAGATCTCACTTGAGCAGGTATTCTTAACACTTACAGGAAAGACATTAAGAGATTACGTTGAGGGCTAAGTTAATGAATAAGTTATTAGTAATAATTAAAAATTATCTGAAGCTTATCTTCCGTAATAAGGTGATGATAATTGTAGTGCCAATTGCTACTGTGCTTGTAGTAGCTGCTTTGGCAAATGCTTTCCATACTCTTCTTGATACTAATGATGATATTTCTGATTTCAAGATGGGTTATGAGATGTCAGAAGATAGTAAGTATGCTTTTGTAGAAGATATCATGATGACTTCATTTGAGGATCAGGGTGTAGAAACTGTTGAGTTTGAGCATGGTGATCCAGAGGATCTTATTTCAAACGGAAGCGTTGATGTTTATGTTGCTTTCGAGAAGGATTCATATCATATCTATGGTGATGAGAAGAAGGAACTTCAGACAAGAGTAGTTCAATATGTTCTATTTAATGTAGATAAGAGAATGGAAACTATGTTTACTGGTGACAGTACTAGTGATGTTAAAATCTCATCTCTTGAGACTATTAAGACATCAGAAGCTGAGAACTACTATGGCATTATCGAGATAGTATATTTCTTAAGTCTTTGCACAGTTTTCCTTAGTTTCATTTTTCAGACAGAGAGACAGAATAGTATTGGAATCAGATTCCGTGTTGGAAATGCTGGCACCTTTACAAGATATATGTCCAAGTTCATTTCCTGCTTTGTAATCGCAGTTTTAATTCAGGTTATTTTGGTAAGCTGCGTCGTTCTTTTACTCTTTGATGTAACTATGGGAAATCCTGCTGTATTCTTTGGAATCCTGATCCTTACTGCAATAGCATTTACTGCCTATGGTTTGGTTTTCTTCCTGCTATTTAAGAATATGGCAGTTTCAATCGGACTTTTGTTTATGACTTTATGGTTCGCTGGCTTTGTCGGAGGAACATTCGAGACATATATGTACTCAGTTTTTACAGAGTCAATTAAAAGACTCTCTCCACTTTACTTTGTTAATAGAACTTTGGTGGAGACTTCTGTTAACGGAAGTAGCAGCTATCTCATGCCATGTATCGCAGTGCTTTCTGCTCTGACAGTAGTTTGTATGTTACTTGGTATTTTTATCACATCACGTAAGAAGGAGGTTTAAGTTATGTTTATCAATGCACTTAGAATGGCAAAATCTACAGCAAAACTTCTTCTTAGAAATAAAGCGTTTTGGGTAATTGGAATTATTGTTCCACTTATCGCTACAACCTGCATGAATCTTTGGAATAACATGGAAAAGCCAGAGTTTAAGGATAATGTATATGAACTTAGCTCCATGGATTCTCAGCTTGCTTACCAGGTAAATTTCAATCGTTTCCCAGTTAAGATTTACGATAAAGTAAATAATGAGGAGTCTAAAAACATCTGCGATAATCTCGATGCAACTGGAATGATTCAGGTGTTCAGAGTGGATGTTTCTGGTGAAACTGATGAGGCAATCATGGAGAATGCTGAATATACAGCAATGAACGATAAGGTTGGCGCCATTATCGTTCTCGAGAATGATTTTGCAGAATCTACAATCTACTCAGTAGGTGATGATGAGAGATTTGATCTCCTGGTGGATACATTTGATTTAGTATTAAAGAATCACGACGCAGTAAGTAACGAGCTGGTAGCAACATATGTAACTGTAAATTCTGATGATGATGTTAATTACTATGAAGTTAGAAATGTAGGATTCTGTCTTGCTATCGCAACAATCGCATTCGTATTCGGTGGAGTGCTTGTTCTAGGTACAATTCTCCAGGAGAAGCAGGATCATGTATATTCCAGAATTCTTCTTACAAATGCAAATAAAGCAAGTTACCTCCTTTCCAAGATTATTCTTGTCATAGGTATCTCTTTATTCCAGTCTTTAGTGTTGCTTCTCGGATTTGTAGTCTTTGTAAGAGCAGATGTTGGAATTACAGTTTATGAGTTTTTCTATATTGTGTTGCTTGAGGGACTTATCTTTAATCTTCTTAGTGTATGTACAGGACTGTTCTGTAAATCAATGGCTGGAAGCGCTTTCTTATCATTTGTTATTTGGAGTATGTCAGCACTTCTTTCTGGATCATACTTTGACATCAGTGGCGCAAGTGAGATGTATAAAAGAATTGCGCTCCTTATGCCACAGAGATGGGCTTTCTTCACAATATCCAGATTCCAGAATGGCAACAACAGTGGTTTTTCATTATTGCTTTGTGCGACACTTGCCTATTTGGTTATAATATTTGTAATTGGAGTTTTGGGATTAAAACTCAATGAAGAAGAGTAAGAGGTTTATCGGTGGAAAGTCATCTTCGTAGTTTCTACTTTGTGTTAGTTAAATTCGTTGGAATTCTCAGCCTTATTTGCTGGGGAATAATGCAAACGCTTGATTCTACACTTGTGGCAGGATCACAGTTCCTCCTTGGAGCGCTTTTTCTTCTGTGCTCAGTTATGACAGACATCGATAGTAAACACCGTAAATTATGGATTATCGGAGAGGGAATACCGGCAGTAATTGCTGTATTCCTTTTCCCTGTTATAGGAATTTATTTTGTTGCTATTACTTTCCTGGATATAGTTTCGGGATTTGCGCTTACTTATTATCTTGCATGTTACTTGCTTTTATTTTTCGCACATGCGAAAGAACTTAATACTGGCATATGTTTTCTGATAATTACATTCCTGTTCCTCTTGTATCTTCAGAACTATAAGATCATCAGCTGGTACAAGAAGATAGTGGGCGAGAACATCGCTACCGAGTCACAGCTCAAGTCAGATATGGAGCATAGTAATGTAGCTCATAAGAATGAGATGCGTGAATCCAGACTTCGCCACGATAACGAACTTCTGGAGGAGAAAGCACGTATTTCGCAGGCACTTCACGATAAGCTCGGTCACAGCATTAACGGCTCTCTTTATCAGCTTGAAGCTGCAAAAGTGCTCATGAGTAAAAAGCCAGAAGAGAGTGAGAAGATTCTTCAGGAAGTTATCGATAATCTTCGTGGTAGCATGGATGAAATCCGTGTAATTATTCGAAATGAGCGTCCTGACAAAAAGCGCATGGCACTTAAGTCTTTGCAGGCACTATGCGCAGAGTGCGAGGAGCAGTATAACATCAAGGCCAATCTTGAGGTTCAGGCTGATGATAAGGAAATTCCTGAAAATATCTGGGACATTATCCTTGATAATTCTTTCGAGGCTGTTACTAATGCACTTAAGTATTCTGGCTGCACTGAAATAAGCATAAGTATTAACGCCTTAGGAGAGGTTGTAAGATGCGTTATTAAGGATAACGGTAAGGGCGCCGAAAATTATGAAGAGAGCATGGGTATCCAGGGCATGAAGCAGAGAGTGCGTAATGTTAAGGGTTACCTCGATATAGAATCAATGGGTGGATTTACAATTAATATGATTCTCCCAATTAATAAGCAGGTGTGATTATGGAACCAATTAAAGTGATTATTGTCGATGATAGTGATTTTGTTAGAGATGGTATGAAAATTATCCTTGATATTGATGATGATTTTGACGTAATAGGAACTGCGTCAAACGGTCAGGAAGCCGTGGAATTAGCACGCACAAATAAGTGTGATGTGGTTCTTATGGATATTCAGATGCCAGTTATGGATGGTATCGAGGCAACGAAAGTGTTCGTAGAGGAAGACCTTGGTAAGGTAATGATTCTTACTACTTTCGATGACGATGAACTTGTTGATAAGGCTATCAAGAATGGTGCCAAGGGATACCTCATTAAGAATCATAAACCAGAGGAATTAAAGCAGATGATTCGTTCCATTCATCAGGGTGTACACATCATGGATGAGAAGGTATTTGATAAATTCGTGGATGTTGGAATTAAGCCTAATAGTAACTTTAATAAGGAAAACTATACAGCCAGAGAGCTGGAGATAATTGAGGCTGTTGCATCAGGATTATCTAATAAAGAAATCGCTGAGAAACTTTTTATTTCAGAAGGAACTGTTAAGAACTACATTAGTTCAATCCTTTTGAAGGAAGGCCTTTCTCATAGAACCCAGCTGGCTGTTTATTATTTAACTGGTCGTAAGGGAGTCTGACGATAGATTGCCTGAGTGTATAATGATACACTTTTAAACGTTTTTGAAAGTACTTTTGATAGGAGATAAGTAATATGTTCGAAGAATACCTTAAGGAAAGTAAGTATGTGGATTATAGTAATCCTGAAGTTAAGGCAGCCTCAGACAGACTTATGAAGGAATCTTCTAACGATATTACTTTGATTGAGAATACTTATAAATTTGTTCGTGATGAGATTAAGCATTCATGGGATGTTCAGGATCCTAGAGTAACAGTTACTGCTTCTGATGTTTTAAGAGAGGGAGTAGGTATCTGCTTTGGTAAGGCCAATCTTCTTGCAGCGCTTCTTCGTGCAAACGGAGTTCCATGTGGCTTTAGCTACCAGAAGTTAACTTTGGGCGATACTCCTGATACAGGTTATTGTATTCACGCTTTAAATACAGTTTATGTGCCTTCTATGGTTAAGTGGATCAGACTTGATGCACGTGGTAATAAAGAGGGCGTTCAGGCTGAGTTTTCACTTGATGAGGAAAAGCTTGCTTTTGAGATTAAGTCAGAGGGTGAAGTGGACTATAGAAATAATCTTTCGGAGCCACATCCAGCTACAATGAAGGTATTAGAAGAATCAACTAATGCTCTTGATATGTATCGCTTTAAGCTTCCAACAAAACTTTAATAATAATTTCTTATTTTGAACTCAATTTTGATGTATTATTTTTGTGTATTCTTTTTCTAAGGAGATTTAGTATGAATCCAGAAGAGACACGTAAGTTTTTTAAGAATGACCGCTACGCAGAATTTACAGGAATTGAGATTCTTGAGGTTTCAGAAGGCTATGCCAAGACAAGAATTGTGGTAGAGGATAAGCATCTTAACGGCAACAATGTTGTTATGGGTGGATGCATTTATACTCTTGCAGATTTTACTTTCAGCGTTGCTGCAAATTGTGGTGATTTGCCTTCAGTAACATTAAGCTCAGATATCGTTTATAACAGTGCTGCTACAGGCAGGGAACTTTATGCCGTAACAGAAAAGGTTAAGGATGGAAGAACAGTTTGTAATTACATTGTTCGCGTTACTGACGAGAAGGAAAGAGTAATTGCTACTGCTACTTTCGTTGGTTTCAGACCATCTAAATAAGGAGGACTTATATGAAGACTTTAATCGTAATTGACATGCAGAATGATTTTATCGATGGCGCTTTGGCTAATCCTGATGCACAGGCTATCGTAGGTAACGTTAAGGCTAAGATTGATGAGTATATCGCTAACGGCGATGAGGTTATCTATACAAGAGATACTCATCAGACAAATTATATGGAGACTAACGAGGGTAAGTACCTTCCAGTTCCACACTGTATCGAGGGAACAGATGGATGGCAGATCAAGGACGGTCTTTATGTAGAAGGTTGTAAGGTAATTAATAAGCCTACATTTGGATATCTTGGCTGGAATGAGTTTAATTTTGAAGAGGTTGAGCTCATTGGTGTATGTACAGATATCTGCGTTGTATCTAACGCAATGATTCTTAAGGCAACATTTCCTGAGATTAAGGTATCAGTTGATGCATCATGCTGCGCCGGTGTATCAGTAGCTACACACGAGGCTTCACTTAATACAATGAAGTGCTGCCAGGTAGAGGTTAATAACTTCTAATTATTGTTTAAAAATTAAAGGCAAACTAAAAGGGTATCGCAGTTATTCTACGATACCCTTTATTCGTTATGTGTAAATTCTTCTGATAGTCATGATGCTGTGCATATCGAGACTGCCATAACATGTACCCCATGCAGCGCCTCGTGCGTCTACGCACTGTCCACCACCAACGTAGATACCAACGTGGTGACAGTAACTACCATCACGTGTCCAGCAGACGATGTCACCTGGCTGGATGTTTTCTCTTGATACTGGTACGCCTACGCTACAAAGTGAAACTGAGTAGTGTGGGAGCGATACACCAAGCTGTGCATAACAGTAAACAACGAGTCCTGAACAGTCAACGGCTGTACTTGATGAAGCACCCCAGACATATGGTGTACCTACCATGGAAACTGCAATGTTTGCAATTGTCTGACCATTGTTACCAGTGTTAACCCATGTCTGTCCGTATGTGTTGTTGTAGCTGTTACCGGAGCTGGAGCTTGAAGAGCCTCCGCCTCCGCCGCCACCGCCGCCTCCACCAGTTCTAGGTGGGATTGGAGTTGATGTAGGAGTTGGTGTAGGTGGTGCTGTCTGTGTTGTATATGAGATATATACATAACCTTCAGTACCATCATCAGTTGTAACCTTGTACCACTTATCTGAAACTCCAGTAGCGATAAGATGATCCTCATCGTAAAGTGTTCCAAGTACTTCGCTCTCAACTGATGGACCAGCTCTGAGTGTAAGGCTTTCTGTATCAACCCAGATTTCTCTCCAGATATCTACCCATACCATCTCGTATGAGAGTGTATCTGTAAGAACATAACCTTCAACGCCGTCCTGTGTTCTAATCTTAGACCAGCTGTCACCATATGCGATTCTTGTAATACCAACACCGTATGAAAGTGACTGAAGTGTTCTTGAATCCATGTCAGGCTCTTCTTTAAGAATTGAGTCTGGTGCCTTGATGTAGTATGTTGTCTCATCTGGTGCAAAGTACATAGGATCGAGAAGCTCAATCTTAAGTCCTGCTGAGTCATACTGCTGATACACTACGTAAGGAGAGACGTCGCTATAAACTGACGAATCTGCATTTTGTTCGTATCCATCAATGTAAGATGCCTGGATTGTTCCACCGTTCATAATGAAGGCGTCTGCTTCAACATCGCTATAATCTTCCACTGGTTCAATTTCCTCATCGGATTCAGGGAAGGTTGCAGCATAAGCTCGCCTTACAATTAATGAAGGATCTGTTCCTGTGTGAATTCCAATTGGCAGACAAACGATAGGTGCTGCCACAGAACATGTTACCAGGATTGATAATATAGATCTGTAAGTATTCTTGTTGTTAATCATAAAATCACCTATAACAATTTTAACATCCTATGTATACACGTAAAGTCCACTTGTATAACTATCTTGTTACAATTCTATCTAATTCTATGACGAATTATTCGGGCATTTTGTGGCAGTTTGGGTATCAGGGAAGTGGGAAATCAGATGGTTTGGTGGTGAAAAGTATCTGTTTTTGCAGTAAATATACATTCACAGTGGTGAATGTGTTGAATTTTAAGTAATAAAAACTGGCCCTCATGCGAGAGCCAGTCAATAATAATTATTAATATAAATAACTATATTACTTAGCAACGATGTTGCAGATTCTGCCAGGAACGTAGATGAACTTCATGATGTTTCTGCCATTCAAAGCTTTCTCGAAGTTAGCGTCTGACTTAACGAGGTTTTCTACTGTTGCCTGATCAGCATCCTTAGGTGCTTCAATCTTGAACTGAACCTTACCGTTGATCTGTACAGGAATCTCGATTGTATCCTTCTCGAGAGCCTTAGGATCGAACTCTGGCCACTTCTGGTTGAAGATTGAGTACTCGTTACCGAGCTGGTCACACCAGATGTCCTCAGTCATATGAGGAGCGAAAGGTGCGAGGATTAAGAGAAGCTGCTCAACAACGTGGCGGAGGAATGTTGGGTTAACATTGCCATTCTGCTGATACTTACCAATTGCATTGATAAGCTCCATCATACGAGCGATAGATGTGTTGAACTGGAATCGCTCGATGTCCTGTGTAGCACTCTTGATAGTGTAGTTAAGAACGTAGTTAAGATCCTTATCGTCCTTTGAAAGCTCGATAGAAGAGATATCACCTGAAGGAATCTTTGCTGCTTCCTCAGCGAGCTTTTCAACACGACGTGTGAACTTAACGATAGCCTGGAGTCCCTTATCGTCCCATGGACCACCCTCTGTGTAAGCAAAACCGAATGCGAGGTATGTTCTAAATACATCAGAACCATACTTTGAAACGTAATCGTCAGGTGCAACTGTGTTGCCCTTTGACTTACTCATTCTGTTACCGTCAGGTCCAAGGATAATACCCTGGTGAACAAGGCTTGTGAATGGCTCGTCGAAATCAAGAAGCCCCATATCTCTCATTGCCTTACAGATGAAACGTGAGTAGAGGAGGTGCATAGCAGCGTGCTCTGGACCACCAACGTACTTATCAACTGGGCAGATCTTGTTGATCTTTTCCTTGTTGAAAATCTCGTTCTCATTCTTGTTCTCTGGGTAACGGAGCTCGTACCATGATGAATCTACGAAAGTATCCATTGTATCTGGATCTCTCTTGGCGTTACCACCACATGAAGGACATGTGCAGTTCATGAAGCTCTCGCACTTAGCAAGTGGGCTCTCTCCGTCAGGTGTGAACTCAACATCGTAAGGGAGGAGTACTGGGAGATCCTTCTCAGGAACAGGTACAACGCCACACTTCTCACAGTGAATCATTGGGATTGGTGTACCCCAGTAACGCTGTCTTGAAATAAGCCAGTCACGGAGACGGTAGTTAACCTTCTTTTCACCCATGCCCATTGTATTGAGCTTACCTACGATAGCGTCGATTGCTGCATGCATCTCAAGTCCGTCGAACTCGCCTGAGTTTACAAGAACACCCTTCTTCTCGCAGTATGGGAGCTCATCCTCAACGCCAGCCTCTGACTGAACTACGCGGATAATATCAAGACCATATTTCTTAGCAAAATCAAAGTCACGATCATCGTGTGAAGGTACAGCCATTACTACACCAGTACCGTAGGCAGCGATTACATAATCAGCAGCCCAGATAGGTACCTTACGGCCGTTAAGTGGGTGAATCGCATAAGCTCCTGTAAATACACCTGTCTTCTCACGTGTTGTTGACATACGGTCAATATCAGTAACCTTAGATGTCTTTACGCGATACTCTTCAACAGCATCCTTACAATCGTCTGTTGTAAGCTTAGCGCAAAGCTCTGACTCTGGTGCAACTACAACGTATGTGACACCCATGAATGTATCTGCACGTGTTGTGAATACTTCGAGCTTAAGAGGATCGCCATTCTCGTCCTTCAAAATCTCGCCGTTCTTTTCAACAGTAAATGCAACCTGTGAACCCTCAGAACGACCAATCCAGTTTGTCTGAATCTTCTTTGTCTTTTCTGGCCAGTCAAGCTGTGGGAGACAGTCCAAAAGCTCCTGAGCATAAGCAGTAATCTTAAAGAACCACTGTGTCATGTTCTTGTGAACTACTTCAGAACCACAACGCTCACACTCACCATCGATAACCTGCTCGTTAGCAAGTACTGTCATACACTTAGGACACCAGTTAACTGGTGCGTTCTTTCTATAAGCAAGACCCTTCTCGTAAAGCTTTGTGAAGAGCCACTGGTTCCACTTATAGTACTCAGGCATGCATGTAGCAAGCTCGTAATCCCAATCGAAAGTAGCACCCATCTCGCGGAGCTGCTTTTCCATTGTAGCGATGTTCTTCAAAGTTGAATCCTGTGGGTGGATACCAGTCTTAATAGCATAGTTCTCAGCAGGGAGACCAAATGCATCGAATCCCATTGGGTGGAATACATTAAAGCCCTGCATTCTCTTCATACGTGACCATGAGTCAGTAAGAGAATAGTTATACCAATGGCCAAGGTGAAGATTTGCACCAGAAGGGTATGAGAACATCTCAAGACAGTAAAGCTTCTTTCCGTCCTTGTTAGGATCGTACTTGTAAAGTCCTGTTTCTTCCCATTTCTTCTGCCATTTGCGATCAATATCAACAGAATAAGACATGAAAATTACCTCTCTTATTTAATAATCATAAAAACAACGGATATTCTAACACAATTTTCGAAAGCGAAAAATACTAAATAAGTTATTAAAATAGGCGAAAAGGGATTATTGTAACTATTTTGAAATGCTTTGCCACAGTCTTGCACATTGATTTTGGGTCTTCTATGTGTATAATTAAGTTGCGATTTTATGAATTTACGGCACTTTGTGCCTTTCTATATATTTGAGGTATTAATATGGGTTTAGGAATGGAAATTGGTATCGATCTCGGTACTAGTAGTGTATTGATTTATGTCCGTGGCAAGGGTGTAGTTCTTAAGGAACCATCAGTTGTTGCAGTTAATAATAAGACAGGTAAGGTTCTTGCAGTAGGTGAGAGCGCGAGCCTTATGCTTGGTAGAACTCCAGGTGTTGTAGAGGCAATCAGACCTCTTCGTGAAGGTGTTATTTCAGACTTCAGAGCTACAGAAGTTATGCTTAAGTCTTTCATTGGCCGTGTATGTAATGGTCTTCGTGCTACATACTTTAAGCCAACTATCGTTGTATGTGTTCCATCTGTTATTACTCCTGTAGAGCAGCAGGCTGTTGAGAATGCCTGTCGTCACGCAGGTGCTAAGGATGTATTCCTTATCAGAGAGCCAATTGCTGCTGCAATCGGTGCTGGTATCGATATCTCCAAGGCATGTGGTTCTATGGTTGTTGATATCGGTGGTGGTACTACAGATATCTCTGTAATTTCACTTTGTGAGCCAGTAGTAGATGCTTCATTGAAGGTTGCTGGTGATAAGTTTGACGAGGCTATTATTAAGCACGTTAAGCGTAAGCATAATATTCTTATCGGTGAGAAGACAGCTGAGACTTTGAAGATTCAGATTGGTTGTGCTTACCCAAGAGATGAGGAGCTCACACTTGATGTTCGTGGACGTAACCTTATCACAGGTCTTCCATCAACAGTTACAGTTTCTTCAACTGAGATGCTCGAGGCACTTGAGGAGCCAGTATCTGCTATCTTTGAGGCAGTACATGTTGTACTCGAGAAGACACCACCTGAGCTTATGGCTGATATCTCACAGAGAGGTATCGTTATGACTGGTGGAGGAGCTCTCCTTTATGGTCTCGACAGAATGCTCGCTACTAAGATTGGTATCGACGTTTATATCGCTCAGGATCCAATTTCATGTGTTGCTATCGGTACAGGTAAGGCACTTGATATGATGGATAAGTTTGCTGCTCTTGGTGATCAGTAATTCTACTTATTCATTTAGGTAAATATTTATAGTCATCTATGTATGAGACTGATGCTTTTGCATCGGTCTCATTTTTTGTGTCTGATATCGTCTGATGTAATGAAATCAGGCGTTTATGAGATTTGAAAAT
Source organism: Saccharofermentans sp. (assembly GCA_045639635.1). Lineage (GTDB taxonomy): Bacteria > Bacillota > Clostridia > Saccharofermentanales > Saccharofermentanaceae > Saccharofermentans. The sequence continues at coordinate 71,939 of JAZUDM010000047.1, read as the reverse complement.
AATAATTGACTGCGTAAAAACTTGGTGATAATATCACGTCATAACTGCTCGAGGCAGTATTTGATTACTTATTTCCGTTTTAGTATTCATTTATCCAATTTGACAATGAGGTATTTATGTCAGAAATAGAACAGATGCTCGCTAAGCCTAAGGCTGATGTTGAAGCAATCGCGGTTCAGTTTGGTGTCTTCAGCGCTGAAGTTGCAGCTGGTAAGACTAAGGAAGAACTTGTATCCGCATTATCTGGTGTTCCTGTAGATTCTTTGCCAGGTGCAAAGAAACAGGCTCCTAAGTCATCTAAGACAACAAAGGAAAAGTCTGCTCCTGCAAAGAAGGCAGCTCCAGCAAAGGAAGCTAAGCCAGCAGCAAAGAAGACTACTGCAAAGAAAACTACTAAGAAGGCTGATGCTCCTTTGGAAACTCCAGTTGAGGCTGCTCCTTCTGTAGAAGAGACAGTAGCTCCTGAAGTTAAAACTGAGGAAGCTCCTAAGGCTAAGAAGGCAGCTGCTACTAAGGCACCTGCAAAAAAGCCTGCAGCTAAGAAAACTCCAGCTAAGAAGACAACTAAGAAGGCTGACGCTCCAGTAGCAGAGGAGAAGGTAGAAGAAATATCTAACGAGACTTCTGATGTAGTAGTAGCAGAAGCTCCAGCTAAGAAAACAGCTACTAAGAAGACAACTAAGAGAACTTCAAAGAAGGCTGACGCTGAGGTTAAGGCAGAGACTCCTGATGTAGTAGTAACTGATACTCCTTCAGAAGAGACTCCAGTAGAGGAAGCTCCTAAGGCAGAAACAAAGCCTACAAAGAAGAAGACTACTAAGAAGTCAAAAAAGACTGAAGAAGCAGCTCCAGAAGTAAAGGCAGAAGAGATTTCAGCTACTGAAGAAAATGCTGAAGCAGCTCCAGCTGAGGAGAAGGCTGATGCTTCCAAGGCAAAGAAGACAAAGGGCAAGAAGAGAAGAATTTCTTTCGGTCCTGATCAGGAGACAAAGCAGGTAGAGATTCCAGAAGGTACTGAGGCAAATGCTGAAGCTGCTGAGGAAGTTCCAGCTGCACCTGTAGTTCCTGAGATTCAGTATATTGAGATTGAAGGTATCCTTTCTATCACAGGTGAGAATAAGAATGATTTCTGTGGATTCATTCATAAGACAAATTATCTTCCTGGTGAAGAGGATGCATATGTTCCAGGTCAGATCATAAGAAGACTTGGTCTTAGACGTGGTGACAAGATTAAGGGTCTTGCAGTTCCTGCTCGTGGCAAGGATAAGTATTCTCCTTTGAAGAGAGTTCTTGCTGTAAACGATGAGGAGATTCCTGAGGATTCTGATTTCGAGTTCATCAGAAAGCGTCCAAGATTTGAGCATCTTACTGCTATCTATCCTAATGAGAGACTTACACTTGAGACTGGTTCAGAGGACCTCTCATGCAGAATCATTGATTTGTTCTCACCAATCGGTAAGGGTCAGAGAGGTATGATCGTATCTCCACCTAAGGCTGGTAAGACAATTCTCCTTCAGAAGGTAGCAAATGCTATTACAGCAAATAATCCTAACTGTAAGGTAATCGTTCTTCTTATCGATGAGCGTCCAGAGGAAGTTACAGATATGCAGCGTTCAATTAAGGGTGAGGTTGTATATTCTACTTTCGATAAGAGACCAGAGAATCACGTAAGAGTAACTGAGCTCGTTCTCGAAAGAGCAATGAGACTTGTTGAGAAGGGTGAGGATGTAGTAATTCTTCTCGACTCAATGACAAGACTTGCAAGAGCTTATAACCTTACAATCAATCCAACAGGACGTACTCTTTCTGGTGGTCTTGATCCTGGATCACTTTATGGTCCTAAGAGATTCTTCGGTGCTGCGAGAAACATCGAGTTTGGTGGAAGTTTAACAATCATTGCTACTGCACTTATTGAGACGGGTTCTCGAATGGACGAGGTTATTTTCGAGGAGTTCAAGGGTACAGGTAACATGGAAGTTGTACTCGATAGAAAACTTGCTGACAGACGTGTATATCCTGCAATTGCAGTTGAGAAGTCTGGTACAAGACGTGAGGATCTTCTCCTTACTCAGGAAGAGCTCGAATCAGTATGGCTTACACGTAAGGCTATCGCTGAAGTTGATACTATTGCTGCTGCTGAGGCTGTAATTAACTTCATGAAGAGAACAAACAGTAACTCATCTTTTGTTCTTTCTGCAAAGAAGTCTTTCTCTGTAGATTCATGATTGACATTGCTATTCAAGTAGAGTAATATGTCACAGTTACTATAAATCCGGTATAGCATACGTGCCGTGGAGTACGCGCTATATCTTTGATACGAGGTGAATTATTATGAAGACAGACATCCATCCAAAGACAAATTTGGTTACAGTTAAGTGTGCATGCGGTGCTACTTTCGAGACAATCACAACTAAGGAAGATCTCCGTGTTGATATTTGCTCAAAGTGCCATCCTTTCTACACAGGTAAGCAGAAGCTCGTAGACGCTGGCGGACGTGTTGATAAGTTCAACAAGAGAATGGGTAGAATGTAATCCACACTTTAGTTTCATACTAGCATATAGGCGGTATCCTTACGGGTACCGCTTTTTGTATGTCATTTTTGTTACTTGCTTTAAATTTCACACGTACTTTGGTGCTAATAAGAAATGTATGTTATATAATTAACGCAGTATGTTTATTTGAATGGAGTTAATATGTCCGAGAATAATGAAAATTTAGAGTTAGAGGAAGTAGCAAACGAGATTGCTCCTGCTGCTGAGGCAGAGGTTACACCTGAGGCTTCTTCTGAAGTAACTAAAGAATCTAAGAAGGACTGCGATACCTGTAAGCCACTTCGTAAGACAACTATCGGAGGCCAGGCTCTTATCGAGGGTATCATGATGGTTGGTCCTGAAAGAACTGCTATCGCTGTTCGTAAGGGTGACGGTACAGTTTATATCGAGGAGATTAAGCAGAGTGAGAAGGTTTCTTACTTTGAGAAGGTTCCTTTTGTTCGTGGCTGTATCAGATTCTGGAAGATGCTTGTTACAGGTACAGGCGCTCTCATGAAGTCAGCTGATATCTCAGAGGAGGGTGCTCCTGTTGAGAAGGATGAGAAGGGTGAGCCTAAGAAGCAGTCAGCTCTTGATGAGTACATGACAAAGCATTCAGATGCAATGACAGTTGTATCTGCAATCCTTGGTATTTTGATCAGTATTGGTATCTTTATTCTCTTACCAAGACTTGTAGTAGATATCATCAAGAACTTCCTTAGTGCAGAGCTTGCTGAGAAGACATGGATGTCTCTTATCTTTAACCTTGTTGAGGGTGTTTTAAGACTTCTCTTCTTCTTTATTTACTTAAGACTTTCATCCAAGATTGAGGGTATCGACAGAGTATGGCGCTACCACGGTGCTGAGCATAAGACAATTGCATGCTACGAGGCAGGTCAGCCGCTCACAGTTGAAAACATCAAGAAGTTCACCAGATTTCATCCTAGATGTGGTACAGCATTTATGTTTATCGTTCTTGCGATTTCCATCCTTGTTTATACAGTTGCAGGATTCTTTATCGGTGAGAACAGCATGCTTATCAATCTTCTTGTAAGACTCATCTTTATCCCAATTATCTGTGGTATCTCATTCGAGATTTTGAGATTTGTTGGTAAGCACGATGACAATGGTTTCTGCAAGATGCTTTCAAGACCAGGCCTCTGGCTTCAGAAGTTCACAACAAGCGAGCCAGACGATCAGATTATTGAAATCGCAATTGCTGCTATGCAGGCAGTAATTCCAGAGAATATGGAAGACGATACTTGGTAATTAGTGTGACTACAAAAGACTTTTCAAAAGAGATTAAATTGTTATTAGATGCGGGCGTTGATATTGAAGACGCCCGTATTGAAGTTATTGACCTTTTTGAAGCTTCAAAGGATGAAGTTCAGTTTAATGAGTTCATTAATAGAAGAATTAAGGGCGAGCCTTCTGCTTATATCATTGGAAGAAAGCCTTTTTATAAGAGTGAGTTTAATGTAATTCCTGGAGTTTTAATCCCACGAAGCGATACAGAAATCTTAGTAGAATCAGCACTTAAGTTTTTAAGATGCCTGTCATTTCCTATTGGGGATGTAATTAACGTTCCTGATACACATATTTCTCATAACGATGAGGCTATAAGAGTAATCGATTTATGTACAGGTTCTGGCTGTATTGGTATCTCGGTTCATAAAGAACTTATGGAAAACAAGAGGCGCGTTAAGACAACACTTCTTGATATTTCAAAGGAAGCTATTAGCTGCTCTAAGTCAAATATCGAGGGGGTTTCAGATATCGAAGTAGTCTATGGCGATTGTTTGGACGTATCTTCAATTACTAATATTTTTGGAGAAAATGAAGCCGATATTATCGTTTCAAATCCGCCATATATTAACGCCAAAGATATGGCGCTTCTTGATAAAACTGTAGGCGAATTTGAGCCTGAACTGGCGCTTTTTGGAGGCAATGACGGAATGAAGTTTTATTCCAAAATCGCTCTTGAAGCAATGTCAGTTTTAAAGCACGGTGGCTCTTTGATGGTAGAGCATGGCTACGATCAGGGAGAGCCTGTAAGAGAAGTGTTTGGTAGCATTGGTTTTACTAATGTAATGACACTTAAAGATTATGGAAACAATGATCGCGTTACTATTGGAATTAAGGAATGAGGTGAAGGAATGCCATCCAAGTTTTTTCTTTATAAATACGAAGTAGGAGATATTGTCGTATCCCGTAAAAAGCATCCATGCGGAGGCAACAGATGGGAGCTTATGAGAGTTGGTGCAGACTGTAAACTTACATGTCTTACATGTGGCCGTAAGATGGAAACAGACAGACCAACATTAGAGAAGATGACAGCTGAAGTTATAAGAGAAAAGAAAGAGGAATAATATGGATAATCTTCAGAGAATTGCGTTACTGATTGATGCAGATAACACACAGATGGGTAAGATTGAAGCTGTTATCAGAGAGATTTCAACCCACGGCAGAATCGTCGTTAAGAAGGCTTTCGGAAACTGGCGTAAGGATTCCCTTAAGGGTTGGGAAGAGGAGATTAAGCGTCTTGCTATTAACGCGAGCCAGCAGTTCGATTATGTTTCAGGAAAGAACGTAAGTGATATTGCTCTCGTTATCGATGCGATGGATATGCTCTATAAGGATTTGTACGATGCGTTTGTAATCGTATCTTCTGACAGCGACTATACCCCACTTGCAATCAGAATTCACGAGTCTGGCGTATACGTTATTGGCGTAGGTGAGAAGAAGACCCCTGTTCCTTTTAGAAATGCCTGCGATGAGTTTATTTTCCTCGAAAATCTTGGTGAGGAATCACAGGATGTGGAAGTTAATAAGAAAAAGCGCTTAGCTTCCAAAAAGAGTTCCAAGGCAAAGAAAAATAAGGCAAAGTCAGCAAAGAAAGATGCCGAAAGAGTTGAGACAACAGTTGAGGTAAAGGTAGAAGATGAGACTGTTGAGAGCATCAACGAACTTCATAGTCTTTTAAGAATTGCATATGACAGATATGCTGATGACGACGGGTTCGTAAATGTAGCTTCTGCAGGCACATTTATTAAGCGTGCCATGCCTGATTTTGATACAAGAACTTATGGCTACACCAAGCTTCCACAATTAATTGAAGACTTCCCTGAGAAATACGAAGTAACACGTAAATCAGGTAAGGGAACAACAATGATTATTGCTTACAAATGTATTGATTAAACAATCTCAAGAGACTGGGAGACACAGATATGTCTTCCGTCACAATCTTCGAATACAAACTGTCTGTTGACGCTGCTATTAACACTAGCCTCGGCCTCAGGCAGTTCTTCTATTATTGTAACTTCGTTTGACTGGAGTTCATTCTGAAGAAGAAGTGGCTCAGTCGCGTAGATATACATGTCGTACTTAATTCCTGCAAGCTTTGAGATTGGAGTATCAAGGTCACCTTTAACAATAACGATTACGATATTGTCTCTTGTAAGACGGATATGAGCCATTGCCTCATCCTCGAGGTGAGCTGCCTTAAATCCGCACTTCTGCTCGTAAAAGAGGGAAGTCATAAGAGGATCTTTTGATACAAAAACAGTTGCAGAAGCATTCATTAAATGAAGTGAGTTATCGCCCTCTGCTTCCTCTGATTCTGCTGGTGCTTCGTTCTGAACTGCACTTGAAGAAGCGTCATACTTAAAGCCTAAGATAGGAAGAAGGAATGCCTTCTCGTAAGAGTCGAGCATTTCGATTGCCTTGCTTCTGTTAAGAATTTCTTCTGTAGTTAAATTCTCTGGAACGTTTGCGAGCATCTCGAGTTTTTCGCAGTAGTCTGCAAAGTTATAAAAACGCATGTAAAGTGGGAGCAATTCCTCGCATGACTTAGGAAGATTTGTATCTCCGTGAAGATAGCGCATTCCGTACTCTACTGCCTCTGCAGGAAGGTTTCCGAAAAGCTTATTAAGGAAAGACATTTCGTCTGGTGCGTTATCAGCGCATCCGTTGTTTTTCAAAGTTTCTTCGAACATATCGAAAACGATATTCATGTCATGTGGTGGATAGTTCTTAATAAGCATGGTAAACCCCTTAAAATTTTTGTCTATTATAACATGAAAATTCTATTGTATTTTTTTCTTCGAAGAATATGATTTATTTGTGTTTCGCTAAAAATGCTTTTTTAAATATGAATTGGAGAAATAAATGGCGGCTTTAAAGAAGACAAATGCAATGAGAATGCTCGATTCAGCAAAGATTCCTTACGAAGCTTTGGAGTATGAATACGATGAGAATGATCTCGACGGACATCACGCTGCTGAGGGTCTTGGACTTCCATATGAAGAAGTATTTAAGACTTTGGTAGGTAAGGGTGACAGCGGTCAGTATCTTGTTTTCTGTATTTCCGTAGACGATGAGCTCAATCTTAAGAAGTGCGCTCAGCTTGCCAAGGAAAAGAGAGTTGAACTTGTTCATGTAAAGGAACTTCTTCCATTGACTGGCTACATCAGAGGTGGCTGTTCTCCAATCGGTATGAAGAAAAAGTTTAAGACATATATCGATGAGATGATTCTTTTAATCGATGACGTTTCTGTAAGCGGTGGTCAGCGTGGCCTTCAGTTAAGACTTAAGGCGCAGGACTTAATCGACTATACAGAGGCAACTGTTGGTTCAATTACAATGTGATTTAATTCATGGGTTATAGGAGAAAAAGAAAGTGGAAAAGATTGAAATTTTAAAATCTCTGGCAATTATCATTATCGTTGCCAAAATCTTCGGCCTTGGTGCACGTAAAATTAAGGCACCACAGGTTGCAGGTGAGATTGTTGCAGGACTTCTTATTGGACCTTCTGTTTTGGGTCTTGTAGGTTATTCAGATTTCCTTGGTCAGATGGCTGAAATCGGTGTAATCCTTCTTATGTTTACAGCAGGTCTTGAGACACGTATTTCTGAACTTAAAAAGACAGGTGTTAAGGCATTTCTTATTGCCTGCGCTGGTGTATTCATACCACTTGTCTGCGGTACAATTTTGTACTTTGCATTCTATGGTGTTGCACCTTGGGGCAGTGAAGAGTTCTTTAAGGCTGTATTCATTGGTATGATTCTTACAGCTACATCAGTAAGTATTACTGTTCAGGCTCTTCGTGAGATGGGTAAGCTTTCTGAGACAGTTGGTACAACAATCATGTCTTCAGCTATTATCGATGACGTTATCGGTATCCTTGTTCTTACAATTGTTATCGGTTCTAAGGATCCTTCAACTAACTTTGGTATGACACTTTTAAAGACTGGTCTTTTCTTTGTTGTTGCTATCAGCCTTGGTTATGTTATCTACTATTTCTTCAAGAAATACGACAAGCGTCATCCACATACAAGAAGAATTCCAATCATTGGACTTGCTCTCTGCTTTGTTCTTTCTTATGTAGCTGAGAAGTACTTTGGTGTAGCTGATATCACTGGTGCATTTATCGCTGGTGTTATCCTTAGTTCTCTTAAGGATTCTGACTATATTTCACGTAAGATGGATATCAATTCTTATATGATTTTTGGACCAGTATTCTTCGCAAGTATCGGTCTTCAGACAGATATCACATCAGTAAACCTTGGTATTCTTCTTTTCGCAGTGTGCTTTGTTATCGTTGGTATGGGTTCCAAGATTTTGGGATGCGGTGCTGTTGCATGGCTTACTGGATTTAGAAAGAAGGATCCACTTAAGATTGGTGTTGGTATGATGACACGTGGTGAGGTTGCTCTTATCGTAGCTCAGCGAGGTCTTACAGTTGGTATGCTCGATGGTGCTTACTTCACAGCAGTAATTCTTCTTATTATCGTAAGCTCAATCGTAACTCCACTTGTCCTCAAGGCTCTTTATAGTGAAAAGGGTGAGGCGGTAGCAGTTGAAGCCAAGTAATAAGGCATTTAGTAAAACTTTATAAGATTTCTTTCAAATATCCCGTTATTCTTTAATCGAATAATGGGATATTTATTATATAATAGATTCCGTGAGGTGATTTTAACTATGTCTATTAGCGGAATTAAGAGCCTTAATGAAGGCGCAAAGATATATTTTATCGGTATTGGTGGTATCTCAATGAGTGGTCTTGCACTCCTTGCCAATGGATACGGATTCGATGTGGGTGGTTCTGATATGAACCCTTCTGAAAGAACAGAGATGCTTTCAGAGAAAGGTATTAAGATTTATAACTCTCAGGTAAGAGAGAATATTCAGGAATTTAATCCTGATTATATTGTTAAGACAGCAGCTATTCTTCCTAAGAATCCAGAGGTTGCTGAGGCACTTGATAAGGGTATTCAGATTTTTGACCGTTCAGAGTTCCTGGGACTTATTACAGAGAGCTATGAGCGTGTAATTAATATTTCAGGTACACATGGTAAGACTACTACAACTTCAATGACATCTTTGATGCTTATTGAGGCTATGAAAGATCCTACAGTTCACCTTGGTGCTGACCTTGATGTGTTTAATGGTACAGTAAGACTTGGTGGCAATAAGGAACTTTTGGTATCTGAGGCTTGTGAGTTCAAGCAGTCATTCCTTCAGTTCAGATCAACAACAGCTGCTATTACAAACATTGACCACGATCACGTTGACTGTTATCCAACAATTGAGGACGTAATTGATGTATTCGCAAAGTTCCTCGATAAGTGTGATGACAATGGTTATGTTGTTGTAACTGGTACTGATACTAAGATTTCAAAGTCACTTGAAATTGCTTCAAAGAGACACAGCGATATGGGCAGAAAGATGCCTACAGTTATCACATGTTCATCTGATGGATCAGATGCAGACTTTAAGGCAGTTAATATTGAGTATATTGAAGGTCATCCTTCATTTGATTTGGTGTTTAAGGGCGAAGTATTAGGCAGAGCAGCTCTTAGAATTCCTGGTAAGCACAACATTGATAATGCACTTATTGCATCTGCTTGCGCATATTTAAATGGTGCTGACGGTGAGTCAATCATTAAGGCATTAAATGAGTTTGGTGGTGCTGACGGCAGATATACTATTAAGGGTAAGTACAAGGGCTGTGACGTAGTAGTTGACTACGCTCACCATCCAACAGCAGCAAGAGTTACTATCGATGCTGCTAATCACATGCCACATAATGAAGTGCTTGTTGTATTCCAGCCACTTACATTTAACAGAACAAAGCTCCTCTTTGAGGACTATGTAACATCACTTCTCCCATGTAAGAAGATTCTCTTTGCAGAGATTTTCTCAGACAGAGAGATTAATACAGGTGAGATCTCAAGTAAGGATATTTCTGATGAGATTAATAAGCGCGGTGGAGACTCTGAGTTCTTTGCTGATAAGAACGATCTTAAGAAGAGAATTGATGAGCTTATTAACCCAGGTGATATCATTTTGATTCTTGGACCAGAGGATATCAGAAGACTTGGCGATGAGCTTTGCCCACAGGAGTAATTCTTAATTAGTAATGAGAAGTAGTAATCAGACCGGAAGAACAAAAAGTTCCAGTGGAAGTAAAACTGCATATATGCCTTTGACAGCAATCGGAATTGCATCTATCGTGCTTGCAATTATCCTGATGGCTATCTTTTGTGCGTCAGCGTTTGCTGGTTCTAACAAGCGTAACCCTGAAGTGATTTTTTATGGCTTTGAGGGAAATTTCCCAAGAACAAGCATGACTAATACTTTGCATGCTGCAGGATTTGACTATAGTATCCAGAATAATTTGGAGAGTCTTGATGACGAGCGTTATTACGTTATCGCAGCAACAGGGGATAACGCAGCAGATGCAGTTCAGAAGTTCAAGGATAATCCTTCTGTTTTAGGATTCGTTCTTATTTGTCCTACTATTCCTGAAGGCCAGTCTTTGGATGGTATCAGCAGCAGTTATCCAGAAAAAGATATCGCTATCTTTGCAGGAAGAGACGATACAAATAATGTATCTGAATTAAGCGACGCCAGAATCCTTTATGAGAGACTTTCTGGTGACGATACTGTTTATGGAACTCCAATTAAGCGTGGTGGACTTTTTGCTTCACGCTGCTTTATTAATAATAATCAGAACAGATATTTATCTTTATCCAGTACAAGATACGATTCTGCACACTATATGCTCATGTCTCCAATGTTTCAAAATGAACTCGCAGGATATCTCGGAGTTACATACCAGCATAATACTATTAAGGACGTAAGTTTTGCCCGTATTAATTCATGGTTTGTAATGCTTGCTGTAGCTTTACTTGCATTTGTTTTTGGTGAAGCGTTATATTTGGCGCTTCTTCCAGTAACAATGAAGACTTACGTTAATACAACAACACCTGCAAGTGAGCGTATAGCTACAATTGCTACCGTTATTGTCGCAGGTATTACTACAGTTGGCGTTGTACTTGTATTCAGTATGGATTCCATGCGTAAGTTCGCAGGCATTTATATCTGTGCTTTGCCAGTAATCTTTATGGCAACAATGATGTTTTCAAAGCTTAAGTTAATGCTTAATAACGACGCTCGCGAAAGAAGAACAAAGGAAGGCATTGTAAGACCTTTGTTTATGGCTGCATCTACAGGCATGATTGTATTCTTTTCTGCTTTCGCATTTGGTGACCTTAAGGTAGATATTAATTTCCCAACAGCAATCATTGGCGTTATCTGTTTTATCTTTGATTCACTTCTTGCAGGAATGCTCTTCAGCATTGATAGAAATGCACGTGAGTTAAAGCAGGGTGGAACAACTTATTTTGGTAATTTTATATTTATTATCCTTATGCTTGTTCCATCTCTCGTAATGCTTGTTTTGGGACTTGTTACAGGAGTTACTACTATGAGATCTTGCGGTATCGGAGGAATTGCAATTACTCTTATCCCATATCTTTCAATAGTACCAATTAGAAGACATTCTGAGCACACATTGATTGCTTCCGTTCTCCACGGATTGGTTTTCACAACATTATTCCTTCTAATTGCCTGATTTTATTACGTTTTGAATGAAAATAACGTTTGACACCCGTATGCATCTTTGATAGTATAGTGCGGTGACCGCATGTGCCGGGCTATTAAATGTGCGCATTTTTGTAGAATTTGAGCACTGCCTAGAGTTAAACAGCGAGACTGGAAGAACAGGAGGAACACGACATGTACGCAGTAATTAAGACAGGCGGAAAGCAGTACAAGGTAGCAATCGGCGATGAGATTTTCGTTGAGAAGCTCGAGGGTGATGCTGGCGCAACAGTTACTTTCGACGACGTACTTGCAGTTGCAGATGACAACGGCATCAAGGCTGGCGCTGATTTGAAGGCTACAGTAACAGGTGAGATTGTTAAGCAGGGCAAGAACAAGAAGGTTACTGTTATTAAGTACAAGGCTAAGAAGGGCTACCGTAGACACGCTGGCCACAGACAGCCATACACACGTGTACGTATCACAGCAATCGCGTGATTACAGTAAAAGTTGTTAGAGATAACACACGAAGAATCACTGGTGTGTTCATGAGTGGCCATGCAGGCTTCGCTGAATCAGGCAGTGATATCATTTGTGCAGGCGCTTCAACACTTTTCTATACACTTGCTAATTCATTAGAACGTGTATGTGGGTTGAATGCAGAGGATATCTCAGCAGTACACGAGGATCCTAATGACGGCGAGGTTAAGGCCGAGGTAATCGTACCTTACGATAAGCTTGATTTAGAATCAGCAAAGCGTGCTGTAGTAGTAACAGAGACAATCCATACAGGATTTATGACTTTGGCTATGACAGCGAACGAGAACGAAGATGGTATCAGATATGTTGATATCGTCGAAGACATTTGAGACAACACGGAGGTGTAAGCTATGCTTAATATGAATTTACAGCTCTTTGCTCATAAGAAAGGTATGGGATCAACTAAGAATGGTCGTGATTCCGAATCTAAGAGACTTGGAGCTAAGAAGGGCGATGGACAGTCTGTTATCGCAGGCAACATTCTTGTAAGACAGCGCGGCACAAAGATCCACCCAGGTAAGAACGTTGGTATTGGATCAGACGATACACTCTACACAAAGATCGATGGTATCGTTAAGTACGAGCGCGTAGGCAGCAGCAAGAAGCAGGTTAGCGTATATCCTGTAGAGGCTTAATTAGTTGCCAACAGTTTAATTGAATGAATTGGCCTGTCGGTTTTCCGGCAGGCCTTTTGTTTAACTTTAATATTAGCGGAAAGAATAGGTGACTTATGTTTATTGATCACTCAAAGATTTATGTAAAAGCAGGTGATGGCGGTCCAGGCTGCGTTTCCTTCCATACTGAAAAGTACGTTACTAACGGCGGTCCAGATGGTGGCGACGGCGGTAAGGGTGGCGATGTAGTTTTCTACGCAGTTGCTAAGCTCACAACTCTCCAGGCTTTCCGTTTTAAGCACAAGTTTGTAGCAAAGGATGGAGAGAAGGGCATGAACCGTAAGATGTACGGTCGTGGTGGAGAAGATTTAAGAATTGGTGTTCCTGTAGGAACAGTAATTCGTGACGTAGCGACTAATAAAATCATTGCTGATTTTACTGAAGATAAGCAGGAAGTAATCGTTGCTTACGGTGGTAAGGGCGGTCTTGGAAACATGCATTATGCTAATGCTGTAAGACAGGCACCACAGTTTGCAAGAGCAGGCGTTCCAGGAGAAGAGAGAGAGCTTTATTTGGAACTTAAGCTCATCGCTGACGTTGGTCTTGTAGGGTTCCCTAACGCAGGTAAGTCAACACTCCTTTCTGTAATGACAAATGCAAAGCCAAAGATTGCAGATTATCCATTTACTACATTGGAGCCAGTTCTCGGTGTAGTTCAGGATTTCGATCAGGCTTTTGTTATTGCTGATATTCCAGGAATCATTGAGGACGCACATGAGGGTGCCGGCCTTGGACATGATTTCTTGAGACATATCGAAAGAACACGTCTTTTGATTCACGTTGTAGATGTATCTGCACACGATGGACGTGATCCAATCGATGATTTTAATGCCATTAATACTGAGCTTGTAGAGTTTAATCCTGTACTTGCAGAGCGTACTCAGGTAGTTGTTGCCAATAAGTGTGATGACGCTACTGAGGAAGAAATCGAGATGTTCGTAGAGGAAGTAAAGGCACAGGGATTCGAGGATGTATTCGTAATTAGTGCTGCAGCTCGTATCGGTATCCAGGAACTTAAGGATAAGGTGACAGAGCTTGTAAGTAAGCTTCCACCAGTTGTTCTTCACGATGAGATTGAGTCTGAGGAGATGGTCTACAGATTCGAGAAGGAAGAGCAGTTCAAAATCGAGATCATCGATGGTGTTTACGAGATTACTGGTGTCTGGGCCAAGGTTACAATGGAGTCTACAAACTTCAGTGACCCTGATTCACTTTCTTACTTCCAGCGTTCAATGATCAATGCAGGTGTTATTGAGGCATTGAGAAATAGTGGCTGTAAGGAAGGCGATACAGTAAGAATTGGCGACTTGGAGTTCGATTTTGTCGAATAAATATCTGCTTTGTGGCGAAATGTGCACAATTCACAATTCTGTTAACAATTTATTCACAGACGAATATTTCTTGTTTTCTAAATATCCGTATAATTGAATTATAAGAAACACGAAGAGATTCGGTTTCCAAGTTGGTTTTTAGAGTTTGTTAAACAGTCCCCCGGAAGTTGTCCGGGGTTTTGTTTTTTTATAGAGTTTTTTTCATTAATAGACTACAATTAGTTGGCTAACATTTTTCGAAGATTATTTTGAATGGAGAATATATATGCAGTGGCTTGAAATTACTATTACAACTACAGAAGATGCTTCTGATGCAATTTGCGAGATGCTTGCTCAGATTGGAGCAGACGGAATTGCTGTTTCAGATCCATGGGAGATTAAGAGAATTATTGAAGATCCAGATTCTTTGGCATATGCGGATGATGGTTATGTAGATTCTCTTGGAACAGATGTTGTAATTAAGTCATATTTTGCTGAGTTCGATGGCAACATCAGACTTGGTGCCAAGAGCGAAGAGTATGAAAATCCTGTTGGTGTAGGCATGATCTACGGTAACTTTACAGATAAGCTCGTATCTCACGAAGAGGCTCTTAATATTATTAAGGACAGAGTTACTGATATTGCTCAGTTCCTTCCTGTTGGTGAGGGCTTTACTGGATGGAAGTATGTTCAGGATGCTGACTGGGAGAATGAGTGGAAGAAGGACTATAAGTCATTTAGAATTTCTGATCGTGTAATTATCTGCCCATCCTGGGAAGATACAAAGTTTGATGATTCTGATGTAGTAGTAAAGCTTGATCCGGGTTCTGCTTTCGGTACTGGTACTCATGAGACTACATCTATGTGTTCTGTAATTTTGGATAAGCTTATGAACGACAATACAAAGGTACTCGATTTGGGTACTGGCTCAGGTATTCTTGCAATTATCGCAAAGAAGCTTGGTGCAGGTGAGGTTGAGGCTATTGATATCGATAAGCTTGCAGTAGATGTTGCTATCGATAACTGCGCTAACAATGGCTGCTCTGATATCGTATGTCATCCTGGTGAGCTTAAGGACGCTTATAAGAAGGATTACGATATCGTTGTAGCAAATATTATTGCTGACGTAATCGCCATGATTGCCAAGGACGTACCTTCAGTAATGGCTCCTAATGGTAAGTTTGTATGCTCTGGAATTATTAATACAAAGAAGGAAAGAGTAGAGGAAGCTTTGAAGGACGCTGGATTTAAGATTGAAGAATCAATGACTAAGAACGACTGGATGGCGTATATCTGTTCATTATGAGTAAGAAGATAAAAGTATATTCAACAGCTAAAGATTCCTGTCTGTGTCTTATTCCACTTGTTTTTGTGGGTGTTTTTATCTGGGCTGATTACGGTATGTATGTAGTAGAAGGAAAACCATTAGGATTAGCATTTGTTCTTTCGGTTATTTTTATTATTGCATCATTTGGGCTTTTCCTGCTTTTTTATTGCTTGTTTTCTTCAAGAATGACAATTGATGGTGAAAATATTTTTATTTTAAAGTGGAACATACTTGCAAAGAGATTCCAGGTCCAGGATATTACAAAACTTGTACTTGAGACACGTGATGGCGAGAATTTTGCTATTACGATTTACGTTGATAATTTTAAGTGCAAGTTCACTGATATTGAGAAGGGTTATAAGCAGATGAGAACTTATTTGCTTAAGTGTGTTTCTCCTTCAAAGTGTGAGTACATTGACAGAACTGTAAAAGCAGACGAAGAGTAAATGATTTTCACTTTTGTGCACTAAAGTGTTGACGGTCAAGCAAATTATTGTTATTTTAGAAATAGCTATAGAGAAACCGATGAATCGGAAGTAGTAGTTAACACTGGTTTCTGTTTGAGAGAGTTGCCGATGGTGAGATGGCAATATGGGAATTGTTAACGAATGGATCTGATGAGGGCGACCAGGAAATGGGTCGACGGGAGCCTTGTCCGTTATCAGCGAGGGTGTTTGTTGGAACATAAAAGAGTGGGTTATCGTATGGAAGATAACCAAGATAGGTGGTACCGCAGTATATTCTGTCCTATGTCGAAGTAATTTGACATGGGGCATTTTTTTATGGGCTGATACTTCGGGAACCAACATTACTGCCTGAGATTAATTTTTAAGGAGGCCAATATTATGGCAAACGTACCAAAGAGAATTTTCCTTTCAGCAGAGCAGATGCCAAAGCAGTGGTATAACGTAAGAGCAGACATGAAGATCAAGCCTGCCAAGCTCATCCATCCAGGCACACATGAGGACCTTAAGGTAGAGGACCTCGCACCAATTTTCTGTGAAGAGCTCTGTAAGCAGGAGCTTGACGATGACACAGCATATTTCGATATTCCTGAAGAGGTTCAGGAGTTTTATAAGATCTTCAGACCATCACCTCTTATCAGAGCATATGAGCTTGAGAAGTACCTCGGTACACCTGCTAAGATTTACTACAAGTTCGAGGGTAATAACACATCTGGTTCACATAAGCTTAACTCAGCTGCAGCTCAGGTTTATTACGCTAAGAAGCAGGGTCTTAAGGGACTTACAACTGAGACAGGTGCTGGCCAGTGGGGTACAGCTCTTGCAATGGCTTGTTCACACTTCGATCTTCCACTTAAGGTTTACATGGTAAAGTGTTCTTACGAGCAGAAGCCATTCCGTAAGTCAATTATTGAGACATTCGGTGCTGAGATTATTCCTTCACCATCAACAACAACAAATATTGGTAGAGCAATCCTTGAGAAGCACCCAGGTACAACAGGTTCATTGGGCTGCGCTATCTCTGAGGCTGTAGAAGTTGCTACATCAACAGAAGGTTATAGATATGTTCTTGGTTCAGTTCTTAACCAGGTTCTTCTCCACCAGTCAATTATCGGTGAAGAGACAAAACTTCAGATGGAAATGGTAGATGAGTATCCAGATATCGTTATCGGTTGTGCTGGTGGTGGATCTAACCTCGGTGGCTTTATGTCAGCATTCATGAGAGATAAGCTCCAGGGTAAGGCTAACCCTTATTTCATCGCTGTTGAGCCTAAGTCTTGTCCTTCGATGACACGTGGTTCATATGTATATGATTTCTGTGATACAGGTCACGTTACACCACTTGCTAAGATGTATACAGTAGGTTCTGAGTATATTCCTTCACCTTCACACGCTGGTGGACTCAGATACCACGGTATGTCACCAATCGTTTCACAGCTTTATCACGATGGTTATATCGATGAGGCTAGAGCTGTTGAGCAGACAAAGGTATTCGAGGCTGCTAACATCTTTGCAAAGACAGAGACAATTCTCCCAGCACCTGAGTCATCACATGCTATCCGCGTAGCTATCGATGAGGCATTGAAGTGTAAGGAGACTGGTGAAGCTAAGACAATCGTATTTAACCTTACAGGTACAGGTTACTTCGATATGACTGCATATGCTTCTTATAAGGATGGCACAATGTCAGACTATGAGCCATCTGATGAAGATATCGCTAATGGTCTTGCACAGCTTCCAAAGGTTAATAAGTAAGATTTACTTCAATAATTGAAGGTTTTGTTCCAGGGCTGCTTTACATTATGTAGAGCAGCCTTTTTTAATGTTATACTCGTTATATATTCTTTTAAAGGTGAAGCAGAATGAAGAAAGTTATTTCAATCTTACTTATAAGTCTTATGCTTGTTTTTACAGGCTGTAGCACTATTAAAGATGATAGTGACAGGGAGACGAAGACTTCCAAGACAGAAGCAGAAGTAGAAACGACTACATATAGATATGTTTATCCATGTATTGCTGAGCCACTTATAATTACAAAATCTGAATACAGCGATGGCGTTTTAAGAATTTACCACGATGGTACTCTCGACGATTCGTACAGAATTTACTGTGACTACGATATCGACTATGAGATTAATGATGAATGCGCCACAATTTACTACCATACTATTGAGGATATTACGGCGCTTACGTTTACTACTGACTGGTATAAGTTTGATATCAGATATTTAGACAGTGATCAGTATGCGGTTTTAGCTTATATATTTGCAATGGATTATGGCTGGGACATATATGCCGGATCAGAAACTGATTACTATACTGCCCAGGAATTAGAGGATATGGAGCAAAGAAGGGCAGAGAGGCAGAACGAGTTTTTAAGATGCTGGGATATCGTAGAAGGCAGATACAATGCTTCAAATGGTGATTATATTGAGTTCTATGTCTTAAATGAAAACGATTACCTTGTATCTCAAAATGGCTATACATATCGTGTGCTTTATATTACTGAGACGGATAATCATTATGAAATTAGCTGTAGTGACGATCCATATGACTACTCTTTTGAGTTTGATATGGATGAAAATGGTAATATTGCTATTCACGATTTTCAGCGGGATGAAGATATCATTTACGAAAGATAAAGTAATTACAGGGGTTATTGGCAAAATAACCCCTATTTTTATGACTTTTATAAGTTGCTATCAAATAGCAATATTTGCATAGTTAATATGCACAAAAAACCAGCCTCAAAATATACAATAAAAAAACTTGTTAAGAGGGCCATTGTGTGTGAAACTGAAATTGTAAAAATTATCATATTTTTGATAACAGTGGGGCTTTGGTGATGAGAACAGTATTGGCGATATCTGACTCAGTTGAGAATACACAGTTTGACTTGAGTCGTTCCATCGGAACCATTAAGGATCTTGGTCTTGATCCTCTCGCTATTGTGCCAACATTCTTCCGCGAGGATGGCTCCTCTGAATCCTTTGATGTAACTGAGAATATTGATTATTGCTTTGACGAGTGTTCTTTCGAGGCAATTAAGCTTGGTTATATTACAACTACTTCCGTTTTAGATTATTTATACAATAAGCTCGGTGGAGAGAAGAATGATAAGCTCTTTTTAGAGCCTTATCTTATTTCGGATTCTGGAGATATTCTTGTTGATGAGGATGTTTATAGAACTGTTTCTTCCAAGTTCGCTTCTATTTGTAAGCTTATTGTTCTTAATTCTTTTGAGGCAGAGCTTCTTGCTGAGTTCGAGTGCAGAATGCCTAATGATTATCTAAGGGCAGCAAAGAAGATTTTTAATCTCTATGGTTGTCTTGTTTTGATTAAGGGTTCTGAGAGAACTGATGGTAAGACAATCCTTTTCGATGGATTTAAGACAAATACTATTGCTCCTAAGCTTTTGAATATCGAATTTGATCCAGAGAAGTACAATTTTGCTACTGCAATTGTGTGCTTCATGGCTAAGGGCATGGATATTAGCGAGGCAGTCGATACTGCTTTGTCTTTCATGGCAGGTACTTACGTTGTTGAGGAAGAGGTAATCAGCTTCCCAAGTAAGGAGGATATCTTTGAGGTTCCTTCTGAGCCAGTAGTTGAGGATATTAAGATTGACGAGAAACTTAACGAGGAGATTAAGGCTTCTGCTGAAGAAGTTATCTCTAAGGACTTAGAGCAGGTAGAGGAGAGCATCGAGAAGGCAGTAATTCCACCAGTTGAAACTGTTGAGGAAAAGCCTCTTGTTGTACCATCTTTCAAGGTTCCAACATTCAAGATGCCTACAATCTCAATGCCTAAGACTGCTGTACCTTCACTTAGAAAGCCTGAGGAAAAGCCAGAGGTTAAGGTTGAGACTCCAGTTGTAGAAGAAGCAGAGGCTTCAACTGCTGAGAGCACATCTCTTGTTTCACCAAGTAAGTCAATCAGAGATATTGCACGTGTATTTGATAAGAAGGAGACTACTGATGCTACTCCTGCTGTTACAACAGCAATTGAAAAGCCAGCTCCAGGACCACTTGGTGCAGTATCAGATCTTGCTAAGCCAGGATTTAAGCTTAAGACTGAGGTTAATAAGTCTATCGTAGATTTTGAGGAATTACGTAATCGTCTTAATTCTCTTACAGGTTCTGATAACAAGTAATTTTAATTAGTTTTTTGCATTTTAAAGCCCTCTGAAATTAATCAGAGGGCTTTTTGTTAGCTTAGATTACTTATGATTTCCAAAACGTCATCTGCGTTTTCAAGTAAAGCTCAACCCTTTGTAGGAATATAAGGAATGATTGACTGTGCAAGAGTTGCAATTGGCATTGTCTGAACCCATACTCTGCCTGGGCCTACAACTTTAGTGTTGAATAAGCCTTCACCCCCGAGGAGAATGTTCTTTGCGCCCTTAACCATTTCGATATCCATTGTTACTGTGCCTTCCATCATGGCAAGGTAACCTGTATCAAGATACATTGTCTCGCCTGGAGCCAGGTTGTACTCGCAAACGTCACCGTCCATTTCTACGAAAGCAGTACCGTTACCTGAAAGCTTCTGCATGATGAAACCCTCACCACCGAATACTGAAGCACCGAACTTTTTCTTATAAGCGATAGAAAGTTCTACTGACTCTTCGCAAGCAAGGAAACCAGACTTCTGAACGATAATTTCGCTTCCTGGACGAATATCGAGTGGCAAAATCTTACCTGGGAAACTAGATGCGAAAGCGATAAATGCGCCTTCCTTTGTTGCTGTGTATCTGTTCTGGAACAATGACTCTCCAGAAAACATACGGCCAAGTGCCTTACCAACTGAGCCACCGACTGTCTTCATGTCCATGCCATCTGACATCCAGCTCATTGAGCCTCTCTCTGTAATAAGTGACTCTCCATTATGAAGTGTACAAATTGCAACAGGGAAAGGTGTTCCTTTGATTTCGTATTCCATAATTGTTCCTCCCGAACTAAATCTATAGTTTAATTATACGGATAAGTGCTAAAATTCACTTGTAGGAGATTTATAAAAATGACACGACTATTTATTGACATATTGGAAATTAACGACGAGTATTTTACGCTCGATAAGGAAAACTCCCATTACATCGCCTCAGTTTTAAGAATGCGTGAAGGTGAGGAGGTAACTCTTGTAAGTTCGAACAGAACTGAATATTTATGCGAAGTTGACTCTGCTTCCAAGAACGAAGTGGTTCTTAAAATTGTCAGCCAAAAGCTTAACGAGACTGAACCGAAGTCTTTTATTACGCTTTATCAGTCTGTTTCAAAAGGCGAGAGAATGGATCTTACAATCCAGAAATCCGTAGAACTTGGCGTTAGCAGAATTGTGCCTGTATATTCAGAGCGCGTAATTTCGAGAAGCGATAAGGCATCCAAAATCGACAGATGGCAGAAGATTTCGCTTGAGGCAGCAAGACAGTGCCAGCGTGGTATTGTGCCTGAAGTAACTGAGCCAGTATCTTTTAAGGAAGCTTTGGAAATGGCTTCTAAAGAGAATGATGTTGTTTTATTTCCATGGGAAGAAGAAAAGGGCCAGACTTTAAAACAGGCAGTTTCTGATAAGGATTTATCTAAGGTAGGAATCTTTATCGGACCTGAAGGTGGATATTCTGAAAACGAGGCTAATCTTGCAGGGGATCTTGGAGCACTTAAGGTAACACTTGGAAAGAGAATCTTAAGAACTGAAACAGCAGGCCCTGCAGTGCTTGCTATGCTTTTATTTCTTACTGAACTTTGATATAATCACTTGTTGCTATATATTATTTTAAAATAATGGAGAGACATATGAGTATTACAGCCCCTAAGGGTACAAAAGACATACTTCCAGAGGAGATTTTCCGCTGGCACAAGGCTCAGCAGACATTTGCTGACGTATGCCATATGTATGGCTATGAGGAAATCAGAATTCCAACATTTGAGGACACTAACCTTTTCCAGCGTGGTGTAGGTGATACTACAGACGTTGTACAGAAGGAGATGTATACATTCGAGGACAAGGGTGGCAGAAGCATTACTCTTCGTCCTGAGGGAACTGCAGGTGTAGTTAGAAGCTTTATTGAGCACGGAATGAATAATCTTCCAGGTCCAGTAAGACTTTTCTACGATATCACTGCTTTCCGTTATGAGAAGATGCAGAAGGGTCGTTATAGAGAGTTCCACCAGTTGGGTCTTGAGGCTTTTGGTGCAGCAGGACCAGAGATTGATGCAGAGATTATCAGCATCCTCGATGTTTTCTTTAAGAGAATGGGTCTTAAGTCAATCAAGCTTTGCATTAACTCAATCGGATGCCCAACTTGCCGTGCAGCTTATAACGAGCTTTTAAAGGATCACTTCAGACCACACGTAGATACAATGTGTGAGGACTGTCGTAACAGATTTGAGAAGAACCCACTTCGTATGATCGACTGTAAGATTGATGGTGAGAAGGAGATTGTTAAGAACGCTCCTAGACTTATCGATCACCTCTGTGATGATTGTAAGGCTCACTTTGATCAGCTTAAGTCAAGACTTGAGAATTTGGGTATCGCTTACACAATCGATCCTAATATCGTAAGAGGTCTTGATTACTACACACGTACTGTTTTCGAGTTCGTTTCTGAGAACGTAGGAACACAGGGAACAATCTGTGGTGGTGGACGTTACGATGGTCTTGTACAGAGTGTCGGAGGCCCTTCAGTTCCAGGTATCGGTTTTGCCATGGGTGCAGAGAGATTCCTTCTCGAGGCTGAGGCTCAGGGAATTGATTTTGAAAAGCCAGATTACGTTAAGGTATATCTTGCAGGCATGTCAGACGCTGCAAAGGATGTTGTTGCAAAGCTCTGCTACGACTTAAGACTTAACGGTGTTGGCTGTGAGCAGGATCTTATGGGAAGAGCATTCAGAGCTCAGATGAAGTACGCAGGTAAGAAGAACATTCCTTATCTCGTAGTAGTAGGAGACGATGAGATCGCTTCTGGTAAGGTAATGGTTAAGAAGATGGAAGATGGTTCACAGGTTGAGGTAGCAATCAGTGAGTTGTCTGAGTATTTGAAGAATAATATTTGATTGAAAGAAGGTAATTAGTAATGT
This sequence comes from Saccharofermentans sp., assembly GCA_045639635.1. GTDB lineage: Bacteria > Bacillota > Clostridia > Saccharofermentanales > Saccharofermentanaceae > Saccharofermentans. The sequence continues at coordinate 49,129 of JAZUDM010000047.1, read as the reverse complement.
CAGAGTCAATTTATGGTCTTAAGAGATCACATATGTGTGCTGAATTAACAGAGGAGAATGTAGGTTCTAAGGTAACTTTGATGGGTTGGTGCCATAAGTGCCGTGACCTTGGTGGTCTTACATTTATTACTCTCCGTGACAGAACAGGTGAGATTCAGCTCGTTGTAACACCAGAGTCAAGTGAGGAAATCAGAACAAAGGCTGCTTCTATCAGAAGTGAGTTCGTTCTTGCTGCATCAGGTACAGTTCAGTTAAGATCTGCTCCAAACCCTAAGATGCAGACAGGTTATATCGAGATTGCTCTTGATGACCTCCGTATCGTTTCTGAGTCAGAGACAACTCCTTTCTATATCGAGGATGATGACACAGCTAATGAGCAGCTCCGTCTTAAGTACAGATACTTGGATCTTCGTCGTCCAGTTATGCAGAAGAACCTTATGACACGTCATAAGATTGCTAAGTGCGCAAGAGACTATTTCGATGATAAGGGATTCATCGAGGTTGAGACTCCAATGCTTGGTAAGTCAACACCAGAGGGTGCTCGTGACTACCTCGTACCTTCAAGAGTTAAGCAGGGTTCTTTCTTTGCTCTTCCACAGTCTCCACAGCTTTATAAGCAGCTCCTTATGCTCGCTGGTTACGACAGATATATGCAGATTGCAAAGTGCTTCCGTGATGAGGACCTTCGTGCTGACAGACAGCCAGAGTTCACACAGGTTGACTTGGAGATGAGCTTTGTTGACTGCGATGATGTTATGAACGTAACTGAGGGATTCCTTGCAAGAGTATTCCCAGAGATTCTTGGCGTTGATATTGAGCAGCCAATCAGAAGAATTACATGGCAGGATGCAATGGATCGTTACGGTTCAGATAAGCCTGACCTCAGATTCGATATGGAACTCCAGAACATTTCTGATGCAGTTTCAAACATTGATTTCGTAGTATTTAAGAGCGCTTTGGAGGCTGGCGGAACAGTTCGTGCTGTTGTAGTTCCAGGTGGAGCTTCTTTCACACGTAAGGAAATCGATGCTCTTGGTGAGGTTTGTAAGACATATAAGGCAAAGGGAATGGCTTGGCTCGTACCTTCTGAGACACCACGTGGATCTTTCCTTAAGTTCTTGACACCAGAGGATATCGCAGCAATTAAGAATGCTACAAACGCTACAGAGAACGATCTTATCTGTATCGTAGCTGACGTTAATAAGGTTGTATGGGCAGCTCTTGGTGCTCTTCGTATTGCAGCAGCTGAGAAGCTTGGTCTTATTAAGCCAAATGACTTTAAGCTCTGCTGGGTTACTGAGTTCCCAATGTTCGAGTACTCTGAGGAAGAGGGAAGATATATGGCTATGCACCATCCATTCACATGCCCAATGGATGAGGATCTTGAGTTCCTTGAGTCAGATCAGGGTAAGGTAAGATCAAAGGCTTACGATATCGTTCTTAACGGTTGTGAGCTCGGTGGTGGTTCTATCAGAATTCACGACAGAGACCTCCAGATGAGAATCTTTAAGCTTCTTGGCTTCACAGAGGAGTCAGCTCAGGAGCAGTTCGGATTCCTTCTCGATGCATTTAAGTATGGTGTACCTCCACATGGTGGTCTTGCATTCGGTCTTGACCGTATGGTAATGCTCATGACAGGCGCTGAGTCTATCCGTGAAGTTATCGCTTTCCCTAAGGTACAGACATCTTCTGACCTTATGACAGATGCTCCATCTCCAGTAGCTGACAAGCAGCTTGAGGAGCTTGCTATTGCAGTAAATCTTGCAAATGATGCAAGTGACGACGATCTTGATAATCTCGTAATGGACTAATTCTATGAGTGATAATCAGTTTAATAGTGAGTTGAATAACGGCAATATGCCACAGAGAATTGAAGTTAAGCATTTGGATCGTTCTCCAAAGAAGGATAATTCACTTCTTAAGGAAGTTCTCTCATGGGTAAAGATGATTGCATTAGGTGCAATTATTGGTGTTTTGCTTGTCGTATTTGTTATCCAGAGAGATAACGTTTACGGTGATTCAATGTATCCAACACTTATCAGTGGCGAGGTAATTTTTACTGAGAAGATTTCTACATATTTCCACAACTATCACCGTGGAGATATCGTAATTCTCGATGGCCACGATATGCCAGGTTATAACCGCGAAGAGTTCCTTATTAAGCGTATTATTGCTCTTCCAGGTGAGACAATCCGTATCAGCGACGGTAAGGTTTATATCAGGGAAGTTGGCGCTTCTGACTTCGTACTTCTTGATGAGCCATACCTTTCTGATGATGTAGTTACAACAATTATGTCCAGCGGAATAGATGAGGTTACATTGGGTGCTGATGAGTACTTCTGTATGGGAGATAACCGTATGGTAAGTAACGACAGCCGTAATCTTGGTCCATTTTCAGTGGACAGAATTAAGGGAATTGCTCTTATCGGTGTATTCCCATTTGACCACTTTGGTCTTTTATAAGAGTTTTAATTATTGAGGTATTAGATGGACAGACAGGAACTAATTAGAAATTTCTGTATTATTGCTCATATCGATCACGGTAAGTCTACTTTGGCTGACCGTTTGATCGAGAATACCGGAGTATTGGAAAAGCGTGAGATGCAGGCTCAGATCCTCGATAACATGGATATCGAGAGAGAAAGAGGTATCACAATTAAGTCACAGGCAACAAGAATGACTTATACAGCATCTGACGGAAATCAGTATATTCTTAATCTTATCGATACTCCTGGCCACGTTGACTTTAACTACGAGGTTAGTAGAAGCCTTGCTGCCTGCGATGGTGCAGTTCTTATTGTAGATGCTGCTCAGGGTGTAGAAGCACAGACACTTGCTAACGTTTATCTTGCAGTAGATAGTGACCTCGAGGTTCTTCCAGTAATTAATAAGATTGACCTTCCATCAGCTCGTCCTGAGGAAGTTCGAAATGAGATTGAAGATGATATCGGACTTGATGCATCTTACGCTCCACTTATTTCTGCCAAGAACGGCGTTGGTATCGATGAGGTTCTTGAGGGCATCGTAAAGTACTTGCCACCTCCAAAGGGTGATGAGGATAAGCCTTTGAGAGCTTTGATTTTCGATTCAAAGTATGACCCATATAAGGGCGTTATCGTAAGCGTTCGTATTAAGGAAGGTTCTGTTAAGGCAGGCGATAAGATTCGCATGATGCATACAGGTAAGGAGTTCGTTGTAACTGAGCTTGGTTACTTCCATCCAGGTGAGTTTATCCCTTCAAAGTGCCTTCTTACAGGCGAAGTAGGATATATCTGCGCTTCTATTAAGAACGTTTCAGATACAGCTCCTGGTGATACTGTAACTCTTGCAGAGAACCCGGCACCAGAACCACTTACAGGATATAAGTCAATTCAGCAGATGGTATTCTGCGGTATCTATCCTGTTGATGGTGCAAGATACGGAGATCTTCGTGATGCTCTTGAAAAGCTTCGTCTTAACGATGCTGCTTTGTCTTTTGAGGCTGAAACTTCAGCTGCTTTGGGCTTTGGTTTCCGTTGCGGATTCTTGGGGCTTCTCCACTATGAGGTAATCCAGGAAAGACTCGAAAGAGAGTTTAATCTGGATTTGATTTCTACAGCTCCATCAGTAGTTTATAAGGTTTATAAGACTTCAGGTGAGTGCGTTGAGGTTGATAACCCAACTAATATGCCAGACCCATCTGAGATTGAGTACATGGAAGAGCCAATGGTTAACTGTACAATTATGCTTCCTAAGGATTACGTAGGTAATATTATGGAGCTTTGTCAGGATCGTCGTGGTGAGTATAAGGACATGAAGTACCTTGATGAAACAAGAGTAATGCTTCACTACAGAATGCCACTTAACGAGATTATCTATGACTTCTTTGATGCTCTTAAGTCTCGTACAAGAGGATATGCTTCACTTGATTACGAGCTTTCAGGATATGACAGATCTAAGCTTGTAAAGCTTGATATTCTTCTTAATGGTGACCAGGTTGATGCGTTGTCATTTATCGTACATGCTGATAAGGCATATGCACGTGGACGCCGTATGGCAGAAAAGCTTAAGGAGAACATCCCAAGGCAGAACTTCGAAATCCCTGTTCAGGCTTGTATTGGTGGTAAGGTAATTGCCCGTGAGACAATCAGAGCCTTCCGTAAGGATGTTCTTGCCAAGTGCTACGGTGGTGATATCACACGTAAGAAGAAACTCCTTGAAAAGCAGAAGGAAGGAAAGAAGAGAATGCGTCAGGTAGGTTCAGTATCTGTACCACAGGAAGCATTCATGAGCGTTCTTAAGCTTGATGAAGAATAAGATTTTAGGCCTCCGTTTATCGGAGGCTTTTAATATGTTGGAATTTGATGCTTCCAACAAAATTCTAACATCACCCCTGTTTTTGTTTCTAATTTGTGAATTTACTGTAAGGTTTTTGCGTAATTCATTGTTTGTACATATTTATCTTTTAAAATGTTCTAAAGAGTTTGAAAGCGAGGAAAAAGAGTGAAAAAGGGTACACTTGTTGTTGGTTTCTTCATGGTAGTTGTTTGCGGTCTTTTGATTGCATTTTCCCCAGATGGACTTTCAATGCTTTTCGTTATCGTTCAGTCACTAACAATGATGTTAGGTTTTATCTTTGGTATTTTGCGAGTAAGCCGTTATAGCCGCGCTTTCCAGTATGCTCGTGGAACAATTCATCTTCAGAAGAAGGAGATTGCTACAGACAATCTCTGGACAGTACTTTCACGTAACGAGCATCTCTTTGAGATTGATGCTCTTGATACAGAGTTTGCAGTTTATAAGGAGAACGTAGTCACACGTAAGCGTAATCCTAATTCAGTTCTTCCTGATATTGAGGATCTCTTTAACGAAGATGCTATTGCAATTAAGACATGGAGAAGTGCAATTAATCAGATTCCAGAGACACTTACAGGTATTGGTATTCTTGGTACTTTCGTAGGTCTTCTTATTGGTATCGGTAGTATCGGATTTAGTTCTGTAGCAGCTGCTATTACAAGCCTTCAGACTTTGATCAATGGTATCGAGATTGCGTTCTACACATCCATCGTAGGTTTGATTCTTTCTATTTGTTTTAACCTCATTTATAAGTACTTCTGGAATATTCTCCTTAGAGATCTTTACTTATTTACAGATGACTTCCACAAGTACGTAATTCCAAATGAGGATACACAGATGAAGGAACTTCAGATTAAGTACTACACAACAATGCTTAAGTACTATAACGATTCTGAGAATCCTCAGCAGCCAGAATAATAGTAGAAGGATATTAATTATTAATGAGAAGAAGAACTAGGGAAAACGATACAGTATCTTACTGGAAATCGATGGTAGATATTATTACCACTCTTATGATGGTAGTTTTACTCATCCTTATGTTTTTCGTGCTCAGTTTTCTTGATAATCGTAATAATGGTAAGCAGCATGATGATAATGATCACACAAGTTATTATGACCATGCTGCCAGCTATAGAGCGACACCAACACCAACTCCAACTAATACTCCAACACCAAGACCAGCCCACGACAATAACGGTGGCGGCGGCGGTGGTGGCGGTGGCCACGGAGTTGATGAGTTAGGTACAACTCCAACACCTGTTCCAACTGTAGTAGAGCAGCCAGAAGGTGACAGAGCAGCTGTACATGTTGTTCTTTATGACGAAGAAACAAATAAGACAATCGTAGCAGCAAATGTTACTTTTGAACTTTATACAGCTGGTGGTTCAAGACAGACGCTTTCAACTCATTATCCTGTTCTTGAATCTTATACAGAGTTCCTTACAACAGAAGATGGTGATTTCTACCTTCCTGAGAAAATCAGACTTGGCGAATATTATTTCCACCAGACGACTCCAGTTGAAGGTTATGACTACGCACAGGATTTCCATTTCACTATTGATGACACATATGAATGGAATGAACCATATGTTGTAAGAATTCCTCTTGGACCTTCCAAGAACAATATTCAGGTTCAGCTTAACGATTCTGCTACTGGATTAGGACTTCCTGGTGTTGTATTTGACGTAGTTGCAAGTGGTGACGTAATTACACCAGACGGTACAGTCAGATATCGTAATGGTGAGGTTGTAGATGTAATTACATGTGATGAGTTGGGATATGGATTAGGTTCTGAACTTTATCTTGGTACATACACACTTGTTCCAAGAGACCTTCCATTTGGATATGCGTTCCCAACACTTGATTCCAGAGTAGTAACTTTGGAAAAACGTACAGAGGCTGGAGCGTATGCACCTGCTGTTGTACTTGAATCTGATCTCACAACTGTTCGTGTTGTTGTTAAGGATGAATATCTGGAAGAGCAGTACATTACAGGTATGACTTACATGTTAAGTAGTGCTGATGATCCGGATGAGAATAGACACTTTATTACAAACGATGCTGGATACTTCGAGATTACAGGACTTAAGAAGAATACAACTTATATTCTTTCTGAAGTGGATGTAGTTTATGGATATCTTTCAAATAATGAGCCTATCTCATTTACTGTTAATTCAGCTGGATATATTGAACAGTCTCCGCTTTTGAAGGTTGATCTTCAGTACCGAATGCTCAGACTTGAGATTAGTACTATAGATAGAATCTTAAAGACTCCACTTGCTGGATATAACGTAAGTCTTGTTAACCAGAATGGTGTTGTAGTTCATAGCTGGACATCTGATGGAACTGTTTACAAAATTAACGGAATCGAAACAGGTGTTTACACATTGAAGATAGAAAATGTGGACCGTGAGATTACAATTGTAGTTGAAGATGTTGTAGAGGTACAAAAATTCAACGCTAGTGTACTTACTCCTAAGAGCTATATGGCTCTCTTCGGAGTAGGAAGTATTATCGTAATATTCCTCGGTGGTGCTATAGCAATCGTAGTGCCAAAGTGGTTAAAACGAAGAAAGGAAGAACGTCGTAAAGGGGCTAAATAATGGCATCTGAGAATAATGGCAAGAATAACGAACAGGTAATCCGCCTGGACGACATATTGTACATTGTAATCAAGTATCATAAGACGATGGTTGGTTTCGCTATTATCGGTTTATTGGTAGGAATACTGATAAGCTTTGCGTTCTATGTCAAAGGTCTTGCAAAACTTGAGTACTATGTTACTGCGTCTTTTGCTGTTACTTCTGTAAACGAAGATGGTCTCTTTAGTGCAAATTCTTCTGATCCTAATGCAGCTGATATCCACCTTGCTGAGGATATTACTGATGCCGTTATCTATGTATGTAAGAGTGATTCTACATTGAATGCAGCAGCAGAGAACCTCCAGCTTATTGGTGTTGATGCAGATGATATTAAGCCTAAGCTTATGCTTTCACAGTATGAGTCAACTCAGATTATCGAGATGACACTTATCTGGGATAATCCTGATGAGGGCGTACTTATTCTTAATGCAATTATGGATGTTGTTCCTGATATCCTTATAAGCACACTTAAGATTGGTGACGTTACTGTAGTAAATCCACCTAAGGTTAGAACAAACTCTCTTACATTTATTAATGTTAAGATTGTTGCTATCTGCTTTATGCTTGGAATTATTATCAGTGCCGGATACTATCTCGTTAAGCACTTTATCCATCCTACATACTTACACTCTGAGGACGTTAAGGCAGCTTACGATCTTGAAATTTTGAGTGAGATACCGGGAGATAAGAATTACTTTACCCAGAAGATTAACAGCTTCTCAGCGAACGAATTCACGAGCGTGCAGGAATACTTCTCGGCATGTGCTCACGTTCTTGTATATAGACTTCAGGATATCGATAACGTTTGCGTATATGTAACATCTTCAGCCGCTAAGGAAGGTAAGAGTTCTATTACAGCAAATCTTGGATATGCGCTTTCAAGCCTTGGCTATAAGACACTCCTTTTCGATATGGACGTACGTAATCCTAGCCTTGCAAGTAAGTTCTTGTTTGAGAAGGACGAGCGTCACTGCCTTAATGCAGTTTATCGTGGAGACATCGATGTTAAGGATGCTATCGTAAGAATTAATTCTAATCTTGATATCCTTCCAACTCGTCTCGAGGATGAAAGACTTCGTCTTGATAATACAATGGTTGAGATCATTAGTAGTGCCAAGGACGATTACGATTTCGTATTGATTGATACTGCTCCGGTAGGTCAGGTTTCTGATTCAATGAGCCTTAACCAGGCAGCAGACTGTGCTCTCTTTGTAGTACGTCAGGATCAGGTTTGGATTAACACAGTATCAGAGAGTATCAACCGTCTTAGAAAGTCTGGTATCGCTATTCTTGGTGCAATCATGAACGATGTTCGTGGTGGTTCTAATACTTATTATTACTATAACTACAAGCAGTTCGGTGATTCTCCATATGTTTATATGAAGGATACAGACAAGAAGCCTCGTAAGAATAAGAATGAAAACGAGCGTGAACACGAACATGAACATAGACATGGTCATAGTCATGAACATGCACATGCACATACAATGGTTGACGGTGCTAACGATAATGTAGTTCTTGCTATTAAGAATAAGCGTAGCAAGAATGAAAAGAAGAATATTCCTACAATAGATGAGGGAGTAGATGAGGCACTCGCAGAGCTTGTTGAAAACGAGACTGGTGAGATCATTGATCATAAGCAGGAAGAATTAAAAGAAACTGTTGAAACAGTAGTAAATGAGACAGAATCTGTTGATGAAACTTCCAAGGAAGAGCCTTCAAACGAAGAGGATAAAGAGTAATAAAAAAGGACTTCTCGAATGAGAAGTCCTTTTTGGTGCGGGCGACAGGACTTGAACCTGCACGGGGTTACCACCAGAACCTAAATCTGGCGTGTCTGCCAATTTCACCACGCCCGCAGAGCCTCATAATTATAACATAGAAAAATAGAATTTCTATATTTGCGTTTTAAAAACAAAAACCTTTACGAATTCTTCATTTTGTTTGTTAGAAGTTTGGCAGAATTAGTGCTAATATTTTCTTTGATATTCCGTTTATATAAGGAGACTTTACATGGAACCAATTATTACTAGCTTGTTGGAAACAGATGCATATAAGTTTTCGATGGGTCAGGCTATCTACCATCAGTTCAGTGATTATAAGACAACTTGGTCATTCAAGTGCCGTAATACAGATGTTCGTTTCACACCTGAGATGATCGAAGAGATTAAAAGACAGATTAAGCTTTACTGTGACTTAAGATTTACAGAGGAGGAGCTTGAGTATCTTCACGCTATTAAGTGGATTAAGGGTTCTTACTGTGACTTTCTAAGACTTTGGAAGCCAAGATTTGAGGATTTCTCATTTGGTACAGATGCTCCATGTGGCCTTACAATCGAGACAAAGGGAACATGGCTTAATACATCTATGTATGAGATCCCAACACTTGCTATCGTTAATGAAGTATATTTCAGAATGGCATATGACTACGATAAGCTTTTCGAGAGCTTTAAGAGAAGACTTGAGGCAAAGGTAGAAAAACTTAAGACAGATGAGTATGAGCTTGGTGCTTTTTCTGAGTTTGGTTTGAGAAGAAGACTTTCTGGTGAGGCTCAGGATCTTGCTGTTCAGATGCTTTCAAAGAATAAGTATCCTACTTCAACTTTCGTAGGTACATCTAATGTTTATCTTGCAAAGAAGCATGGTATTACTCCTGTAGGTACAATGGCACATGAGTGGATTATGTGCGTAGGTCAGGGTAACCACAAGCATAACCCAGCTTTCTCTAACTGGTATGCACTTGATGCATGGGTTAAGGAGTATGGAGTACTTAACGGTACTGCTCTTACAGATGCAATTACAACAGACTGCTTCCTTGAGGATTTCCAGCTCACTTATGCAACACTCTTTAGTGGTGTAAGACACGATAGTGCTGATCCATTTGAGTGGGGTGACAAGATGATTGCTCACTATAAGTCACTTGGAATTGATCCACTTACAAAGACACTTCTCTTTAGTGACAGTCTTAACTTTGAGAAGGCAACAAAGATTAATCGTTACTTCAAGGGTAAGTCAAAGGTAGCATTTGGTATCGGTACATTTATTGCTAACGATACAGATGAACCTTCACTTAATATCGTAATGAAGACAACAGCATGTAATGGTATGGATGTTGCCAAGATTTCAGATGTTCCTGGTAAGGGAATGTGTAAGAATCCAGAGTACGAGCACTACCTTAACCGTTGTATCAGCTGGAGAATGGATCACGAGACAGGAAACAATTCACTTCGCGTGTGATTTTAAATCAAGAATGAACATAAGATGCAGTCGCTCAAAAGTGGCTGCATTTTTTGATGTTTTTATTTTGTTAACTGATAGATTCTTTTTTCTTTGTTATGATTAAAAATGTAAGGGAGGATATTATATGAACGTTCCAAAGAATCATAAAGTTTATGCTGCCTTAATGCTCGTTCAGATTCTTTTGATTCTGGCTGTGGTTATTGGTGGCTTTGTTATCACAAATAACATTTTAAGTTTTATTCCTGCAATCCTTGGTGTATGTATTGGATTTATGCTTGCGGTAGTTCTTTCTGAGTATTACTATGCAGGCGCAGCTTTTATGTGCCCTGATTGTGGTAAGAAGTTCAAGCCTTCAAGAAGCGATTTTATGAAGTCTGTTCATGTCAAGAAGGGACGTAAGTTCTGCTGTCCGGCATGTAACAAAGTAGTAGTATGTAAAGAAGGCTTCAAGTATGGAGATACATTTAAGTAATAAGGGAGATTAATATGGATTTTCTTGAGTTAGCGAAAGCACGTTATTCAGTACGTAAGTTTAAAGACGAGCCAATCAGTAAAGAACATATGGATCGTATTCTGGAGGCAGCAAACGTTGCTCCAACAGGCTGTAACTATCAGCCACAGAGAATCTACGTAGTAGAAAGCGAAGAAGCATTAGAAAAGATTAATAAGGCAAGTAAGTGCATCTTTGGCGCAAAGACAGTTCTTATTTTTACTTATAACAAGGAAGAGGACTGGAAGAATCGTTTGGAAGAAGGTGTTCATTCTGGTGTTCAGGATGTATCTATCGTTGCTACACACGCAATGCTTGAGGCTTGGGAATGTGGTGTTGGATCTTGCTGGGTAAACTTCTTCTCACCAACCGAACTTCGTTCTATTATGGGAATTAGCGAGAATGAAGAAGTAGTTCTCATTATGCCTGTCGGATATATCGCAGACGATAGTGAACCTATGGCGAATATGCATTTTTCTTATAAGGAAATAAGTAAGACGGTAACTAAGATGTGATTATCTGCCTAAAATTTTTAGGGATATTTGTACAAAAATAATTGAGTGCCTCCATTGCCTTTTGGTATAATTGTTATATCTTATGGGCTAATGGAGGCATTTATGTACTTAATTAAGAAAAAGCGCGTGCTCTGCCCAACAATCTTCCTTATGGATATTGTTGCTCCACGTGTTGCAAAGTATTGTGAGCCAGGCCAGTTCGTTATCGTTAGAATTGATGAGCTTGGTGAGAGAATTCCACTTACAGTTTGTGATTATAACCGTGAAGAGGGAACAGTTACTATTGTTGTTCAGGTTATTGGTGCTAGTACAACTAAGATGATGGCTATGGAAGAGGGAGAGTATCTCCACGATTTCGTAGGTCCACTTGGATGTGCTTCAGAACTCGTAACAGACGATATTGAAGAGACTAAGAAAAAGAAGATTCTTTTCGTTGCTGGTGGTCTTGGTACAGCTCCTGTATATCCACAGGTTAAGTGGCTCCACGAGCATGGCATTGACGCTGACGTAATCGTTGGTGCTAAGACTAAGGATCTCGTAATTCTTGAAGAGGAAATGCAGGCAGTTGCAGGCAACCTCTATATTACAACTGATGATGGTTCTTATGGCCGTCACGGTATGGTTACTAAGGTTATCGAGGACTTGGTTGCTGAGGGTAAGCAGTATGATCTTTGCGTTGCAATCGGACCTATGATCATGATGAAGTTCTGCTGCCTTACAACTAAGAAACTTGAGATTCCTACTATCGTTAGTATGAACCCAATTATGGTTGATGGTACAGGTATGTGCGGTGCTTGCCGTCTTACAGTAGGTGACGAAGTTAAGTTTGCTTGTATCGATGGTCCAGAGTTTGATGGACACAAGGTTAATTTCGACGAAGCTATGGAGAGAATGAAGCTTTATCGTACAGAAGAGGGTAGAGCTCTTCTTGCACTTAAGGAAGGCGATACACACCATGGTGGATGCGGATTCTGTGGAGGTGACAAGTAATGGCTGCAGGTATGGAAAGAGTAGCAATCAGTGAGCAGGAGCCACTTGTTAGAGCTAAGAATTTTGAAGAGGTTTGCCTCGGTTATACAGAGGAAGAAGCAGTTCTTGAGGCAGGCAGATGCCTTAACTGTAAGAATCCTAGATGTGTTCAGGGATGTCCTGTATCAATTGATATTCCTGGTTTTATTACAGCACTTAAGGAGCAGAACTTTAAGGGCGCTTATGATGTAATTTCTAAGTCTTCAGCACTTCCTGCTGTTTGTGGTCGTGTATGTCCACAGGAGACACAGTGTGAGGCTCTTTGTATTAAGGGCGTTAAGGGTGATGCAGTATCTATCGGTAAGCTTGAGAGATACGTAGCTGACCGTGCCAGAGAAGAAGGAATTAAGCCAACAGTTGATGTTGCTCCTAATGGTCATAAGATTGCTGTTGTAGGTTCAGGTCCTGCAGGTCTTACATGTGCTGGTGATCTTGCTCGTCTTGGATATGACGTAACAATCTTTGAGGCACTTCACGAGGCCGGCGGAGTACTTACATATGGTATTCCTGAGTTCCGTCTCCCTAAGGACAAGGTAGTTGCTGCAGAAGTTGCTAACGTTAAGTCTATGGGTGTTAAGATTGAGACTAACGTAGTTATTGGTAAGTCAGTTACAATCGATGAGCTTATGGAGGAAGAAGGCTTTGAGGCTGTATTCGTAGGTTCAGGTGCTGGTCTTCCAATGTTTATGAAGATTCCTGGTGAGAACGCTAAGGGCGTATTCTCAGCTAATGAGTATCTTACACGTAATAACCTCATGAAGGCTTTCCGTGAGGATTCTGATACACCTATCTTCCGTCCTAAGAAGGTAGCAGTTGTAGGTGGTGGTAACGTAGCAATGGATGCTGCTCGTACAGCACTCCGTCTTGGTGCTGAGGTTACTATCGTTTACCGTCGTTCAGAGGCTGAGCTTCCTGCAAGAGTTGAGGAAGTACATCACGCTAAGGAAGAGGGTATCAAGTTCGAGCTTCTTACTAACCCAGTTGAGATTCTTGAGACAGAGGATCACATGGTTCGTGGTATGAAGTGCGTACGTATGGAGCTTGGTGAGCCAGATGCTTCAGGCCGTCGTCGTCCTGTAGTTATCGAGGGTTCAGAGTTCGAGCTCGAGACAGATGCAGTAATCATGTCACTTGGTACATCTCCAAACCCACTTATCGCTTCAACAACTAAGGGCCTTGATACAAATAAGTGGAAGTGTATCGTTGCTGATGAGGCTAACGGACAGACATCTAAGGAAGGTGTATTCGCTGGTGGTGATGCTGTTACAGGTGCTGCTACTGTTATTCTTGCAATGGGTGCTGGTAAGGCAGCTGCCAAGGGTATCGATGAGTACATCAAGAGCAAGGGTTAATCCTTAATTTAAGTTTTAAACTACAGAAGAGTGCTTCGTAAGAGGCACTCTTTTTTAGTGAATTTTTGATAATACATACAAAACATATTGACAAGGTAGGAATTAAGAAATATACTTCAGAAAAACAATTGATTCTGGAGTGTATTAATTATGAAAAGAGTATTATGTTTTGGAGATTCAAATACCTGGGGACTAATTCCAGGTACTACAAATAGATATCCTGAGAATGTTCGCTGGACTGGACTTCTTTCGAAGTATTTAGGTTCTGACTATACGGTAATAGAGGAGGGACTTTGCGGACGTACTTCTCAGTTTGAGGACAAAACTAGAATTGGTCGTAATAGTGCTTCTACATTGCCATTTATTCTTGAGTCTCATTATCCAGTCGACCTTGTTGTTTTGATGGTTGGTACTAATGATCTTAAGTCATTCTATGGACGTAATGGAGAGCAGATTGCATCTGGTGTTGCTAACCTAATTTCTATTATTAAGAAGGTATCTCCAGCTACTGAGATTCTTGTTGTATCTCCAATTGAATTAGGATCAGGTGTAGGTGAATATGGCTTTGATCCTGAGTTTGATGAGGTATCAGTTAAAGTGTCTAAGACACTGCCAGAATTTTATGGAAGAATCTCATACAAATATGGTGTAAAATTCTTGAAGGCTTCAGATTATGTTTCGCCTTCAAGTGTGGACAGAGAGCATCTTGATGAAGATGGTCACAGAGTATTTGCAGGAGTAGTCTTTGAAGCTATAAGTAAGATTTATAGCAAGGATAAACCTATTTGTGGATAAGAATAACTTTGTAATCGCATTTAAGAAATCACTGCCTATTATGTGCAGTTATTTTTTCTTAAGCCTGGCGTATGGAATAATGATGGAAGAGAATGGTTTTCCATGGTTTTATTCTCTCTTCGCAAGCGTGTTTGTATATACTGGCGCAATGCAGTTTGTTCTTATTACTTTCTTAAGTTCTGGTGCTTCTTTGGTTACAGTTGCTCTTACAACGCTTCTTATTAACAGCCGCCAGACATTCTATGCTCTTACATTCCTTGATGATTTTAATAAGATGGGCGCAAAAAAGCCCTATATGATTCAGACTTTAACTGACGAGACTTATGCTGTTAATTTAACTTTGGAAGATACCGAAGAAAATAAGCGTAAGCAGATGTTTTATATCGCAGTATTAAGTCATGCTTACTGGTATTTGGGAAGTGTTTTTGGTGGCGTTATGGGTCAGCTTATTCCTTTTGAAATGAAGGGAATAGACTTTTGTATGACTGCACTTTTCATTATTATTTTTATCGATCAGTGGGAGAAGTCCAGGAAGCATTTCCCAGCTCTTATTGGAATTGGCGTTGGGCTTATCTGCCTTCTTATTTTTGGCGCACAGGCATTTATGCTTCCATCTTTAATTATTGTTTCTGCGATTCTTATTATTGTTCAGAGAATGGAGAAAAATAAGTCTGTTGATAATGATATCAGGGAGGATAACTTATGAGTCCTAAGGATATTATTATTATGATTGTGGTTGCATTCCTTTGCACAATCTTTTTAAGATCACTTCCATTTATTGTTTTTAGCGGCAAGAGGAAGATGCCAGAGTTTTTAAAGAAGCTTGGTGATGTTTTGCCAGCAACAATTATCGCTGTACTTGTTGTTTACTGTCTTAAGTCTATTGTTGCAGCTCCATTTGAAGGCGAGTCAATTGCCATGATTATTGCAAGCCTTGTGGTAGTTGTTTCTTACAAATGGAAACACAGTACTTTGATTAGTATTGCACTTGGTACTATCGTAAATATGCTGTTAATTTATTTTTTGTAAAGATTTTCAATGTAATATTACTCGCTACCGATGTATTATAAGTCTGTTCTGTGAGGAGGTATTTATGAGTTTTATCAAGAAGAATGGATTAGGAATTCTTTTCTGTGGTGGTATCGCTTTGATAGCTACTTTTTTGAGTGGCTTAAAAATAGGATCTTTTGCGTTTGAAGTAATTGGAGCACCAGTTTTTTCAATCCTGTTTGGAATGATTGTTACATTGATTCTTCCTTCATTAGCTTCAAAAGATTCTATGTCTTCTGGAATTAAATTTACTTCTAAAAAAGTTCTTCAGTGGGCTGTAATTATCCTGGGCTTTTCTCTTAACCTTGGCACTATTGCAAAGGTAGGAGGACAAAGTCTTCCAATTATTGTTTCTACAATTGCAACATCGCTTATTGTTGCATTTGTTATGATGAAAATCCTTAAGATGGACAGTAAAGTTTCAACACTTATTGGTGTTGGTTCTTCTATTTGTGGTGGTTCTGCTATTGCTGCTACAGCGCCTGTAATTGATGCTGATGATGAAGAGATTGCTCAGGCTATTTCTGTAATTTTTCTGTTTAATGTGATGGCAGCTTTGGTATTTCCAACATTTGGTCGTCTTATTGGTCTTGGTTCTGAAGGCTTTGCTATCTTTGCAGGTACTGCGGTTAACGATACATCATCTGTTACAGCCTGTGCGTCTACTGCTGAAGGTATTTATGGTGTTGAAGGTATTCTTTCTGCTGCAGTTACAGTAAAACTTACAAGAACGCTTGCAATTATTCCTATTACACTTGCTCTTGCTTTATATAGAACAGCAAAAGCTAAAAAGGATGGAGGAAAGGCAAATAACTTTTCTTTTAAAAAGATTTTCCCTTGGTTTATTCTTTATTTTATTGCAGCTTCTATCATTTCTACTGTTGTTGGAATTCTTCCTGATAGTGGATTTAAAGTTTTTTATACTGTTACTTTCGTTAAGCTTATGAAGACTCTTGCGAAATTCTTTATTTCAATGGCAATGTGTGCAATTGGTTTAAATACTAATATCGTTAAGCTTATAAAAAAGGGTGGTAAACCTATTCTTATGGGATTTGTCTGCTGGATTTGTATTACTCTTGTTTCACTTTTTATGCAGAGAATTACAGGCATTTTCTATACAGATATTATTGGCTGATAATAGTGAGTTGGATTTTGTGTTAAAATTATTGCAGTTTAAATAGAACATAGGAGATTTGATATGATTATTGATTTTAACAGTATGGAAGAAAAAGCACTCCCTTCATTTAAGGGTGGAGAGAAGGAACTTAATACAAAGATGTTTACTGACTCTTCATGTAAGATCATGAGAGGAAGACTTGTTCCTGGTGCTTCAATTGGACTTCATACTCACGATACAAGCAGCGAGATGATCTTTATCATCAGTGGTAAGGCTGATTACATAATGGATGATACAACTGAGGTTGCTCTTCCAGGTCAGTGTCATTACTGCCCTAAGGGTCATACACATTCTATGATCAATAATTACGATGAAGATCTTATCTTCTACGCTGTAGTACCTGAGCAGTAATTGCTAAGTTTTTGAATAGAAGAGATTAGGGAAGGACAGGCGCTAACGGATGGATAAGCTTAAAGAACTCTATAGTAAATACAAGGATGTAATTCCTTATGCAATCTTTGGCGTGCTTACAACTGTTGTAAACGTAGTTGTTTACTGGGTATGCAGTAATCCACTTAAGATGAGCGCAGGAATAAGTACTGTTGTTGCAAATATTCTTGCTGTATTGTTTGCTTATCTTACTAATCGTAAATGGGTATTCCATAGCGAGGCGAAGGGCGTGAAGGCAATTACTATTGAAATTATTTCTTTCTTCGCATGCCGTCTTGTAACAAGCTTAATTGATATCCTGGGAATGTATGTCCTCGTTGAAAGATTGGGATTAACTCAGCATCTTTTCGATTTCATTATCAGCGTAGATCTTGACCTTGTTATTAAGGTAATTCTCAATGTAGTAATTATTGTCCTTAATTATGTAGCAAGTAAGCTCATTATCTTTGCTAAGAAAAAGAACTAAATCTCATTAAACTTTCTTTTAGATTTTACATACTTTTTAAAATAACAGGCTCCGTGATTTGATATAATCTTACGTAGATATATTAAATTATGGAGCTTATTTTATGGCCAAGAAATTAGTCGCAGTAATTGATATTGGTTCACTTACAGCAAGACTTAAGATTTTCGAAATTGGTTCCAATGGCAAGCCTAAGGCAATTGAGGCTGTCAGACGACTTATTTCAGTAGGATCTAAGAGTTATCGTTCTGGTGTAATTGGATCAGCACAGCTTGAAGAACTTTGCGAGTGTCTCAATGCTTTTGGACAGAAGGTGAAGGAGTATCGTATCCAGAGAGTTTTCTGTGTAGCTACAAGTGCTCTTCGTGATGCTGGTAACAGAGATGTTGTAATTGAGCAGATTAGAATCAGAACAGGATTTAAGATTGAAATCCTCGATAATTCCATGGAGCGTTTCTACCAGAATCTTGCTGTTATGGAGACTATGCCTGAGTTTAAGGATTTGATTAATAACGGAACCATGATTCTTGATCTTGGTGCAAGTTCTTTGCAGGCTACAGTGTACGATAATTCAGATTTTATCTTTAGTGAGAACATGGTTCTTGGTTCTCTTAGAATTTATGAGCTTTTGTCTGATCTTCAGAATCGTACTACTCATTATGAGGATGTTCTTGAGGAGTTTATCTCACAGGATCTTAACGACTACCATGCAGTTGAGCCTAAGGGTATCGTGTACCAGAGTCTCATTGCATTTGGTGGTGAGTTAGGTTCTATTAAGAAACTTGCAGGAATGGATCCTAATAATGCATGCGTTATTTCAAAGGCAGACTTCCTTAAGGTTTACGAGTATCTTTTGAAGACTCGTCCTACAGACCTTACACTCAATAACAAGATTGCATCTAATGTTGCTCCACTTCTTTTGCCAGCAGCGTTGATCATTAAGAATATGGTTGAGTACACAGGAGTAGATAAGGTTTATCTTCCACACGCGTCTTTGTCAGATGGTGTTATCTACGATTACTGCAATAAGTTTGCAGGATATAAGCTTTCATCTAATCCAGAGGATATGCTCGTACGTGCTGCACGTAATGTGGCAAAGAGATATAAGTCAGATAAGAAGCATATCGAGTTTGTAGAAAAGACTGCACTTCAGATTTTCGATGAATCATTAAAGTATAGTGGACTTACTTCAAGAGAAAGACTTCTCCTTAGGATTTCTGCAATACTTCATGAGTGTGGTAAGTTCGTTCACGCTTCAAGTCATAACGAGGCTGCATATGCGCTTATTCGCTACACAGACTTAATCGGCCTTGATAGCGATGAGCTTGATACAATTGCGCTTGTAGTAAGACTTTATCCACAGGAGAATCCATATTCTTTCTTCGAGTATCAGAATCTTCCTGCTTCCAAGAAGGTTATTGTATCCAAGCTTACAGCTATGCTTCGTCTTGCAGATGCAATCGATGCTTCTCATAAGCAGAAGGCACGTAAGGTTTCAGTTAATCTTTACCCAGATAATCTTCATATTTCCGTTGATGCTTCGGAGGATATGTCTTTCGAGGTTTGGTCTTTTGAGCATAGAAGCGAGTTGTTTGGACAGGTTATCGGAATTGAACCAGAGATTAGAATCAGGAGGCAGTTAAATGGCTGATAAGGATAAGAAGACAGTTTCTAAGAAGAAAGTAACTGATAAGAAGGTAGCAGCAAAGAAGGCTCCCAAGACAGTAAGTAAGAAAAAGCCAGTTAAGAAGCCTCAGACAAAGAAGGTTTCTACAAAGACTGACGATAAGCCAGTTAATACAGCCAACATGAAGTTCTTTAACAGAGAGCTTAGCTGGCTTGAGTTTAATGACAGAATTCTTCACGAGGCAAGAGATAACAAGAATCCTATTCTTGAGAGATTGAACTTCCTTTCAATCACTGCATCTAACCTTGATGAGTTCTATATCGTTCGTGTAGCTTCACTTCGTGATATGGCCAGCGTTGATTTTACAGAGGTTGATATCTCTGGACTTACAGTTAAGGAGCAGCTTAGCCGTATCGATGCAAAGACACGTGAATCAATGGCACTTATGTATTCAACATACAACAGATCTTTGGTTCCATCTCTTCGCCAGGAGAACATTATTGTAAGCGATTATTCTGAGCTTTCAGATGAGTTCCAGGAGGCCTGTGACGAGTACTTTAATACAGTGCTTTATCCAATCGTTACTCCAATGGCAGTTGACTCATCCAGACCATTCCCACTCATCTATAACAAGATGCTCAATATGTGCGTAATGCTTGAGGGTGGTGGAAGCGTAGTTACAGCAAACGGCGTTGAGAAGAATAGTGATGCTGAAGCAGAAGGCAATAATTATGCCACACTTCAGATTCCTACAGTCGTACCAAGACTTCATAAGCTCGTTGGTGCTGATGGTAAGGTTTACTTTGTACCTGTAGAGCAGATTATTGAGGCTAATCTCGATATGCTCTTTATCGGTCAGAAGGTAGTTGCTTCTGGCTGCTATCGTGTTATGCGTAATGCTGACCTTGATATCGACGAGGATGAGGCTGAAGACCTCTTGAAGGAGATTGAGGAGCAGGTTAGAAAGCGTCGCTATGGTGAGATTATCCGTCTTGAGGTAGAAGAGGGAATCGATCCAGATCTTCTCGACTTTATTGTTACTGAGCTTAAGATTTATAAGGAAGATATCTTTAGCGTAAGTGGTCCTATTGATCTGACATGCCTTTCAAAGATTAATTCAGCTCTTGGTAAGGAGAACTACGGTAATCTTCGTTATCCTAACCATACACCGGCAGCTCCATCTATGTTTGATGAGAGCCTCGATAACATCTTTGATCAGATTCGTGCAAAGGACAGAATCGTACATCATCCATATGAGAGTTTCGATCCTGTACTTGAGTTCGTAAGACAGGCAGCAGTTGATCCTAACGTACTTGCTATCAAGCAGACACTCTATCGTGTATCTTCAAAGTCACCAATTATTGCTTCACTTCTCGAGGCTGCTAAAAACGGTAAGCAGGTAATGGTTCTCGTAGAGCTTAAGGCGAGATTTGATGAGGAGAATAACATCAACTGGGCGAAGATGCTTGAGAAGGCAGGATGCCACGTAATCTATGGTCTTGTAGGACTTAAGACACATAGTAAGATTACTCTTGTAGTACGTAAGGAAGAGGATGGTATCAGAAGATATCTCCATTTGGCTACAGGTAACTATAACGACATCACTGCCAAGATTTATACTGATATTGGTCTTTTCACAGCATCCGAAAGCTTTGGTGAAGATGCTTCTGAGTTCTTTAATATGCTTTCTGGATATTCAATCCCACAGAGCTGGAGAAGACTTATCTCTGCGCCAATCTGGATGAAGGATTACTTTGTTAAGAAGATTAGAAGAGAGACAGAGAATGCTAAGGATGGTAAGCCAGCAAGAATTATCGCCAAGATTAATTCACTTGTAGATGAAGTTGTTATTAAGGAACTTTACAAGGCTTCTGAAGCTGGTGTTAAGATTGACCTTATCGTTCGTGGTATCTGCTGTCTTAGAGCAGGTGTTCCAGGCATGTCTGAGAATATCACTGTAAGATCAATTACTGGACGTTTCCTTGAGCATTCAAGAATTTTCTACTTCTATAACGAAGGTCATGAGGATTTGTATCTTGCATCAGCTGACTGGATGCCACGTAACCTTAATAGAAGAGTTGAGCTTATGTTCCCAATCGAGGATCCAGACTGCCGCAAGCGTGTTCTTGAAGTACTTGATGTTGAACTTAACGATACAATCAGAGCTCATTTCTTAAGTGAGGATGGTACATACCATAAGCTTGATTTGAGAGGAAAGAGTAAGCTTGACAGCCAGCAGCGTCTTATTGAACTTGCTGAGGAAGCAGTTAAATATCGTAGCGAAGTAGAAGAAACATTATCTTTTGAACCTGCAACTACACTAGACGAATAATATAATTGGCGTATAATATTTTTTGATTAAGTGGGAGAGAAGGGGAACTTTATGGGTGTAATTGTTTCTGCTTATAATTCAGAAAAGTATCCAGAGCAGTATAAGGATATTTCTGCTAAGTTTACGATTAACAGTTCATTTGGTGCTAGTTGTTCTGTAATTACATATGGAGCACTTATCACAGAACTTAATATTCCTGATGATAAGGGTGAGGTTAAGGATGTAGTTTTAGGTCTTAAGGACCTTGACTCTTATATGGTTGATTGTTCTAACCATGGTTCTGTTGTTGGCAGAAGTGCTAACAGAATTGCTGGAGCAAAGTTTGAACTCGATGGTGTTCAGTACGAAGTTCCAAATAACGATGGTGGTAATAACCTTCACGGTGGTAACCAGTCTTTCCAGCGCGTGTTCTGGAAGGGTGATGTTTTAAAAGAAGATGAGGTTAATGCTTTCGTTAAGGCTTCTGGCTTCGATTCTATCGCTGATGCAGACGGAGATGGTGTAATTCTTACTCATTTGTCTCCGGACGGCTCAGACGGCTTCCCAGGCAATTTGGAGGCTACTGTAGTTTATGCATGGCTCAAGGACAGAACACTTCTTATTATGTATAAGGCTAATACAGATAAGGCAACTATCTTTGCTCCTACAAATCATGCTTACTTTAATCTCGGTGGACATGACAGTGGTTATGTTGGTGAGAATGTTCTTACAATCGATGCAGACAGAATTTCTTTGAAGGCTGCTAATAACTGCCCAGATGGTTCAGAACTTCTTGTAAAGGGAACAATCTTCGATTTTAAAGAGGGTGCTCCCGTTTCAAATGTTCTTGTAACATCACATCCACAGACATGCAATTCTAATGGTGTTGATACTAACTTCTGTGTTGATAAGGAAGAGGGTAAGTATACTAAGGTTGCATCTTTGAAGGACAATAAGAGCAGTCGTGTTATGGAAGTATATACAGATATGCCTGGTATTCAGGTTTATGCTGGTAATCACCTTGGTGGTAACCTTCAGAAGGGTGATATCCAATATGAGCCACACGGTGCTATCTGTCTTGAGGCACAGATGTTTCCTAACGCAATTAATGTTCCTGCATTTACTTCACCAGTAATCAGACCAGGTAAGGATTACTATCACGTTTGTGGTTACCGATTCCTTTAATTTTTAAATAGTTTAATAGCAAATAAATATGGCCATCACGTAATGTGATGGCCATTAGTTTGTCTTAAATTATTTGTATCAGATAACAGGAGTTGCATAAGGTGTTAATTCTTCTGCTGCAACTCTGCCACTGCCTACTGCATCAACCTTAAGGAACTCGTAGAGCTCAGTTCTTGATGCGTTATAGTATGGATTAACGAAATACTGTCCAATACCCATTGCGAATACGCTGAGCAAATACCATCCAATAAATGAGAGATAGAAGAGGCAGATATCAAACTTGTGTCCGTATACAAGTCTGCTACTAAGTGATAACGCTGCCTTATACTCAATGTCTGGATTCTCAGCAAGAATGAATGGAACCTGAGAGTACTCCAAAGACTTAATGATTCCTGGAACTACAAAGAGCAAACTCCAAAGGAATACATATAGCACTCTGAAGAAACATACCTTAGCAACATTCTTATAGTTCTTTGTAACGCCATTGAAGATATCTGTAAATGTAGCAGTTCTTGTTCTGTTCTTAAGATAGTAACTTGATCGTCCAACATTCATTGGTTCTGTAACAAATGCAGACAAAGCAAGTGATAATACAAGAATAACTCCATAGAAGATAAAATATGTAATCAACGCGATAATTACTGCAGTTGATTCTGAATTAGGATCAAGGCCTCCAGAAACAGCAATAGCTCCAAAAGCAGTAAACTGAAGTACAGCGGTCATAATGGCTGAAAGGATACCTGAAACAACTCCAGATGCTGCCTGAACAATAATTGCTATAAGAAAATCAGCAAGAACTACGTACCAGTAGTTTGATTTTATGCAGGACCAGCCGTTTTGCTTAAGTGTTGCGTATGGTAATGACATAAACTATCCTCCTTTAAGAAGAATTACTGTGGCTTATAGCTATCCTTCAAAGATACAGCCTTGTTGAATACAAGGTGTCCTTCCTTTGAATCCTTGTTATCAGCACAGAAGTAACCAAGTCTTAAGAACTGGAATCTGTCCTCAGGCTTACAAGAAGCAAGTGAAGCCTCAACCTTAGCGCCTGTAACTACTGTAAGTGACTCTGGATTTACATAGTCAAGGTAGTTAACATCAGCAAGGTCAGGTGACTCGATAGTGAAGAGACGATCATAAAGTCTGATTTCAGCATCAACTGCTGTATTAGCATCAACCCAGTGGATTGTAGACTTAATCTTACGTCCGTCAGCAGGATCACCACCACGGCTGGCCTCATCGTATGTAGCGTGAACGCATGTAACGTTACCATTCTCATCCTTATCGCAGCCTACGCATTTAATGATGTATGCAGACTTAAGACGAACTTCGTTACCAGGGAAGAGTCTGAAGTACTTCTTAGCTGGCTCCTCCATAAAGTCGTCCTGCTCAATCCAGCACTCACGTGAGAATGTAACTACACGTGTGCCATCCTCTGGCTTTTCAGGGTTGTTCTCAACAGTGAACTCCTCTGTCTTTCCCTCTGGATAGTTATCGATAATGAGCTTAACAGGATTTACTACTGCCATAGCACGCTTAGCGTTCTTATTGAGGTCTTCTCTTAAGCAGTACTCAAGGAAAGCGTACTCAACAACAGAATTAACCTTAGAAACACCATTACGCTCGTGGAAGTTTCTGATAGAAGCAGGAGTATAACCACGTCTTCTAAGACCACAAAGTGTAGGCATACGTGGATCATCCCATCCAGATACCATACCTGTCTCTACGAGATTTCTAAGCTTTCTCTTTGAAAGTACTGTATGTGTAATTCCAAGACGTGCGAACTCAATCTGACGAGGCTTGCACTCTACAGAAATGTTATTAACAACCCAGTCATAAAGAGGACGGTGGTTCTCAAACTCGAGAGAACAGAGGGAATGTGTGATTCCTTCCAAAGCGTCCTCGATAGGGTGAGCGAAGTCGTACATAGGATAGATGCACCACTCGTTACCTGTTCTATGGTGTGGGAGTCTGTTCATACGATAGATAACAGGGTCTCTCATGTTGAAGTTACCTGAAGCAAGGTCAATCTTGGCGCGAAGTGTCATCTTGCCTTCCTCAACTTCACCTCTACGCATCTTCTCAAAGAGCTCCAATGACTCCTCGATTGGTCTGTCACGGAAAGGTGACTGTGCAGGTGTATTAACATCACCACGCATATCCTTCATCTGTTCTGGTGTGAGCTCACATACATAAGCAAGACCCTTCTGAATAAGCTCTACAGCAAATCCGTACATCTTCTCGAAGTACTCAGAAGCATAGTAGAATCTGTCGTCCCAGTCGTGGCCGAGCCAGTGGATATCTTCCTTGATAGCCTCTACATACTCTTCGTCTTCCTTAGTAGGGTTTGTGTCGTCCATACGGAGGTTACACATACCGCCATAAAGCTCTGCTGTACCAAAGTCAATCTCAAGTGCCTTGGCATGTCCGATATGGAGGTATCCGTTAGGCTCAGGTGGGAAACGAGTATGTACAGTCTGACCGTAACATCTGCCGCCTTCCTTAAGCTCTTCGTCAATGATTTCGTGAATAAAATGCTTGTTGTCAGCCATTTTTATTGCTCCTTCTATTTGTAATTAAAGACGTGAAAGTCCAATGTTAAGTCTTCTTAAAGCCTCGTCCTTGCCAAGAAGTACAAGAACCTCAGCGCATCCACCAGGAGTTACAGCAACACCTGCAGCAGCAATTCTTACTGGCCACATGATGAGTGCGTTCTTAACTTCCTTAGAAGCTGCAAGCTCTGTAAGTGTAGTAGAGATAGCCTCGCGGTTCCACTCTGTGTTCTCGAGAGCAGGGATAGCTGCTGTAAGAGCATCCTTTGATGTCTCGAGATTTGACTTACTCTTCTTGTGCTCGAAAAGAGCTACATCGTAATCAGCAAGCTCTGTAAGGAACTGGAGCTTCTCAGTAATCTGAGTAAATCTTGTGATTCTAGGCTTGAGGATTTCCTCGAGAAGAGCATAGTTGTCTTCAGAAACGCCAAGAGCATCGTAGTAAGGCTTAGCGTGAGCATTAAAGTCCTCAGAAGACATGTTCTTGATGTACTCGGCGTTAACCCACTCAAGCTTATCGTAATCGAAAACAGAAGGTGACTTACTGATTCCGTTAATGTCGAAAGCCTTAATGAGCTCATCCATTGCGAAAATCTCGCGGTTCTCAAACTCACCAGCAGGTGCCCATCCGAGAAGTGCAATATAGTTCATGATTGCCTCTGGGAGGTAACCCTCGTTAATAAGATCGAAGAAACCAGTTGAACCATGACGCTTTGAAAGCTTTGATACAACTGTCTCACCATTCTCATCAACGCTCTTACCCATGATAAGAGGGAGGTGGATGTATGTTGGGATTTCCCATCCGAATGAATCGTAAAGAGCATTGTACTTAGGTGTTGATGAAAGGTACTCAGAACCTCTTACAACGTGTGTAATGCCCATTGTGTGGTCATCGATTACGTTAGCAAAGTTATATGTAGGGAATCCGTCTGTCTTAATGAGAACCTGATCGTCAAGCTCCTCGTTAGGAATTGTGATATCACCGTATACACAGTCGTGATATGTAGACTCACCAGTAAGTGGAGCCTTCTGACGAATTACATATGGGATACCCGCCTTAAGGTTAGCCTCAATTTCTTCGTTTGAAAGATCACGGCAGTGACGGTCGTAACCTACAACTTCGCCTTCCTTGGCATTAGCCTTCAAAGACTCAAGTCTTTCCTTTGTACAGAAACATCTATAAGCCTTGCCCTCGTTAACGAGCTGCTCTGCATATGGCTTATAAAGTGTGAGTCTCTCACTCTGAACATATGGACCGAAGTCTCCACCAATATCTGGACCCTCGTCATGTGTGATGCCTGCTGTCTTAAGTGTGTTATAAATAACGTCAGTTGCACCCTCTACATAACGCTCCTGGTCAGTATCCTCGATACGAAGTACAAATGTACCATCTTCGTGCTTGGCTGTGAGGTACTCGTAAAGAGCTGTTCTTAAGTTACCAACATGCATGAATCCTGTTGGACTTGGTGCAAAACGTGTTCTAATCTTCATTATTAGTCATCCGTCCTTATTATTAATAATTATATATACAGCGCACATTGTACCACTTTTTCTTTTGAAAAGATATTTGGAAATGATATTATATGTGCATGGATAAATTAGTGACTAACAGAAATTATGAATGCTTTTGTGGAATGAAGACAGCCTTTGAGTTCGCGGCTGCCTATATTCTTGAGCATACAACAGTATCTGATATCAAGAAATTGAAGATTGCTGTAGTCTCAGACAGAATCGTTAGTGGTTATTACTATAATCAGTTTGAAAATCAGTTCATCCTTCGAGGTGTAAAACCAGTATTAATTCCGGTTGAATGTGTTGATAACAATAAGAGCATCAATGCAGTAGACCAGGTGTTTAAGTATTTTACTGATTTTGATTTCGGTCAGAATGACTGGGTTATCGCCTTAGGCGGTGGTGGAATCATTGATGTTACTGGTTTTGCAGCGAGTGTATTCTCCAGTGGAATCAGCTTTATGGCAGTTCCTACAACACTTAATGCAATGGCTGAGATTTCTGTTTCCAGTTTCTCAAAACTTAATTCAGGCAGTCACAAGGACCAGCTTAATGTTCCATTTAAGCCTGATGTTGTTATTTGTGATCCAACTTTCCTTACAACATGTGATAAGCGTACTAAGGCTAATGGTTATGCATCTATTATCAGATGTGCAATCCTTGATGATTTAAGCCTTCTTATCGATATGGAAAAGCCTGGAAATATGCGTGAATACCTTAATCGTGTTTATGCATCCAGAAGTAAGATTGAGAAGCTTAATCCTGACCTTTTATCACTTGGCAGCGAGATTGCAGGTGCTATTGAAGGTTACTTTAGATTTATGAATTATTCGGAGGGTGAGGCACTTGCCTTAAGTCTTCTTTGTTCTGTTGATGAGAGAAGAAGAGCACCTCTTATTAAGATTTACGAAGCCCTCGGACTTCCAACAAAGCTTAAGGACGTTTCAGGTAAGATGATTATTAAGACTTTATCTGACCGTTTGGACAGACTTACAACAGGTCGTATCAGATTTGTTGATTTGAACGAAGCTAATGGTGGCAAGTGGGTTATTAAAGATTTGCCTGTAAATGAGGCGAAGGAGATTTTCGCTAAGAGAATTAGTGTAATTAGCGATGTGTAATTGTATGAATAAATTTTTGAAGAAAATAACAGCAGTTTTGCTGACTTTGATTATTTTTGTTGCTCCTATCAGCAGCTGTTCTAAAGATAGTGAAGAATTACTTCCTGCAGATTACGGTACATATGGTGCTGATTTTGCGAGAGAACTTGCTTCTTTATACCCAAACCGTAAGGCTTATTCTGAGGATGAGAATCAGGCAGGACTTTTTATCAAGACTGGTCTTGAGGCATTAGGGTTTGAGGTTGAAACACAGGAGTTTACAAGTATTTATGGCAGTGTTTCCCATAACTACATTGTACGTGTTTCGGGTACAGGTTTTATTCACGTTGATGAGGCTGAATCAGCAGATACTATTAAGACATCTAACATTAGAAGAACTGCAGTAATTGGTGCACATTACGATAGTAAATTTGCAGCATCTGAAGTACCAGAAGGCTATACATATGACGGTATTTCTGATAACGCTTCTGGTATCGGTGCACTTATGACTGTTGCTGCACAGATTAAGAATTATACAAGTAACGGTTTTGATGTAATTCTTGTTGCATTTGGTGCTGGTAACGATAACTATGCTGGTGCAAGAGCTTTCTTTAATTCATTGTCTGATGAGGAGAGAAATTCTATTGAAGTAATGTACTGTATCGATGGTATTTATGCTGGCGATAAGATGTACGCAAATAGTGGTTATAACTCACTTAATCTTTCACAGAAGTATGCTATGAGACGTAAGCTTTATCAGGTTTACGATGTTTGTTATACTTTCGAACTTGCTTCTACAAACGGTTTCAGCCTTCTTTATAACGAGTCAAATATTGTTGCTGATGTTAACGGTGACGGAGTAGAAGATGTATACCGTGAGGTGTCTGCCAATAAGTCAGACTATGTAGTTTTTGATGAGGCAAATATCCCTGTAGTTTATTTTGACAGTTACGATTATTTCTTCGATTCTTTTGAAGAGATGAAGGAGACAAAGAACCTTAATCTTCAGGAGTTTGGAGGCATGATTAGAGGCACACTTCTTGATTCATCTGAGGTTCTTGATGGAATCCTTGTTACAGAAGAGAAGGATATTCTTGAGATCAGAATAAATAACGTTGCTTTCGTAATTCTTGAGTCAATGCTCAAGGGTTCAGATTTTGGATATACAGAGGCACAGTACAATGAGTTTGTAGCGGATCTTCGTAAGAACGCAAATGCAAGTGAATCTTCCGAAGAAACAACTACTACAACAACTGCTGTTGAAGGTCAGTAAATGAGATTTTTAGTTCAGGTTGTTAACGAAGCCAGTGTAAAAGTAGATGGCAATATTATTGGTAGCATTGGTCGTGGAATGCTTGTATTTATTGGCGTTTCAGAGACAGATACAACTGAAGTATGCGACAAAATGCTTAAGAAGCTTCTGGCACTTCGTATCTTTGAAGATGAGAATGGAAAGACTAATAAATCATTGGCAGATGTTAATGGTGGAGTTCTTCTTGTTTCCCAGTTTACTTTGTATGCTGATGTAAGCCATGGTAACAGACCAAGTTTTACTTCTGCAGGTAACCCAAAGCTTGCTAATGAACTTTATGAGTACATTATTGCTAGAACAAAGGAGCAGGTTTCAGAAGTTGGAACAGGCGAATTTGGTGCTGACATGAAGGTAAGTTTAATCAACAATGGTCCATTTACAATTTATATGGATTCAGATGAATTATTTGGTAAGTAATTTGTATGAGAAGTGTTCTTGATAGGTTCCTTAAATATATTTCTTTTGATACTACTTCTGATGAAGAATCAGGACTTCATCCAAGTTCAGAAAAGCAGTTCAGACTTGCTGAATATTTAGCTTCTGAATTAATCGAGATGGGTGCATCCAATGTGTTTTTGGATGAAGAACACTGCTATGTTTATGCAACAATTGATGCCAATGACAGTAGCCGTGAGTATAAGAAAATTGGCTTTATTTCCCATATGGATACTTCACCTGAAATCTCAGGTGCTAACGTAAATCCTCAAATAATTGAAAATTACGATGGCAATGAAATTCCTCTTGGAAACAGTGGTTTTACTTTGTCTTCAAATATAGATGGCGAACTATCTAATTATGTTGGAAAAACACTTATTACAACTGATGGAACAACACTTCTTGGAAGTGACGACAAGGCTGGAATTGCTGAAATTATGACCATGGCAGATGTTTTATTGTCTGATATGAAATCTGGTGAAAATAAGTATAAGCACGGCCAGATTTCAATAGCTTTTACTCCTGACGAAGAGATAGGTGAGGGCGTTGAATTCTTCGATTTGGAGAGATTTGGCGCTGAGGTTGGATATACAGTTGATGGTGGTGCTTTGGGCGAACTTGAGTACGAGAACTTTAATGCAGCTTCTTTAAAGTTAGTATTCCACGGAATCAGTGTTCATCCAGGTGATTCCAAGAATAAAATGGTAAACGCAACAAAGCTTGCAATGGAGTATAACTCATGCCTTCCAGATGACATGGTTCCAGAAAAAACAGAAGGCTATGAGGGCTTTTTTCACTTAACTTCTCTTTCAGGTGATGTTGATGCTTCAACACTTAAATACATCATTCGAGATCACGACAGAAATCTCTTTTTGAAGAAGAAAGAAATTGCTATGGAAATCTGCGAATCCATGCGTAAAAAGTATGGGGAGAAGTCTATTGAAATAAGTATAGATGACCAGTATTTTAATATGTGTGAGGTAATTAATCCGGACTATATGTTCCTTATCGATAATGCCTCCAGGGCAATGGAAATGAATATGGTAAAGCCAGTAATTAAGCCTATAAGAGGCGGTACTGACGGCGCTATGTTGTCTTTTAAGGGACTTCCATGTCCAAACATTTGCACAGGCGGACATAACTTCCACGGCAGATTCGAATATATCTGTCTTGAATCAATGGAAGTAATTACAAAAATTTTGACAGATTTGGTTTGTTTATGAGTTACAAAGTTGAGACACATGTTCATACAGCAGAATCCAGCGCCTGCGCTACTTTGAAGGCTGCGGATCAGGTTAAGCAGTATATTAAGGCTGGTTATAGCGGAATGATCATCACAGATCATTTTGTTAATGGTAATTCTGCCGTAAATCGTAAGTTGGACTGGGACTCTCAGATGAGTGATCAGTTCCTTGGATACCGTAATGCTTTAAAGGCTGCTGAAGGCACTGATTTCAAGGTGTATTTTGGTGTTGAATATGCGTTCCACGGAACTGAATTTATTGTAATTGGATTAACAGAACAGTGGTTTAAAGACCACCCTGAAATTATCTATACGTTACCAGAAGATTTTTTGGATATTTTTAGAAAAGCCGGTGCTGCGATTATTCAGGCACATCCTTATAGAGAAGCATCTTATATCAGAGAAATCAGACTTTTCCCAGAACTTGTAGATGCTATCGAAGGCTTTAATCTCCATAACAAAAATATGGAGTGGAATATCAAGGCGCAGGAACTTGCAAAGGCTTATAACAAGCCAGTTACAGCAGGTTCAGACTGCCACCATTTAGATGAACTTGGAGCTGGAATTGATCTTGATGTTCTTCCTTCAAGTGACTTTGAATTAGCAGCAATAATTAAGAGTGGAAAGGGCTGGGAGTTTTTTGGAAATGACACTAATCTCTGAAAATAACGGAAGATTTATTGTTCCTGGATTTGTAGATACACATATCCACGGAGCGTTTGGAGTTGATACATGCGATGCTTCAGCAGAAGGTATCGTTAAGCTTTCCAAGAATCTTTTAACATTCGGAGTAACTTCATTTTGCCCAACGACAATGACAGTAGGAGAGGACGTAATCAGAGGTTCTTTTGAGGCTGTAGCAGAAGCAAAATCCATTCTTGAAAATTCAGATGAACCATATGCAAAAATCCTTGGGATTCACCTTGAAGGACCATTTCTTGCTCCTTCAAAAGCAGGCGTTCAGGATTCTTCCTGTATCGTAAATCCTGAAGATGGATTTAAGCTTATTAATTCTCTCGAAAGTGATTTTCCAGGGCTTCTTAAGATTATCGATATTGCTCCAGAACTTAAAGGTTCAATGGAGTTTATTGAGGAGTTCTCATCTTCTTATGTAATTTCACTTGCTCATACAGATGCTGATTACGACCTGGCAACCAAGGCCTTTGAAAAGGGCGCAAAAAGCGTAACACATATCCTTAATGCCATGGCATCTACATCCAAGCGTAATCCTGGAGTTCTTGGTGCAGCATATGACTTTAAGGATGTTTACTGCGAGATTATTTCTGATGGTATGCATATCGATAAGACAATTCTTAGAATGCTTTTCGATTTAATTAGGGAAGACAGAACAATCATTGTTTCTGATTCAATGCGTGGAGCAGGAATGCCAGATGGTATTTATAAACTTGCAACAGCAGATGTTGAAGTAAAGGGTGGACGCACATACTTTGGTGAGCATGGCGGACTTGCAGGCTCAGTTACAAATATCGGTGAAGAGGTTATGAAACTTTATTCTTTTGGCGTTGATCCTCTGAAAATTATCCGTTCAGCAACAGTTAATCCACTCAGCCGTTTGGGATTGAATCCTGATGATGTTTACGGTAAAAATTACCTTGATGAGAAATTTAGTCTGATTTCGACAGAATTATAATTCTTTTATTTTAAAAATAAATAATTATTTGTGTTATAATGTCTGTTATGAGTATTGTCGAGCAGATTCTAGAATTTATATCAGAGCTTTTCCAGAGCATTAGCCACGGTTACCTCTTTTTCGGTAGCGCGTGGGATTTGGTGCGTTATGCTCTTGATATTATTCTTGTAACTGTTCTTTTTTATTGGATTCTCGTATTTATTCAGCAGTCCAGAGCATGGCAGCTTGTTAAGGGTATTTTGCTTATCGTTGCCTTCGTACTTCTTTGTGGTCTTATGGGCCTCGAGATGGTTGGATTTGTATTTAACAAATTGCTCTATGTATTTGCTTTCCTGTTTATCGTTATCTTCCAGCCAGAGCTTCGTCGTGCTCTTGAGACTGTAGGTCTTAGATCTTTTGGTTCATTCAGAAATATCTTTTCTTCAAATGACAACAGCGATAAGACTCAGCTCACATCTTTGATTCATGAGATTGGTAC
Source organism: Saccharofermentans sp. (assembly GCA_045639635.1). Classification (GTDB taxonomy): domain Bacteria; phylum Bacillota; class Clostridia; order Saccharofermentanales; family Saccharofermentanaceae; genus Saccharofermentans. Next base: position 16,245 of record JAZUDM010000047.1, on the reverse strand, counting down.
AGCATGCGAGGAGATGGCTTCTACTTATACTGGTGCTCTTATTCTTATCGAACGTAATACACGCCTTGATGAGTTCTTGAGACAGGAGAATGTAGTTGAGTTCGATTCTACTGTTACTAATTCTGTATTGCAGTCAATCTTTTACAAGGGTTCACCTATGCACGATGGTGGTCTTCTTATAAGAGACGGACGAATCATTGCTGCCAGATGCCACGTACCTTTGTCTGAGACAATGCACACTTTGGAGAGAACAGGTACAAGACACCGTGCTGCAGTAGGTGCGAGTGAGATTGGTGATACAGTTGCAATCGCTGTTTCAGAAGAGCGCGGTAAGATTTCAATCGCAATCAACGGACGCCTTTACGAGATGAAGGACAAGGATGAGCTCGAGTCTAATCTTGCATATTTGTTAGGCGTTGGTGAGACAGTTGCTCCTAAGCGTGGCGTTAGCCGTATTTTGGGCAACATTGGTAAGAAGCAGTCTAAGGAAGAACCTTCTAAGAAGGGTAAGAAGGCTGTAGCTGAAGCTGCTCCAGTTGCTAAGAAAGTTAAGACAATGGAAGCCGATAAGAAGTCCAAGAAGAACAACGTTAATGCTGGTCATAAGGCAATTATCATTTTCATTTCTTTCATTCTTTCTTTTGTACTCTGGATGTATATCCAGGTTAACAATAATCCTGTTGTTACAAAGACAGTAACTGTTCCAGTATCTTACGATGTGGATTCAGTTCCTAATAACATGAAGGTTTCATATCCTATCGATACTGTAGAGGTAGAACTTGTTGGTCGTCAGAATACGATTAATAACATTTCAACAAGTGATATTTCTGCCTATATAGATTATTCTCAGGCAACTGATGCAGGTGTAATTGAATTACCTGTTGTAGTTGAATCAGCTGATCGTAATGTTTATTTCAGAGTTGAAAGACAGGTTCCTGAGACAATTACTGTTGCAGTATATGCACAGTCAGAATCAGAAGATTAATACTTAAGGGCAAATAATAGGGAGAAGAGGTTATATGTGCGGAATTGTAGGTTATATTGGTGATCGTAACGTATTGTCAGTACTCGTTAAGGGTTTGACATGTCTTGAATATAGAGGATACGACTCAGCAGGAGTTTCTTTTATCAAAGATGATTCACTTCAGGTTGTTAAGAAGAAGGGTAAGGTTCTTGAACTCCGTAATGCATTGGCTGAGTCAGGCCTTAGCATTTCAGAGGATGCAAAGTCAGATATTACAGTAGGTATCGGACATACACGTTGGGCTACTCATGGTGCTCCAAGTGATGAGAATTCACACCCACATCTTTCAATGAATGAGAAGATTTGTGTAGTTCATAACGGTATTATCGAGAACTATGTTGAGCTTCGTAAGTTCCTTCAGAAGAAGGGTTATGTATTTGCTTCTGATACAGATACAGAGGTTGCTGCTCAGCTTATCGATTATTACTATTCCAAGAATAAGTTTACTGATTTTGAGGGTGCTGTAAGAGAGGCTCTTCAGGATATCATCGGTTCTTATGCTCTTGGTATTATTTGTGTAGACCAGCCAGATAAGGTTATCTGTGTAAAGAAGGATAACCCAATCGTCATCGGTGTAGGTAAGGGTGAGAACTTTATTGCTTCAGATATCCCAGCTCTTATTGAGTACACACGTGACGTTATCTTTATGGAAGATAACTGCATGCTCGTTATGACTAAGGATTCAATTGAGATTACAGACGTTCATGGTGAGCCAGTTGATTATGAAATCACTAAGGTTGAGTGGGATACAGATGCTGCTCAGAAGGGTGGTTATGCTCACTTCATGATGAAGGAGATGTACGAGGAGCCTAAGGCTTTCGAGGCTACTATTGCTCCTAGAATCAAGGATGGTAATGTTTATCTTGAGCATTTCCCAGTAGATAAGGCTTATCTTGATGACATCAATAAGATTAATATCATTGCTTGTGGTACTGCTTATCACGCTGGCTGCGTAGGTAAGTCATTGATTGAGAAGCTCTGCAGAATTCCAGTTGTTTGTGGTGTTGCAAGTGAGTTTATCTATTCAGATCCAATTATCGATGAGCATACTCTTACTATCGTAATCTCTCAGTCAGGTGAGACACTTGATACAAGAAATGCCATGAGAGAGGCTCAGGCCAGAGGCAGTAAGACACTTGCTATCGTTAATGTAATCGGAAGTACAATCGCAAGAGAGTCTGACTACGTTCTTTATACAGCAGCTGGTCCAGAGATTTCTGTTGCTTCTACAAAGGCATATACAACACAGCTTGGATGCCTTTACCTTATCGCTTTGAAGTTCGCTCATATTCTTGGAAAGATTACTGACGATGAGTATAAGTTCTATCAGGATGAGCTTCTCGCAATGCCTGAAAAGCTTAAGACAATCCTCGATAAGCAGGTTGAGATTCAGAAGTTTGCTTCAGCTCAGTTTAATGCTGAGAGCACATTCTTTATTGGAAGAGGTCTTGATTACTATCTTTCAATGGAGGCTTCACTTAAGCTCAAGGAAATTTCTTATATCCATTCTGAGGCATACGCTGGTGGTGAGCTTAAGCACGGTACTATCGCTCTTATTGAGGATGGCACACTCGTTGTAAGCCCAATCACACAGGACTCACTTACAGGTAAGATGGAGTCAAATATTAAGGAAGTTAAGTCTCGTGGAGCTACTGTTCTTGTAATTACTCCAGAGCGTTTCAATAGTATTGATTTTACATGTGATGCAAGATTTGTTATCCCAGATTGTGATCCACTCGTTGCTCCAATTCTCGGAGTACTTCCATGTCAGCTCTTCGCTTACTATATGGCAGTTAACAGAGGTTGTGATATCGATAAGCCACGTAATCTTGCTAAGAGTGTTACTGTTGAATAAATAGTAACATTCTCTCCTTTACGGGGAGGGTAGATGCTAATTTAAGAATTTATTGCACAAATAAAGGCTCCACAAATGTGGAGCCTTTATTCGTTAGATTCAATTTGAATTAAACTACAGATGTCTTCAATCTGTCGAAAGCTGCCTTAGCTACCATCTTAACCTCTGGGTCAGAATCAGCAAAAGCTAACTTCTTTACATACTCTTCGCAGTGCTTGGCGTTGATATCAGCAACTGCAGTAGCTGCTGCTGCTCTTACCATAGGAGATCTGTCTCTCAAAAGTGGAATCAAAGCCATGCCGCTCTCATATGTTGGGATTGTGCCCATTGCTGAAGCAACAGCTGCTCGAATCTCGTCATTAGGATCAGTAGAAAACTTGTTGACTGCATCGAGTTTCTTCTTAGCTGCAAGCTTTGCAATTTTTGCTTTTACACCATCAATACTTGCCATCTTTATTCTCCTTGCCCATAAACGTCAATATCTTGTTACATTTATTATAATCGAAATGACAAATAATATTGTAAAATAATTATTAACGAAAATGGTTGTTCTAAATTGAATTTGCCCTATTTGTATTATACACTTAATTTGTTTAGATGTTTAAAAAATTTTATTTTTTGAGGTAAATTTTATGAAAGTGAAAAAAATCTCAGTGTTTTGCCTTTTAATGGCGTTTGTAATGGTTTTTTCCAGCTGTTCCAAGAAGCTTCCAGCTGAAACACTTCCTTCTACAGTAGCAACAGAACCACCGGTTGCGGTTGTTGAAACAGTTGAATTTCCTGAAGAAACTATGCCTTCTGAGGAAGATGCACCTGAACTTATCTTTAGTTCTGCTGTTGTTACAGAGAGAATCGCTGATAACTATGGTCAGCTTCAGGTAATTGGTACTAATCTTTGTGATTCAGAGGGTAATCCAGTAAGACTTGAGGGTATGAGTTCTTATGGTATTAATAATATCTGGGGTTTCTTCAATGAGGATACAGTTCAGACTCTTGCAGAGGACTGGGGCTGTGACGTATTAAGATTTGCAATGACTACTTATAGCCTCAATGGTAATGAGTCATATACAAGTGATCCTGATAAGTATTTTGATGATATGTGTAATTACATTGATCTTTGTGTAAATCAGGGTATCTATGTAATTGTTGACTGGCATATCCTTTTCGATGGTGATCCAAATGAGTATAAGGCTGAGTCAGTAGACTTTTTCTCAAGAATCTCAGCTATCTATGGTGATTGTCCAAATGTAATCTATGAAATTTGTAATGAGCCTAACGGTGAGTGCTTCGATAATCCTGAGGAAGAAGTAGGTTGGGATAACTGCATTAAGCCTTATGCTGAGGAAGTAATTGCTGCAATTAGAAGCAATGACCCAGATAATATCATTATCGTTGGTACACCAAACTGGAGTCAGGATGTTGATGTAGCTTCTTTGAACCCAATTGATGCTGAGAACATTATGTACACAGTTCATTTCTATGCAGGATCTCATGGTGCTGAGTTTAGAGATAAGGTACAGACAGCTCTTGATAATGGACTTCCAATCTTCTGTACTGAATGGGGTACAACAAATAACACTGGTAAGGGTGAGTTGTTCTTAGAAGAAGCAATGGAGTGGCTTACATTCTTTGATGAGAATGGCATCAGCTGGTGTAACTGGTCAATTGGTTGTTCCAATACTGAAGCAACTAATGCACTTAAGTACGTTTCCAATATCCTTACAATCGAAGAGAAGATTCATGGTCACTGGCCAGATGAATTCCTTTCAGCTTCAGGTCTTTTTGTAAGAGCAATGATTCTTGATCAGGAATATGAGTTTCCACAGTAAGTGATTAATTTGTTCAAAGCTTTATAGGCATCCGTATCACACTTTACGGATGCCTATTTATTTTCTTAAACAAATTTTAATAATATTTAACCTTTTATTTATTGATAAGTGAAAACATAAAGTAAATTTGTTTTTTATAAAAGGAGGCCATTATGTTTAATAAAAAGTGTTCATCGTTATGCGCTTTGTTTATTGCAACATCTATGCTTTTTTCAGCCTGTTCATCTGCTGCTCAAGAGACAACTATTACTGAATTAACAACAGTTTCTGGTACTCAGGAAACTATAGCAACAGAAAGTTCCGAAACGACAGTTGAAGAAGCGGATTCAGAACTTGTTTTTAGTACTGCTGTTGTGACTGAAAGAATCGTTGATAATTATGGTCAACTTCAGGTGATTGGTACTGATCTTTGTGATTCAGAGGGTAATCCAGTAAGACTTGAAGGAATGAGTTCTTTTGGAATGACAGGAATGTGGGGTTTCATTAACGAGGATACAGTACAAACTCTTGCTGAAGACTGGGGTTGTGATGTTATCAGATTTCCAATGAATGTAGTAAACGTAAGTGGTGATGAGTCATATACAAGTGATCCGGAAAAGTATTTTAATCAGATGTGTGATTATATTGATCTTTGTATTGATCAGGGTATCTATGTAATGGCTACATGGTATAACAACAATGACGATGACCCTAATAACCATAGAGCAGAAGCCGTAGATTTCTACTCAAGACTTTCTGCTATTTATGGTGATTGTCCTAATGTCATTTATGAGATTTGTAGTGAACCACAGGGGTACTGCTGCGATGATCCAACTACGGAAGTAGGATGGGAGAATTGCGTTAAGCCATATGCTGAAGAAGTAATTGCCGCGATTAGAAGCAATGACCCAGATAATATTATTATTGTTGGTACTCCTCATTATAGTCAGGATGTTGATGTGGCTTCTTTAAATCCAATTGACGGTGAAAATATCATGTATTCTGTTAGATTTTATGCTGGTTCAAATGGCCAGGAACTAAGAGATAAGGTTCAGATGGCGCTTGATAATGGTGTTGCAGTATTCTGTACAGAATGGGGAACAACAAGAGAAGGTGGCAGAGGCGTTCTTTTCTATGAAGAGTCTATGGAGTGGCTTGATTTCTTTGACGAAAAGGGAATTAGCTGGTGTAACTGGTCTATTGGAGGAACTTTTACTGAGGCGTCAAATGCACTTAGATATGTTTCCAATATCCTTACAATTGAAGAGAAACTTGCTGGTCACTGGCCAGATGAATTCATTTCTCCATCTGGACTATTTGTAAGAGCAATGATTCTTGATCAGGAGTTTGAGATTCCAGAAGAGTAATTTAGTTAAAAGATTATATAAGGCATCCGTAAATTTTTCTGCGGATGCCTTTTTATATGTTGCTATTACTGTAGCAAAAAAGGTAAAATTTAAGAATATTAGCTATATAAGAGGGGGTTCTTATGTTGAATAAAAAGCGTCTTTCTTTTTGTGCTTTGGTAATGGCAACAGTTATGCTCTTTTCAGCCTGTTCTTCAGCTGTAGATGAGACAACAGTTGCTGAGTTAACAACTACTACAAGTATGGAAGAAACTACACCTACAGGCGGCGACTGCGATGTTACTGAGACTACTGAGGAAGAAGAGCAGGAAATTATCTGGAGTACTGCTGTTGTAACAGAAAGAGTAGTTGATAATAATGGTCAGCTTCAGGTTATTGGTACTAATCTTTGTAACGAAGCTGGTGAGCCAATTCAGCTTAAGGGTATGAGTACTTATGGATTGAACAGTATGGTTAACTTCGTTAACGTTGATACAGTTCAGACACTTGCTGAGGACTGGGGATGTAGTGTATTTAGACTTGCTATGTACACATATTCTGATATCAGAGCTTATAACACAAATCCAGATGAGTACTACGAGCAGATGCGTGAGTATATTCAGCTTTGTATCGATCAGGGAATCTATGTAATTTGTGACTGGCATATTCTCTACGATGGTGACCCTAATGAATATAAGGACGATGCTATCTATTTCTTCGAGAGAATTTCAGCTGAGTTTGGTGATTGTCCTAACCTTATTTATGAGATTTGTAATGAGCCTAATGGACCATGTATTGATGATCCTTCACAGGAAGTTGGTTGGGAGAACTGCATTAAGCCTTATGCAGAGGATGTAATTGCAACAATCAGAGCAAATGACCCAGATAACATCATTATCGTTGGTACACCACACTGGAGTTCTGATGTAGATATCGTTTCAGAAGATCCTCTTGATGGCGAGAATTTGATGTATGCTTTCCATTTCTATGCTGGTTCTTCAGGACAGGAGAAGAGAGACAGAATCCAGGTTGCTATCGATAACGGACTTCCAGTATTCTGCTCAGAGTGGGGTGTATCACAGGATTCAGGTACTGGCGGAGTAGCTTATGAGTCTACACTCGAGTGGATTGAGTTCATGGATGAGAACAATATCAGCTGGTGTAACTGGTCAATCGGTGGAGCTCATAACGAGTCATCTAACGCACTTAAGCTTTTCACTGATCTTCTCGATCCAAATCAGAAAATCCATGGTCACTGGCCAGACTTTTTCCTTACAAGATCAGGACTTTTTGTAAGAGCTCTTATTCTTGGACAGGAGTTTGAGATTCCAGAGGATTAATTATTAAATATTTCTTATGCATTTTATAAAGGTCATCATTCGTGATGACCTTTATTTTGTTTAAAATACAAACTCTTTTTTAGACTATAAATGAGCCTATATTTGTTATAATTTTTTTGTAGTTTATTTTTGAGGTGCCACTCTTGAAAAGATTTAAGGAAATAGCAGCTATTTTTACTATTTTGTTTGCTTTTGAGTCTGTATTAGCAGGCTGTTCAAATGCAAATTCTTTTGGCGCTAATGAAACCGAGACACTTCTAACTTCGGGTACAACAATTGATTTTTCTGAGGAGACTACTACAGTAGTTGAGACCACAGTAATTACAGATACTCCAACACCATCTCCAACACCAACTCCGGAGCACATTCGCGTTAGTTTTATTGGCGACTGCACTTTGTCAGAGGCATTGGCATGGAATGGTTCACCAGCAGGTTTTGATGCTGTTGTAAATAATGACTATAACTATTGTTTCCAGAATGCAGTTCAGTATTTATCCCAGGATGACATGACTCTTGCTAATTTTGAGGGAACATTAACAGATGCTACAAGTCATTTGGTTAAGGAATTCGTTTTCGGTTCTCCTGCAGAATATGCACAGATTCTTATTAACGGCAGTATCGAAGCAGTAAACCTTGCTAATAACCATAGTTACGACTACCTTGATGAGGGTCTTACTGATACACAGGAAATTATGGATGCTAATGGCATCGTATGGAGCAATCAGCATTCTTACGGAATCTATGAGGTTCGTGGTGTAAAGATTGGAATGGTTGGTCTTGATATGGTTTCAGGAGATAGTGTTTCTACTATCTATCCACTTATCGATGAACTTAAGGCAGAAGGCTGTAATATCATTATCGCCTCATGCCACTGGGGTATTGAGAGAATGTATACTCCAACAGAATCCCAGATTTATGCAGCGCATGCTCTTATTGATTATGGTGTAGATGTTGTTGTTGGACACCATCCACATAGACTACAGCCTATAGAGGTTTATGAAGGGAAGTATATCTTCTATAGTCTTTCGAATTTCTGTTTCGGAGGAAATACAGGTCTTTCAGATCCAGATTCTGTTTTAATCCAGATGGAATTCATTATGAACGAGGATAATTCTTCTGTAGAAAGCTACGAGATTAATGTAATTCCTTTCTCACAAACTTCAACAAGACCTGGAAATGATTATTGTCCAATGCCTTATGAAGTAGGATCTACAGATTACTTAAGAGTTCTCGACAGATTAGGCTGGTATTCGATAGACGAGTAAAGGATTTTTGAGTTGATTATTATAGTTAATTGTTAGTATATTTATTAAATAGGCTAATTGCAGTTTAGGAGGCTTTTATGGCAAACGGAAAAGTATTAGTAGTTATGGGTTCTGATTCAGATTTTCCAGTAATGGAAGGCTGCTTCAAGATGCTTAAGAAGTTTGGTGTAGAGTTCGAGGCTCACGTTGCTTCTGCTCACAGAACACCAGAGAGAGCAATTGAGCTCGCTAAGACAGCAAAGGAAAATGGTTTTGCTGTTGTTATTGCTGCTGCAGGGCTTGCTGCACACTTGGGTGGTGTACTTGCTGCTAATACAGTTCTTCCAGTAATTGGCGTTCCTTGTAAGGGTGGAGCTCTTGCAGGTAAGGATGCTCTTTACGCAACAGTACAGATGCCAACAGGTATTCCTGTAGCTACAGTAGCTATCGATGGCGGTTCTAATGCAGGTATCCTTGCAGTTCAGATGCTTGCTATTTCAGATAGCGATCTTTCATCAAAGCTTGAGGCATATAAGAAGGAACTTGCTGATTCAGTTGCAGTAAGAGATGAAAGACTTCAGACAAAGATTAATGAGATGGATGCTTAATTGATCTGATAAGTCATAATTAATCGGAGGATACTATGAAGATTGCAGTTTTTGTTTCTGGAGGCGGTACAAACCTTCAGGCAATTATCGATAACATCGAGAACGGATACTTGAAGGGTATCGAGATTTCTTTGGTAGTTGCATCTAATAAGGATGCTTACGCTCTTACTAGAGCAGCTGAGCATAATATTCCAGCAAAGGTTCTTTCTGTAAAGGATTTCTCTGGAAGAGATAAGTGGGATGAGGCTGTAGTAGAGGCTGTAACAGAGTCAGGCGCAGAGCTTATTGTTCTTGCAGGTTACCTTAGCCTTTTGGGGACAATGACAGTACATGCATACTCAAACAGAATCATTAATATTCACCCAGCACTTATCCCATCTTTCTGTGGTGCAGGTATGTATGGCATTAAGCCACATATTGCAGTTCTTGAAAGAGGTGTTAAGGTTTCAGGTGCTACAGTTCATTTCGTAAATGAGAACTACGACGAAGGTCCTATTATCCTTCAAAAGACTGTAGACGTTCTTGCTGATGATACTCCTGAGGTACTTCAGAAGAGAATCATGAAAGAGTGTGAGCAGGTAATTCTTCCTAAGGCAATCAGACTTATTGCTGATGGCAAGGTTTATATCGAGAACAATATTGCATACGTAAAAGAGTAATTTAATTTGGAGGTTTTAATATATGCAGCAGTTTGATATTGCAGAGCTTCTTAAGGGTAATCCATATCCTGGAAGAGGAATCATTATTGGTAAGTCACCAGACGGAAAGAAGGCTGTTTCAGCTTACTTCATCATGGGTAGAAGTGCTTCTTCACGTAACAGAGTTTTCACAACAACAGAGGATGGAATTCAGACAGAAGCTTTTGATCCTAGCACACTTCTTGTTGCACCAGAGCTTATTATCTATCATCCAGTAAGAGTTCTTGGTAATACAACAATCGTTACTAACGGAGATCAGACTGATACAGTTCGTGATGGACTTGCAGCTGGTAAGACTTTTGAAGAGTCTTTGAGAAGCCGTAAGTACGAGCACGATGCTCCTAACTATACTCCTAGAATTTCAGGTGTTATGAACGTTGTTGATGGCAACTACGATTTTGCTTTGTCAATCTTGAAGTCAGATGACGGTGATCCAGATTGCTGTATTAGAAATACATTTACATACGATAATCCAAAGGCTGGTGTTGGTAGATTTATCCATACATATATGGGTGATGGAAACCCACTTCCAAGCTTCGAGGGTGACCCAGAGAAGGTTGGCGTTGTAGACGATATCGATGAGTTTACAAATATCCTTTGGACAAGCCTTAACGAGGACAATAAGGTTTCTCTCTTTGTAAGATATATCGACATCGCAACAGGCGAGGCTGATACAAGAATTATTAATAAGAACGTTTAATATAAGGAGTTTAGTTATGTCTAACGAAATGCAGTTAAAGTACGGATGTAATCCAAATCAGAAGCCATCACGTGTTTACATGAACGATGGTTCAGAACTTCCAATCGAAGTATTGAATGGTAAGCCAGGTTATATCAACCTTCTTGATGCTTTCAATGGCTGGCAGCTTGTTAAGGAACTTAAGGCAGCTATTGGTCTTCCAGCAGCAACATCTTTTAAGCACGTTTCTCCAGCTGGTGCAGCTGTAGGTCAGCCTCTTTCAGATGTATTGAAGAAGATTTACTGGGTAGATGATTTGGGTGAGCTTTCACCACTTGCTTGCGCATATGCAAGAGCAAGAGGCGCAGACAGAATGTCTTCTTTCGGTGATTTCATTTCACTTTCAGATAAGGTTGATGTTTGCACAGCTAAGATGATTCAGCGTGAGGTTTCTGACGGTGTTATCGCTCCTGATTATGAGCCAGAGGCACTTGAGATTTTGAAGACAAAGAAGAAGGGTAACTACGCAATCATTAAGATTGATCCTAACTACGTTCCAGCTCCACTCGAGCACAAGGAAGTATTCGGTGTTACATTCGAGCAGGGAAGAAACGAGCTTGTTATCGACGATAAGCTCTTTGAGAATATCCCAACAGCTAATAAGAACTTTCCAGAGCAGGCTAAGAGAGATCTTATTATTTCTCTTATTACTCTTAAGTACACACAGTCAAACTCAGTTTGCTATGTAAAGGATGGTCAGGCAATTGGTATCGGTGCTGGTCAGCAGTCAAGAATCCACTGCACACGTCTTGCTGGTTCTAAGGCAGATAACTGGTGGCTTCGTCAGTCTCCAGAAGTTCTTAACCTCCCATTCCGTGAGGATATTAAGAGAGCAGACAGAGACAATTCAATCGATCTTTATATCGGTGAGGATTATATGGATGTACTTGCTGATGGTAAGTGGGAGAACATCTTCACAACAAAGCCAGAAGTATTTACAGCAGAGAAGAAGAGAGCTTGGCTTGATCAGCTCACAGACGTAGCTCTTGGTTCTGATGCATTCTTCCCATTCTCAGATAATATCGAGCGTGGTTATAGAAGCGGTGCCAGATATATCGCTCAGCCAGGTGGATCTGTAAGAGATGATCTCGTAATTAAGGCTTGTGATGATCTTGGTCTTGCAATGGCATTTACAGGAATCAGACTTTTCCACCATTAATTCAAATTTTAGCGTAAAATACGTGTGCCCCCTGAGTTTTACGGCTCAGGGGGCTCTTTATTTGTGAAGATATTGTGAACATTGGCTGAAATTGGGGTCTGATGCGTTTATTTATAAATTCTGGCGTGGGATAATATTATGACTATTTTTATATAGTAGGAGAGAGTTATGAATAGTACACGTAAAACTTTAATTGCACGAGTATCTGCTTTCGTGGCAGTAATTATGTTAGTTAACATATTACTTCCAGAGATTAGTATCTTCAGCAGAAGTATTATTGCTGATGCAGCTGTACCAATCCACCAGATGATTGATAGTGGTGTAGGTACTTATCCAATTCAGGATTTAGTAAAGGAAACTGCAGTTGCTAATGCAACTCATCCTGGTGATGAGTTTGTTGTTCAAACAATTGATGGTACAAATCCAGATCGTGCCAATATTACTCTTGTATTTGATATGCCAGCAGAGAATATTGGATTCGATAAGGATCATCCAATTCTTGCATATGATTTTAGACAGGTAGCTGCTCAAATCAAGGATGGCGATAATTGGGTTACAACTGGAAATAATGCTCTTGATTTAAGTTCTTTTGGTGCCGTTTCTGGAACATACAGAATGGTAGGTTCTAGTTTGCCAAATGGAACATATAGATTTGAGATTATCACTGATAGAAGCAGAACTGATTTCGGTATGCTCTATATTGACTTCTCACCATTGTTCGGTGAGAACGGTACATATAACGATGTAAAGCCATTTGGTAACGAGGCTGACTTTACTTTCGATTGTTCTCTTAACAGAGATGCTTACCGTAGTGATGATGCTGATTACCGACTTACATTTGTAACTAATGTAAATCCAGGACATACTAACCCAGTAATTCATGTTGCAGATAAGCCTGTTGTTGATAGAGATATCGTTGTTTCCAAGGTTGCTGGAAATCCAAATCCTGTAAATGGAACTATTGAATATACTGTTACTGTTCAGAATAACGGAGCAGCATTTACTGATAATATTGTCCTTCACGATAAGCTTGAGGGTCAGTATCTTATTGATATGGATACAACCTCTGTTACTAATGCTGATGTTTCATGTACAGCAGTTGATGCTAAGAATTACGACTTTACAATTAGTGGCATGGATGCAAATGAAACTATTACTTTCTCCTATACATGTAATACACAGCATAACTACGCTATTAATTATTATGGTTACAATAATACAATTACAGCTAATGTTAGTGGCGATGAAAGACCTTTGGTTATTACCTCTAATAATGGTTTGTCTGTTTCTGATGATATTCATGGAAATTTAAATCTTATTGCTAAGACAGGTTATAAGACAGCTGATGGAGTTGCACATTGGACAATTATTATTAATGATGGTTCAGCAAGAATTAATCTTAATGATTTGACTTTGAGAGATTCTATTACTGGTTATGATGATATTGCCCTTGATGGTTCTATCACTATTAAGGATGCTGATAATAATATGGCTGAGCTTGCAACATTGTCTTCTTTGGATGCTCTTGCTAATTATGCTTTGCCAGATACAAATCACAAGCTTGTTATTGAGTATTCAACAACGACAGGTGATGATTGTTCTCAGATTGATGAGGATATTACATTTGTTAATACAGCTGAGATTTATGCTCCTAATAGCGATGATCCTGTTGGTAATGCATCTGCTAATGTTAAGGTGCATGACAGAATTAATACTCCTACACCTACAAATACAGGTACTCCAACTCCATCTCCAACTGAAACAAATACCCCAACACCTTCAAATACCCCAACAGAGGTTCCTAATAACTTTAATAAGACTGTTGTTGATTCAAATGTTAATGGTTTGAATTTTAGTGCTACTTGGGAGATTACTGTTGATATTCCTGAGAATGTTACTTTGAACGATTATGGTTATGGTAACGTTCAGGGTGGTATCTATATCTACGATCAGATTGATTACAATACTGATATGTATTTTGATACTACAAATCCACCAGAGTTGTACTATTTGGATAATAATGGTGTAGCACATGATGTAACAGCTGGTTTTACTCGTACTATTTCTGGAAATAATGTTCATAGCGGACATCCACAGTATCAGTTTGAATGTAAGAACCAGGCTGTTGTAGACGAGCTTGAGGGTCAGACACTTCATATTATTGTTCATACAGTAGATGTATTTAACCGTAATCAGGCTGGTAGCAGTGTTACTGTTAAAAATACTGCTGGATTTACAATGAATAATTTGCAGGTAGGACCAATTGAAGCTGTAGAGACAGTTACAATTCCTGAAATTCATAATTACGCTAACAAGGGTTTTGTTGGATATGATGCAAATACTGATCTTGCAACATGGCTTGTTGAAATTAACCATTATGAGTCATATGAGGGTGAGCCAGAGGTTCAGTCTAATACATATTCTTCTATTACAATCACTGATAATTTAGGTGGTCAGATTTGGTATGGTTATGATGTTACACGTCAGTATAATAATGAAAACTATACATTTACTGGCGGTGTTTATGTAAATATTAATAACAATGCAGCTGAGTACTATGTACTAGCAGAAAACGTAACACACAATGCTGATGGTTCTGTAGTATTTAGCTTGGAAGATGCTATCGGAATTTCTTATGGTGCATGGGGACAGAAATTGAATCTTGCTGCTGTTGGAACAGGTAGAATTGACGTTCAGTATCAGACTAAGACTAATGCTGCAGTATTGCCACCTGTACAGGGTGCAGTTCAGGTAACTAACCATTCTGAGTTTGATGGAATTATTGCTTCTAATAATTTGTCAGTTCATTCTGAGTCAGATGCAACTGGTACAGTACAGACTAAGATTTTTAATAAGGTTTGTGATACTACACAGGAAGATTTGGCAAATGGAGATGAGTTGGATGTTCTTCAGTATCATATTGATGTAAATCCAGGTGCAGGTCATCTTTGTGCTAATGGTCATACATCTTATATAGTTGAAGATACTCTTCCAGCTGAACTTGATTATGTTTCACAGTCACTTCAGATTATTAATACTGCAACTGGTGATGCTCTTGAGCCAGATTACGTGTTTGATAATAATGTTGATTCAACACACTATGAGTTCAGAATTGAAGGCAAGACTCTTATTATTGTTTTGCCTGATGAAGTTGCTTTGAAGATTGTTTATAAGACAAGAATCAATGTTTCTTCTAATCAGCCTATTACTCTTGAGAATACACTTATTGTTCCAACACCTTATGTTGAGAATAGAATTGAAGAGAGTGATTCATCAGAAAGACGAATTGCTGATGCTCATGGTAACGTTTATACAAACCCTAATCTTTTCTATATTGATAAGAACCCATCAAATAATCCAGATGCTTATCTCTCTGGTGCTGTGTTTAGAATTACAGAGTACACACCTGCTGGTGTTGCTACAGGTAACGTTTTTGAAGCAACAACAGGTACAGGTCCATTGGGTTCAGCTTCTTTCGAGGTAGTAGGATGGACTGGAGATGAAAGTAATAAGCCAAAGATTACATATAACATGGTATATGAGATCGAGGAAATCATTGCGCCAAATGGATACGTAAAGGATGATACTGTTAAGAGAGTATTTATCGCACAGCGTTTCACTGGTCGTATTGATATGGAGAACGTAACTGTTCTTCCATATGAAGGTCATATCGGTTTTGTTAATACTGCTGTTCAGTTGAATCCAGTTGAGAATAACCTTACTATTAGCAAGATTTTTGGTGATGGTACTGTTTCAGTTACAGATCCTGTAGCTTTCACTATTTATTCTCTTATTGAAGTAACTGATAGTGAAACTGGTGTTACAACTATAGAAGAAGTATGGCGTGGTGATATGGGCCAGATTAATGGCGAGCAGTTGTATTCATTGGGTGAAACTTTGCTCCCTGGTAATTATATTATTAAGGAAACAAGTACTGCTCCAGGTTATGAAGCATGTAGTCCAATTGAATTCACTGTTAATGCAGATGGAACAATCGTAGTATCTGTTGTTCCAGATGTAGTTACTGTGCTTGCAACTTCAACTGAAACTGATGTGAAGATTTCAGTAGTTAATGAGGCAGAGGTTGTAAATACTCCATTTCCATCAAATACAGAAACACCAACCCCAACTCCAGCTGTATCAATCGACGTAAGTAAGGTTGATATTGCAGGTGAGGAGCTTGCTGGTGCTGAAATCGTTATTTCACATAACAATGCACCTGCTGATGAGACACCAGACGCTTCATGGACATGGACATCTACAGACGATGTACATACAGTAACTGGTCTTATCCCAGGTGAGACATATACACTTACAGAGAATTCAGCTCCAAGTACTGACTACAATGTGATTACAGCTATTGAGTTCACAGTAGACGCAGCTGGTAACGTTACAGTTACAAGGGTAGAGAATGATGAAGCATT
>JAZUDM010000046.1:0-24573 GCA_045639635.1 Saccharofermentans sp. | reverse complement strand
GAGGGTACAAAACTCTCAACCATACCGGTGGTTATTACGATGAGGTCCCACCTGTTCCCATCCCGAACACAGAAGTTAAGCTCATTCGTGCCGACAATACTTGGCTGGAGACGGCCCGGGAAGATAGGTTGCTGCCGGTTTTTTTGCCTCAATAGCTCAGTCGGTAGAGCATGCGGCTGTTAACCGCAGTGTCACAGGTTCGAGTCCTGTTTGAGGCGCCAGATAAGCCTTAAGAGAAATCTTAAGGCTTTTTTGTTGCTCTGAAAAGTGTCCAATTATTAGTTTGATTGTCGTGGTATAATTATTAAAAAGTTTAGAGGTGATATAAGTGCCTGAAATTTCTTTGTTTTATGGTATTTGAGTAACTATGTATTATGAGGATCATAATCCTCCTCATTTTCATGCTGAATATAATGGGAATAAAGCAATTATTGATATTCTTAATTCTCGAGTTATTAAGGGTGTTTTACCTTCTAAACAATTGAAGTTGATTCTTGCGTGGTGTGTATTGCACCAAGATGAACTTATGCAGAACTGGGAGTTGTCAAAGGATGGTCTTCCTTTGAATTCTATAGCACCGCTGGTATAAAGGAGATTTATATATGTTTCATGAGATAGTTCAGGTTGTTCCTTATGAGAATTATGAAGTATACGTATATTTTAGTGATGGTAAAATTGTTTGCTTTGATGTTAAACCTTTATTGGAAAAGCCGGTTTTTGCAGTTCTAAAAAGCTTAGATGTATTTATGAATTCCTGCACAATATTAAACGATACGCTTGCATGGGATATCTCTGGTGATCGAGATGCTACAAAATGTATTGATATTGATCCCGATACTCTATATGAACTTGATTGCGTTGAAGAAAAGATTGCTTGATATGTCAAAGGTTCGAGTCCTGTTTGAGGCGCCAAAGCCTTAGGAGATATCCTAAGGCTTTTTTTGTTGTCTGGATTTTTTTACATGAAAAGAGCTCGTTTTGGTTTGTAGCTCTTTGTCATAGTTGAATTTGGAATTTGGATTATTTCTTTAGCTTAGGTCCAACATTATCAATGACATTAGGATTTGCCTGTAATACTGCATCGTGAACGCCCTGATAGCATTCCTTTATTGGAAGAGTAGTGGTGTATACTCCGCCTTTATTCTTTCTAAACCCAAGACGAAGATCATAACTATTATTAAGGATAAGTTCAATGGCTTTTATATCCTTTACATCCCAGATGAACTGATCTGTACAGATAATGTAATTCTGTGTGAAATAGTAATAGCGTCTCTTTGTAATCTTATACTCGTAAAGGCACTTATTGTTAATCTCATCAAGGAGTACATCTTCACCAATCTTATTAATCTTCTTTTGGAATGAAGCTGTTCCGAATACTGGTGGTAGGAACATTAACAATGCTAAACCACCCAATACACCTGCGAATGCGTATAGAAGATCATTGTCCATTCTTCTAATATCGACATACTCGTAGATTGTTCCTGTGTAGAAAAGTACAAAAGCGATACCAACAACAGCTAGTGAAATAACAAGTCTGATAACATCAATTGCTATTGAATCGTATGCTAATACTTTATCATCATTCTTATTCATAAAAATTGTCCTCTTTCTATATCTATTTCGGCGCAAATCAGAAATGATTATAGCATAAGGTATATATGTCAGTTAATTATTTAGAGCAGGATTAGGTGATGCTGAATTCCTTTGAAAAATGCAGGTAGAAGCATTCATGGGTTTATACGCCAAAGCCTTAGGAGAAATCCTAAGGCTTTTTTTGTTGCCTAAATTTTCTTACTAAATATTACTTTTGGTTTGGTAGAATTTATTTGAATAAATAAACTTAGTGGAGATAGTACGTGGCTTTTATTTCAATGATATTCGCAGGAATTTTCCTGATATTCTTTTGTATCGGATTTATATCTTTTATCGTTGGGATAATTATGGGGGCTGTTTGGCATTCAAAAAAGAAGTCTGGTAAAAAGATTTCTGGTGTATATAAGTTTTTTACTATCCTTTTTGATATTGCTGGTTTTGTATTATTTATTCTTCCTATTATTGTTGGTGTAGGATATACAGCCATTACTTCTCTTAACCGCAAGATTGAACTTAATAAGTTTGATACTAAAGTTAAAATCGAAAGTTCCAGTGAATTTGTAGATGGGTTTGAAGTTGATGGCGTAAGATATGTCCGTACTGATTTTATTCACCATAACATGGGGGACAATGATACAGAGCGTTTTTGTGCTTTCGTTTTTCCAAACGGTGATTATGCAGCCTGTTATGCTTTTGAGTGTGAATCAGGTCACGATGCTTATTATGTAGATCATTATAATGGCTGTTTTGTAAGTTCAGACGATTATGAAGAAGTAGTCGAGTACTATTTTGAAGAAGCTCCATTAATTGCTCATGTACATATTTATGGTGATGAGGAAGTTGATTTTATTGTTGATGATTTTGATCGTGACAGGTTGATTGAACTTAATGGTAGTTACGATGATGATATGAATTTTGAATGTGATGTATCTGATATAGATTTTTCTTTCTATATTTCTGGTTATACAGCAGATGGTACATTTGGCGTTAATACAAGTTTTGATGTTGTTGATGGTCAGATTATCTTATCTCACGTCACAGGTGGTGGACATATGCGCGGTCATATTGTTGATGAAGATAATGCTTCGTACCTGATAGATATTGTTGATGATTATGTTGATTATGATTTTGAGTGATTAAAAAGTCTTAGGAGCAATCCTAAGACTTTTTTGTTGCAAACTTACTTTCTAGAAAATACAATTAATTACTAGGGATACGATTTCTTATTTATTTGAATGGATATTAATTAATGCTTTTACTAAATGGTTCTAATCTAACTAAATCTTTTGCTGGTGAAGTTCTTTTTGAGAACATTTCTTTTAATGTTTATGATGATGACAAAATTGGTTTTGTAGGAGTAAACGGCGCTGGCAAATCTACTTTGTTTAAGATTATTACTGGAATCATGAATTACGATAGTGGCGACATTATTAAGAACAAGGATTTAAAGATTGGCTATCTTGAGCAGCATCCTGTTTCAGATGAGAATAAAACGATGATGGAAGAGATTATGACAGTCTTTTCTGAGGTAATCGATATTGAGCATGAATTAACTGAGATTAATATCGCTATAGATAATCAAAGTGGTGATATTGATAGCCTTATTAAAAGACAGGCCTATTTAAATGAGCGTTTTATTGAGCTTGATGGTGCTTACTATAAGTCTAAGATTAAAAGTGTTTTGTTGGGCCTTGGGTTTTCTGAGGATGATTTCTATACTCCTATGGGTAAGCTTTCTGGAGGGCAGAAGACTCGAGTTGAGCTTTCTAAGATTCTTCTTTCAGATACAAATCTTTTATTACTGGATGAGCCTACTAACCATCTGGATATTGATTCTGTTGAGTGGCTTGAAGAATTTCTTAATTCTTATGAGGGTGCGTTTATCGTAATTTCTCATGACAGATTTTTCCTGGACAGAGTTACAGAGAAAACATTTGAACTTCAGAATAAGCATCTTAGATCTTTTGATGGTTCTTATAGTGAATATGTAGCTCAGCGTGAGATTGAGAAGATTACTGAACAGCGTAATTACGACTGGTCCACGAAAGAGATTCATCGTCTCGAGCAGGTTATTGAGCAGCAGCGTGTGTGGAAGAGTAAGAAGAATAAGAAGACGCACACTTTGGATAACACAAGAAAAGCAATCGAGAGAATTCAGAAGAATCTTGTGGCACCAGAAAAAGGCCCTGCTTCCATGCGCTTTACTTTTAGAGCGTGCGCTGGGGGCGCTAATAATGTGCTTGTAACCAAAAATCTCGGTATGAGTTTTGGTAGTAACAAGCTGTTTTCTGGAGTAAATATTCATATTAAGAAGGGCGAAAAGGTGTTCCTTCTTGGCCCAAACGGATGTGGTAAGACAACTCTTATTAGAATTCTGATGGAGCAGCTTACTCAGACCTCAGGTGAATTTAGAATCGGCGATAATATTCAGGTTGGTTATTATGATCAGCTTAATGAGAATGTTGATTTAACTAAGACCGTCATAAATGAGATTTGTGATGAATATCCGAAACTTACACAGACTGAAGCCAGAAGTGCTTTGGCACTGCTTCTTTTCTGTGGTGAAGATGTATTTAAGGATGTTAAGGCTTTGTCTGGAGGAGAACTTGCTAGACTAGTTCTTACGAAGCTTTTGTTAAAGCAGGTTAATTTCCTCATAATGGATGAGCCTACAAACCATCTCGATATTATTTCGCGTGAAGCCCTGGAGAAATCTTTAATCGATTACGATGGAACAATGCTTATGGTATCTCACGACAGATATTTTATTAATAAGCTTGCAGACAGAATTTTGTATTTAACTTCTGATGGTATTACAGAGTATGAGGGTAATTACGAAGACTATCTTAATGGTCGCCAGGAAGTAACTTTAGAAGAAAAAGTTCAGGAACCAGTTTCACAGGGGTTACTCGATTATAAAGAAAAGAAACGTATTGAAGTTGAGAGACGTAAAGTACTTAATCGTTTCAAAAAAGTCGAAGAATTAATAGATGCTAACGATAAGAAACTTGAAGAGCTGAATAAGGAGTATGTAGATCCTCGTATCTCTAGTGACTATGCTAAGTTAACAGAGATTTCTAACAGTATTTCTGAAATTAATACTAATCAGGAAGAGCTGATGGAAGAGTGGGAAGAATTACAGATCCAAATTGATGAATGGAATTTGTAAGTCCATTGTATAATATAACTATAAGTTTTGAGTGAAGAGTGAATAATAAGATAGTTTCTTTTTAATTTTGAGGGTCAATTATAATGATTAGAAATTGTAAGAACTGTGCCGGAAGAGTTCATTTCGATATTAAGAGCCAGAAGTTAATATGTAACTCATGTAGTTCTAATTTTGAAGTTGGTGAACTTGGGGATGCTTTAAATAACACAGGTGAGATGGAGTGTGACATCTATGCTTGTAGTTCTTGTGGTGCTGAATTAATTGTTAATGATACGGAGAGTTCTACTTTTTGTCCTTTCTGTGGAAATGCAACTGTTGTAATGTCACGTGTTGCTTCAGTTAGAAGACCTGAGGTTATTGTTCCTTTCGAGATTACTCCTGAAGAAGCTACAAAGAATATTAAGGATAAGTTTAGTAAGGGATTCTTTGTTCCAGATCTTATTAATCCTGAGCCTTCAGATTTACGTGGTATTTATATTCCATACTATGTAACTAATGTTGAGTTTAATGGAAATATGTTTCTTTCTCAGATTGATAAGAGGGGTAATGAATCTGGTTATAGTCGTGGATGCTATTGTTCTGCTAACTGGGTTACAACTGATGCCAGTAAGAAACTCAACGATACTCTTAGTAAGAGATTAGAGCCTTACTATTTCGATAAGTTTAAGGACTTTAATGAAGATTATCTTCTTGGATTCTATTCTGATATTGCAGATGTTGACGAGGATGAGGCAGTTTCTACAGCGCGAAGAAGAGTTACTGATAGTGCGAGGGAGAAGATGATTGCTTCTGTTCCTGAGATTCGTATGTTTTCTGATTTTTATACTACTAAGACTAAGTTTTTGGCAGAAGTTTACGATAAGCCTGTAACTGCAATGCTTCCTGCCTGGTTTTATACATATAAATATAACGGTATTCCATATACGATTGCTGTTAATGGACAGACAGGCCAGGTTTCTGGTGGCGTTCCTTGGGATAAGAAGAAGTTCTTTGCTCTTGTAGCTTTGGTTACTGTATTAATTGGTATAGTTTTGGCTTTGCCTGCAATTTTGTTGCCAGCAGATTATTTACTGGCGCTTTTGATTGGATTCTTTCCACTCATTGCTGTTGTTGTTTTAGTCATCTATAAGAATCTTCAAAACTTTGATGGCTATAAGAAATTCTTCGCCTCCATCAGGAACAAGAATATTGCTGCATCTAATTCGCTTACAAGTTTTGTAAATAAGAGAGAAGGAGGTCAGTAATATGGTTCAGATAGTAGTTAGAATTATTTACATTGCTTTGGGACTTGTTATTGCGTTCATGATTTCTTTCACAATCTTTGCAATCAAGCTTTATAAGTCTAATAATCTTGGAAATCACGAATCGATTAGTAACGCTTTTAATTTCACTATAATTAAAACGAAGCATAGTTCTCTTTCGGAAGATATCTATAATCCAGTTATGCTTAAGCGCATGAATCTTAATGATGGTGGATCTTATAGCACCTCCAAGCCAAAGTCGCTTGAAGAGGAAATTGAGAACTCAGATTTTAGTAACGTGAAGTGGCATAGTTAATAACGAGTATAAGCCTTGGGAGAAATCCTGAGGCTTTTATTTTGCATTTAAGGTTTATTTAATAATTAGATATGTATCATTAGCCCATAAAACAAAAAACAATTGTTAAGGAGACAGGAATTATGAAAAAGGCAGTTTTGGGTAGTATGGTAATCGTTTCAGCATTGGTATTGTCAGCATGTAGTTATGTTGATTTAAGTAACGCAAAGATTGTTACTGATGAGTATGATTTTAGTCAGGGATTCGAAAACATTGAAATCAGCGTATCATGCGAGGATGTGCACATTATGTTATCCGATGATGATGAGTGCCATATCGTTTACTCACATCCTGATAAGCTTAGGACTACTGTTGAAGTTAAGAACGATACTCTTGTTGTTAAGGAAAATGGTCACGTTAATATCCCAAGTGATTTAAACTTTGAGGATGCAACACTTGATATCTATCTTCCAGCAGGAGAGTACGCTGATATTGATATCGATACAGCAGTTGGCGACATTACTCTTTCAAATATAATTTCAGATTCAGTTAATATTGATTCAGCTAATGGAAATGTTTTCTTTGAAGCAAGTGATGCTAATGATATTAACGTAGATATCGCAAGCGGCAATGTTACAGGAACACTTTTGTCTGGCAAGGATTTTGAAATTGCCTGCATTTCTGGAGATGTTGATGTTCCAGATGACAGCGAAGGCGGTACATTCAGCTTCGATACAGTAAGCGGAGATATCGAAATCGAAATTATCTAAAATTATAAAACTTGTGTTTACTCCTACATTACGTAATAGTTTAACGCGTAATTAATATAGGGACTAACTTCTTTTAGTTGAAGTTAGTCCTTTTTCTATTTTGAAAAATTTCGTACTCGCATTATAATTAATAAGTCGTTATACACGAGAAAATACAACGATAGGATTCGCAGAATGGGAACTATTTATTTAGACAATGCAGCTACAACAATTAATAAGCCTGATTGTGTAATCGATGCAGTAGTTAATGCCATGACTACTCTCGGTAATAGTGGGCGTTCTGCTGGAGACGAGTCCCTTGCTGCTTCAAGAGTAATCTTTGAAGCAAGAGAGAAAATAGCGGAGTTCTTCGGCGTATCTTCTCCACGTAATGTTGTATTTACATCTAATGCCACAGAGAGTCTTAATATTGCGATAAATGGAATTTTAAAAGAGGGTGATCATGTAATCACAACTGATCTTGAACATAACTCTGTTTTAAGACCTCTTTACGCTCTTATGGATCATGGTGTTGAAGTCGACTTTTTAAGAAGCGACATTAATGGCAACATAAATTACGACGACATCGAGTCTTTAATTAAGCCTGATACAAAGGCGATTATTACTACTCACGCATCTAACCTTACAGGTAATGTTATCGATATTAAGCGTGTAGGAAAAATCGCCCACGAGCATAACATCTTATATGTAGTCGATGCTTCCCAGACTGCAGGTTCTTTCGAAATCAATATGCAGGACATGAATATCGATATCCTCTGTTTTACAGGCCATAAGGCGCTTCTTGGACCTCAGGGTACAGGTGGACTATGTGTGGCAGATGGCGTCGAAATAAACGCATTTAAGCGCGGTGGAAGCGGTGTCCAGACATATCTTAAGGAACATCCTAAGGAGATGCCTACAAGACTTGAGGCAGGCACTTTAAATAGTCACGGTATCGCAGGCCTTTCGGCAGCGATTTCTTATATTAATTCTATTGGCTTAAATGAGATTAGAAGTAAGGAAGACATGCTCGTGAAACGTTTCCTCGATGGCGTTTCAGGTATTGAAGGCATTAAGGTTTATGGCGATTTTAGTAATGAGCATGCGCCTATAGTTTCTATTAATTTTAAGGACATGGGTTCCACTGAACTTTCTGAGATTTTGTCTGAAGACTATGGTATCGCAACACGGCCTGGCGCACACTGCGCTCCTCGTATGCATGAGGCGTTAGGAACGGTAGAACAGGGTGTCGTTAGATTTAGTTTCTCTTATTTTAATACGGTGGAAGAAATCGATCAGGCGATTAACGCTTTAAAGGAAATTTGTGGGTGACAGTATGCGCGAGAAGAAACTTTATTTTATTGTCACTTACTATACGACTGCTGAAGCGATGGCTACAGAAAGACTTTGTAAGAAGAAGGGAATTGAGGGAAAGCTCATCCCGGCTCCCCGAAGCATCAGCGCTGATTGTGGTATCTCCTGGCGCGCCCCAGTAGAACTTAGAGAAACTATAGTAGCAGCTTTGGAAGAAGCAGGCATTGAAGTTCAGGGCTACCACGAACTGGAGTTATGACCTATGGAAATTAGTAGATTACTCGAAATAAAAAAAGGCGTAACTTCCATTATCGGAGGCGGTGGCAAGACATCCCTGATGTTAAAACTTGCCGATGAATTAAAGGCAAAAGGAAACGTAATAGTTTGTACTTCCACAAGGATTTTTCCTGTAGAAAATATGCCTCTTGTAACTTCTGATTCTATAGATGAGATACGCAGGAATCTTCAGGAAAACGGAGTAATTTCCGTATCTTCAGGAATTGATTCTAATGGCAAATTAATGCCACCTGATGTGGATTTTAAAACATTATCTGATATCGCGGATTATGTAATCTGCGAGGCGGATGGCTCAAGAGGATTACCTCTTAAGGCACATAACGAGAATGAGCCTGTTATACCAATTGAATCGAATCAGACGATTCTTGTTATTGGTATTGATGGTTTGGGAAATCCTATAAAGGAGGTTTGCCACAGACCAGAAATTTATTCAAAACTTACTGGTGCTGATGAGACTACTTTGGTAACACCTGAAATTATTGCCGAGGTAGTAAATAAAGAAAACTTCGGTACAAAGGTATTAATAAATAAAGTTGAAAATGTAGAAGAAATGCTTGCTTCTAAGAAGATAGCAGAGCTTATTGAATTACCTGTTATAGCAGGAAGTTTAAGAAACGGAGAATACGAATGCTTGTAGTAATTAAGGGCGCAGGAGACTTAGCAAGTGGTATTGCATTAAGACTTTATAACGCTGGTTTTTATGTTGTAATGACTGACCTTCCTAATCCTCTCGCGATTAGAAGAACTGTTTCTTTCTGCGAGGCCATAAGATATGGCGAGACTATAGTTGAGGGCGTAAAGGCGATTAGGGCTAATACAAAGGAAGATGTTTACTACGCTTTGGATACAGGTTGTATTCCAGTTCTTCCTGATCCAGAAGCAAACATTGTTCGTGAGCTATTTCCTAATGTAGTAGTCGATGCAATTCTTGCAAAGAGAAATACAGGAACAAAGATTACTGATGCAGAAGTAGTAATTGGAGTTGGTCCAGGTTTTACTGCTGGAGAAGACTGCCACGCTGTAATTGAATCAATGCGTGGGCATACTCTTGGAAGAGCAATCTACGAAGGTCCTGCGCTTCCTAATACAAATATTCCTGGTTTAATCGGAGGCTTTGCAGGAGAAAGAGTTTTAAGAGCGCCTGCTGATGGTGAATTTAAATCAGTACATAAGATTGGTGACCTTGTTAAGTCTGGAGATGTTATTGGATACGTTGAGGGTAAGCCAATGGTAGCAACAATCGATGGCGTTTTAAGAGGACTTATTGCTGATGGAACACCAGTTAAGGAAGGCCTTAAAAGCGGCGATGTAGATCCTAGAGGAAATACAGATTATTGTACTCTTGTTTCCGATAAGGCACTTGCAATAGCAGGTGGTGTTTTAGAAGCAATTTTGAAACTTAGCGGGGTTTTGAATGGAAGAGATTAAACTTACTAAATTAGCTAACTGTGCAGGCTGTGGTGCCAAGGTTGGCGCTGGTGTATTGGCATCACTTCTTGAGGATTTAAAAGTTCACGAAGACCCAAATCTTCTTGTTGGATTTGACAAAAGTGACGATGCCAGTGTCTATAAAGTATCTGAGGGTATGGCTCTGGTTCAGACAGTAGATTTCTTTCCACCGATTGCAGATGATCCATTTACTTTCGGTGCTATTGCTGCGACGAATGCTCTTTCGGATGTGTATGCAATGGGAGGCGAGCCAAAGCTTGCATTAAATATTATGGCGGTTCCAAAGGATATGCCTAAGGAAGCGGTGCACGAGATTTTGAAGGGCGGTTATAGCAAGGTTTACGAGGCTGGCGCTCTTATTACTGGAGGCCACAGTATCCTTGATGAGGAGCCTAAGTATGGCCTTTCGGTAACAGGTTTTGTTCACCCTGATAAGCTCATTCGAAATATCGGAGCAAAGCCTGGTGACGTGTTGTTCCTGACTAAGCCCCTTGGCATGGGAATTATTACTACAGCAGCAAAGGTAGATATGGTTTCCAAGGAGACTTACGACTACGCTTTAAGTCTCATGATGACGCTTAATAAAAGTGCCAGAGACGTAATGGTTAAGTACGACGTTCACGCATGTACTGACGTTACTGGATTTGGTCTTTTGGGACATGCGTCAGAGATGGCAACAGGCAGTAACGTGGAGCTTCATATTGAGGTTGATAGTATCGACTTAATTAAGGAAGCTTTGGACTTAGCTACAATCGGCATCCTTCCAGAGGGTATGTATCGTAACAGAGACTTTGCATCTAAATTTGTAGATGTTGGGGATGTAATTCTGGCAAAGCAGGATATGCTTTTTGATCCTCAGACTTCTGGTGGTCTTTTGATATCTGTAGATAGTAAGGATGCAGATAAATTTTTTGAAGAACTTAAATCCAATGTTCCTTCAGCGCAGCGCATAGGCACTGTCAGGGAGAAACTTGGAGAGAGTTATATATATTTACATTAATCTATATTTATAGGGGGTCTGTTTTTATGGGGAAAAACAGTAAAATCAACATTTGGGTTCTGATTGCAGGACTTGCAGTGGGTATTGCTTCACTCGTTTTGACTGCGCTTGGTAATCCAAAGAATATGGGCTTTTGTATTGCCTGCTTCGAAAGAGATATTGCAGGTGCTATGGGCCTTCATCAGGCTGCAGTAGTTCAGTATGTAAGACCAGAGATCATTGGTATCGTTCTTGGTTCATGCATTATGGCTGTTGCTACAAAGCAGTTTAAGGCAAAGGCAGGTTCATCTCCTGCTGTAAGATTCATACTTGGTGCATCTGTAATTATTGGTGCTCTTGTATTCCTTGGATGCCCACTTCGTATGGTTATCCGTATGGGTGGTGGAGACCTTAATGCTTTCGTTGGTCTTATAGGATTTGCTATCGGTATTCTTATTGGTATCTTCTTTTTGAAGAAGGGCTTTTCTCTCAAGAGAAACTACACTGTTACAACAACAGAAGGTTTGGTTCTTCCAATTAGCGCAGTAGTTCTTTTGGGCCTTGTATTAATTGTTCCATCTATCTTCATCTTCTCTGAGATGGGTCCTGGTTCAATGCACGCTCCACTCCTTGTGTCCCTTGGAGTAGCTTTGGTTGTTGGTGCTCTTGCTCAGAAGTCCAGACTTTGTATGGTAGGTGGTATGAGAGATGCAGTTATGTTTAAGGACTTTAATCTCCTTTCAGGATTTGGAGTTATTTTCGTAACTATTCTTGTCGGTAATATCATCCTTGGTAACTTCCATGGATTCTCAACATACCTTCAGCCAATCGCACACGCAAGCCAGCTTTGGAACCTTCTTGGTATGGTTATCGTAGGCTGGGGTTCAGTGCTTCTTGGTGGTTGTCCTTTGCGTCAGCTTATTCTTGCTGGTGAGGGTAATGGTGATAGCGCTGTTACAGTATTCGGTATGATCGTTGGTGCTGCTTTGGCACATAACTTTAAGCTCGCAGGTGCTGCAGCAAGTCTTGCTGAGGATGGCACATATAGTGCTGGTGGAATTGCAACTACAGGTAAGGTTGCTGTAGCAATTATCTTTGTAGTATTGCTCTTCATTTCAATTATGAATATTCCAAAGCCTGAAAAGAAAGCAAAGTAAGGAGTATAATATGGTAGACGCTAGAGGTTTAAGCTGTCCTTTGCCAGTAGTAATGGTACAGAAGGAAGTAAAAGCAAGTAATCCTAAGGAATTAGAAGTTTTAGTAGACGCTGTTGTTTGCGTAGAGAACGTAACTCGCTTTGCAAATAGTCAGGGCTACGACGTAACTGTAAAAGAAGCTGATGGAGAATTCTCCATGACTTTAAAGAAAAAGGCATGAAGCAAATAATTAATTCTATTTTGGATGCATGGTCTTCAAACGAAGACGTAATGCTTGTAACGATTATTGACAGAGCCGGTTCCACACCACGTGGGATCGGCGCTTCTATGCTTGTTTCCAAAAATGGTCTTGTTACTGGCACTGTAGGTGGTGGCCAGGTTGAAAAAGATGCAATTGATCTTGGTATTAAGTCTCTTTTGACACGTGAATCTTTTACAAAGCATTTTGAACTCAATCTTCAGGACACATCTTTAAATATGGTTTGTGGAGGTAATTTGTATCTTCATTTCCTTTATATGGATAAGGCTTTATTTGAGGATTCTGTCAGAACTATAGATAGCAGAATTAAAAGTGAGGAGAATGGATTTATTATTCTTGATACTACTAATAACAGTCTGAGTTATAGTGAAGATGTAGTAGTATCTGATGGAGTTGTTTCAATACCAATTCCAGTTCCAGACAGAGTAATTATCTTTGGTGGTGGACACGTATCACAGGCTCTTACAAACGTATTATCTACGGTTGGATTCTCCTGTACTGTTGTTGAGAATAGAAAAGAGTTTACGGATAAGTCTTATTTTCCAATGGCTAAGGATGTTATCTATAGCGAGTATGAGACTGTTGAAGAATATATAAATTTCAGACCTCAGGACTATATAGTCATTATGACTCACGGTCATTCTTTCGATTATGTTGTCTTAGAGAAAATGCTTCGCATGGATCAGATTTATATTGGAGTTATGGGCTCCAGGCGTAAGCGCGAGTTCATTAATGAGAAACTTCGATTAGCTGGAATTTCTGAAGATAAGATTAATTCAGTTCATGCTCCGATTGGTATTAATATTGGCTCTATAACACCTGAGGAAGTTGCAATCAGTGTTGCAGCTGAAATGATTAAGGTCAGGGCTCAAAGCCGCGGAGATACGGCAGAAAAGAAGTGCCCGGCAAGTTTGTAAGCATAAAAAAAAAGCTGACCTCGAGGTCAGCTTTTTTCGTTGTTTGAAACTAAATTTCTAATTAAGCCTTAGCTTCTTCCTTATCCTTTGGAAGGAGGATATTAAGGAGAATAGCTACGAAGGCAGCAGGAACGATACCTGAACCACCAAATACGAGCTGGAGAAGCTGTGGAGCGTGTGCAAGGATTGCTGTGTTAGCACCCATACCATAACCAACACCAAGAGCTACAGAAACGATTGTAAGGTTTCTTGCTGTAAGAGGTGTCTTTGTGATGAGCTGGATACCACTAACTACGATTGATGAGAACATCATAACTGCTGCGCCACCAAGAACTGCCTGAGGCATGATTGATACGAGAGCAGCAAGCTTAGGGCAAAGACCACAGAGGATGAGGAAAACAGCACCTGTAGCAAGTGCGATTCTGTTAACTACCTTAGTCATTGCAACAAGACCAACGTTCTGGCTGAAAGATGTGTTAGGGAGAACACCAAAGAGTGCAGCAAGGCTTGAACCAATACCATCACAGATAACACCGCCAGAAAGCTCCTTGTCTGTTGCTTCTCTGCCAAGACCACCTTCCATAACACCAGAGATATCACCAACTGTCTCAACAGCTGTAACGATAAACATGATGATTACAGGGAGGATAGCACGAAGATCAAATACGGGCTTTACTGGGAGAATTCTTGGAATCTCAATCCACTTTGCATCAGCAACCTTCTGCCAGTTAAGAACCCATCCCTTTGTGAATTCAATAGCATCACCTGTATTAGGGTCAACATATGTACCCGTCTTTGGAAGAACGAAGCCCATAACGATTGCAGCAACATAACCACAAAGGATTCCAATAAGAATTGAAGATGAGCTCAAAGCACCCTTTGTCCAGTGCTTGAAGATAAGAATTACGATAAGTACAAAGAGAGCAAGAAGGAGGTTTTCAACTGAACCAAAATCCTTTGCGTTGTTACCACCACCAAATGAGTTGATACCAACTGAGATAAGGCTCAAACCAATTGAAAGAACTACTGTACCAGTTACAACAGAAGGGAAGAACTTACGAAGTGGCTTTAAGAAGAAACCGAGGATTCCTTCGAATACGCCACCGATAAGAGATGCTCCCATAATAGCGCCATAAGCAAGAACGCCTCCACCCATGGAATTAGCAACGCTATTAAATACTCCGATGAATCCTGAAGATGTACCCATGATGATAGGTACCTTTCCACCAACTGGACCAATAGAGAAGAGCTGAATAAGTGTTACGATACCAGCGATAAGCATGGCATTCTGAAGAAGGCTAAGCTGAAGTTCAGCAAACTCGCCACCAGCAATACCACAGGCACCTGTGATAATGAGAAGTGGTGTGAGGTTTCCAACGAACATCGCAAGTACATGCTGAAGTCCGAGAGGAATAGCCTGAGAGAGAGGAAGCTTTCCATCAAACTGGAATGCTTCTTTTGAAAGCGTAAAAGCTTTCTTGTTAGTGTTTTTTCCCATAAAACGTACTCCTACTTTTATTTTTCAAAATAAATTTGAACTGGATTAGGTGACTGCAATAAGCCTTAATTTCCCTCTGGCTTTGACATTGCAATCTTTTCTGGTGTGATTGGAATCTCACGATGCCATACGCCTGTTGCACGGTAGATAGCGTGTGTAATTGCAGGTGCAGGTGTGTTGATTACAATCTCACCGATTGATTTTGCTCCAAATGGACCTGTAGGCTCAAAGCTGTGCTCGAACTCAACCCTGAGGTTACCCATATCAAGTCTTGTTGGAAGCTTATACTGGAGGAAAGAAGACTCGAGCATCTTTCCGTCAGCGTTATATGTAACATTCTCCATGAGTGTATGACCGATACCCTGAACGATACCACCCTCAGCCTGGATTCTGGCAAGAGCAGGGTTAATTGGAATACCGCAGTCTACAACTGACATGAAGTCAATGATCTTAACTTCACCTGTGAGCTTATCGAGCTCAATCTCAACCATACCAACCATATA
The DNA here is from genome assembly GCA_045639635.1 of Saccharofermentans sp. Classification (GTDB taxonomy): domain Bacteria; phylum Bacillota; class Clostridia; order Saccharofermentanales; family Saccharofermentanaceae; genus Saccharofermentans. The sequence goes on along the minus strand of JAZUDM010000046.1, from coordinate 9,153 downwards.
AGGTGGTGGAGATACAGGGGAACTATGAGAAGCGGATGCTTCTGCAATCTGTGGATTATTAAGCTGAGCCTTAACACCGATTTCTGAAAGAGAGATGCTCTCATCAGTATTAATTCTCTTAATCTTTCCATCCTCGAAATACATTTCTTCTACTTCGCAGTTCAAAAGACCTGCGGCGATAGTGCACATCTTCTGCTTTAATTCCATACATGCCTTTTCTACGGCCTTACCAGTGATGTAAGTAGTAGAAGATGCATAAGAACCAGAGTCATATGGAGAAGCATCTGTATCAGCGCCAAATACTGCAACATCGTCTACAGAGCAGTCCATACATTCAGCTACCATCTGAGCAAGAATAGTATCGCAGCCTGTACCCATATCAGCAGCACCGATAAGAAGCATGAATGTTCCATCCTCAGTAAGCTTAACTGTAGCTGAACCAACGTCTAAGTTAGAAATACATGAGCCCTGCATAGCCATACCCATGCCGGCAGTTCTGACCTTGCCGTTACCCATGTCACGAACAGGATACTTCTCATCCCACTTAAACATTTCCTTACAGTGGTCAAGACAGCGGTCGAGGGCACATGCGCTTGCAAGCTCGTTATAGTAAGCAGGCATAACCATGCCTTCCTTAAGCATGTTCTTATAACGGATTTCTGTTGGATCCATGTTAAGCATTTCGGCCAACTCGTTTACTGTTGTCTCAAGAGCAAAGATACCCTGTGTAGCACCGTAGCCACGGTAAGCACCCGCAGCCATAGTGTTTGTATATACAACATCGTAATCGAAACGGAATGCCTCGAGGCTTCCTGTATACATAGGAATTGACTTATGTCCTGAAAGACCTACTGTAGTAGGACCGTGCTCTCCGTAGGCACCACTATTTGAAAGTGTATAAAGATCAAGTACTCGGATTTTACCTTCCTTACTTGCGCCAAGTCTTACACGAACCTCCATTTCATGACGAGGTGAGCCTGCAATCTGAGACTCCTCACGGGAGAAGATAATCATGGCAGGACGCTTTGTCTTATATGTAACGAAAGCAGGATAAACTTCACTTACAGCAGTCTGCTTTGCACCAAAGCCTCCACCGATACGTGGCTTTTCGACACGAATCATTGTCTTTGGAATTCCAAGAGCATGCGAAAGGATACGTCTTACGTGGAATACAATCTGTGTTGAAGAAATAACGTGAAGACGGCCGTATCTGTCAAGAGAAGTATATGTACGGAATGTCTCCATCATGGCCTGGTTATAAGCCTTTGTGTGATAAGTACGGTCAAGCACAATATCGCAGTCGTTCATAATAGCTTCAACATCGCCGTGAGAACTTCTTTCGCTGGCAACGAGGTTACGAAGATTAGATCCACCAACTTCACATGGTGCAACCCAGTTATCCTCAGGGTGAACGAGAAGTTCGTTATCCTTTGCAGTATGGAAATCAAGTACAGCCTCTAAGACATCGTACTTAACCTTAATAAGCTTAAGTGCCTTGTCGGCAGCCTTCTCATTTTCTGCAGCAACGATGGCAACAACGTCACCAACAAAACGAACGTGTCTGTCGATAATGAGACGATCGTAAGGTGATGCCTCAGGATATGTCTGTCCTGCGTTAGTGAATCTGTTGTTTGGAACATCTTCCCATGTGTAGACATCTACTACACCAGGAACGAGTTTTGCTGCCTTGGTATTAATTTCAGAAACGATGGCATTAGCGTGTGGGCTTCTTAAAAGCTTTACTACAAGTGCATCGTTAGGAACTACGTCCTCAACGTAAACTGGCTTTCCAAGAAGAAGCTGCATGGCATCCTTTTTACGTACGGATTTATTAATAGCTTTATAGTCTTTATGTCCCATGCGATTACTCCTTATTTTCCTTGCGGCTATTTAAGAAATTACGGATTCCACGAAGCTGGCCCTCGTATCCGCTACAGCGACAAAGATTTCCTGAGAGAAATGCTCTAATCTCGTCGTCAGTAGGATCAGGATTTGTTCTTAAAAGAGCAACAGTATTCATTACAAAACCTGGATTACAGAAACCGCACTGGTCAGCGCCCTGGTCTGCAATAAATCCAACAAATTCAGAAGCTTCCTCTGTTAATCCTTCAAGAGTATAAATCTTATGACCATTTGCTCTTGCTGTAAGCATAGAGCAGGAAAGAATAGGCGTATCGTCCATAAGTACTGTGCAAAGACCGCAGTTGGCTGTCTCGCATCCACGCTTTACGCTATAGCACTTGTGGTCACGAAGAAAATCGATAAGAAGGGAATCGTCAGCTACAGTATCAGAAATCTTCTTTCCGTTTAAAGTAAGATTAATTTCAATCATGAGATGCCCTCCATTTCCTTGATATTTCTTTCAACAAGAACCTTAATAAGGTGAGTTCTGTATTCGCCAGAACCTCTGAGGTTAGAATTTGTTGGCGCGTTTTGTGCAACAAATTCAGCGAAAGCCTTAATAGAATTCTCATTAACTTCTGCTAAGAGATTATCGTTATCAGAAATAAGAAGCGCCTTTTCTGGTCTTGCACCAATTACTGCGTTATATGTGCCGTTAAAACTTGAAGTAGCACATGTAATAACAGGGAAGTCAGTGCGCTGGATACGCATAGAACTATAAGTAACCTTAATTGGAGTCTTCTTAACAATAATTCGAACAAGGATATCGTTATCTTTCTTCATTGAAACGAACTCTGACATTGGAACAACGCCAGCCTTATAAAGCTCTACGTAACTATCGAGAGCCAGAAAACTTGTTAAAACATCAGAGAAACCAAAACGTCCCCAGATACTGCCACCAACTGTAGCTAAGTTTCTGAACTGAACGCCAATGATGTCCTTAACAGAATTTCTGATTGCATTGTTTGTATATGAATTAAGTGATTCATTAAGTTCCAAATCACGAAGAGTAGCCATACATCCAATAGTAAACTGACTCTCGTCTTCTTCGATTGTGTTAAGACCTAAGTCACATAAATCAATGGCTGTCCTGATCTTATTCTTGCCCATCTTGATCCAGAGCATACCACCGATAATTTTGCTGTTCTTAGCCTGATTAAGCTCGTATGCTTCTTCGAGGCTAGTAGCACGCACATATTTGTCGATTGTAACCATTACTGATAACCCGTTCTCTTTATATTAATAATAATAGTATTCTACCAAGGTATTTGTTGTTTGTGTTGAGAAATTTCGCTATAATCGTTGTGGTTTTTGATATATAACGCTTTGGCATTGAATACATAAGGGAAAGAGATTGAAATATATGAAGAAATTACTCGCATTATTTCTTGTGTCAGTGATGGTTTTTGCTGTAGCTTGTAACTCTGTAGCAAATACTTCAGAAACAATTGAGACTACTGAGGAACTTCCACGTGAGACATCCTGTCCACCTGGAGGTGAAGCTGAGCATGAGATGGATTATATGGATAACTACGAGGTTGCTTATCCTGTAACTATCACGGATCAGGCAGGAAGAGAAGTTGTAATTGAAGAAGAGCCAACAAGCCTTGTCAGCACTTACTATATTACTTCCAGCCTTTTTATCGCTCTTGATATTGAGGACAGAATGGTAGGAATTGAGTCCAATCCAGAAAAAAGACCAATTTACGAGTTAAGTGCACCAGAACTTTTGGACCTTCCACAGGTTGGTTCTCCTAAGGATTTTGATTTCGAGGCTTGCGTTGCGCTTGAGCCGGATTTGGTAGTTCTTCCAATGAGACTTCGTGATGTTGCAGATCAGCTTGAGGAGCTTGATATTGACGTAATTATCGTAAATCCTGAGAGCGAAGAACTCTTTTCAGAGATGACAACAATCGTAGCTACTGCTACTAATTCTTTGGAAAAGGCAGACGAGCTTTTGTCTTACATCGATGATGTTCAGAATATGCTTATTGAAGCAGGAGCTGATATTGATCCTGTTACAGTTTATCTTGGAGGTAACTCAAGTTTCCTTTCAACAGCATCTTCTGGAATGTATCAGTCATTCATGATCGAGCTTGCCGGCGCTACAAATGTAGGTGACGAGATTGACGATGCATACTGGGTTGAGGTTTCCTACGAGCAGATTCTTGCATGGAATCCTGAGTACATTATCCTTGCAGCAAATAGCGAGTATAGTGTGGAGGATGTTTTAAACGATGAGAGCCTCATGCTTTGCGACGCAGTAATTAACGGTAACGTTTATAAGCTTCCTTCAGAGGTAGAAGCATGGGATAGCCCGGTTCCATCAAGCGTTCTTGGTTCTTTGTGGCTTGCATCAGTTTTGTATCCTGATACAATTTCTGAAGAGACATGTAACGAAATAATTGAAGAATTTTATGAGACTTTCTATGGAATCAGCTACAGCTCAGTTGTCGAAGCAGAACCAGCTTAAGAAAAACATTTTGTTCTTTATTTTGGGGAGCGTACTTTTGTGCGCTCTTTTTCTTTGCAGCCTTTTTATCGGTAAGTACCCATTTACGATTGAGGGCCTTCTTTCAGGCGATGAGAGACAATGGACTGTCTTTAAGATGTTAAGACTTAGTAGAAGTGTGGTTGGTGTTATCGGAGGTTTTGCTCTTGGTATTTCTGGCTACATCTACCAGACTGTATTTAGAAATCCTCTGGCATCTCCAGATATTATTGGTGTTGCTTCAGGTGCATCTGCCGGAGCTGCATTTGGAATACTGTTTTTTGCTACAAGTTTTGTGGTGACACTTTGTTCTTTTGGTGGAGCATTTTTGGCAGTAATCTTTACGCTAATGCTCGCGTCTATAGATAAAACTGGCAGAAACAGCACAGTAGTTCTTGCAGGAATTGCTGTTCATGCACTCGCGCAGACAATTCTCATGTGCCTTAAGCTTATGGCAGATCCTGAAAAGGAATTGGCGTCCATCGAATACTGGATTATGGGAAGCCTTAATGGCATTAATTCCCATTCGATTAATGTGAATATAATCCTGATTATCGTAAGCATAATTGTACTTTTTATTCTTCATCGTAAGGCGCTGATCTTAGCGTCTGATGAGGGTGAAGCAAAGATGCTTGGACTTAATGTAAATGCTACAAGACTCATTGTTTTGCTCTCTGCAACTTTGGCGGTTGCATCCGTTGTCAGCATGACTGGATTAATTAGTTTTGTAGGATTAGTAGCGCCACATATTGCAAAGAGACTTATTAGAAATAACAGCATCGCTACTATGGTTTTATGTGGAATTGTTGGCGCGTGCCTCCTTGAGGCTGCTGATATTTTTGCAAGGAGTATTGCTCAGACTGAACTTCCTGTAAGTATTTTTACAAGCATTATTGGAGTTCCTTTCCTTGTATTTATTATCTTCAGAGGAGGGCTTAAACATGAGTAATAGTGTTTTACTAAGTGTAAAAAATCTCTCCTCAGGATATGGAAAGAAACAGGTTTTAAATGGCGTCAGTTTTGATGTTAATTCCAATGAAGTTGTGGGTTTACTTGGAAGTAACGGTTGCGGTAAGACTACACTTATTAAGTCTTTATGTGGAATATTACCTTCCAAGGGTGAGGTAAAAATAGGGGATAAGGACGTATCTCATTTGTCCTCCAGGGAGTACGCAAAAATCGCAAGTCTCGTTCCACAAAAGACTGGTCTTGGAATTGATATTTCTGTTTTGGATGTAGTTCTTATGGGCTTTAATCCATACCTGCCTTTGATGGGAAAGCCAACCAAATTAATGGTATCAAAGGCTGAATCAATTCTTGATGAGCTTGGTCTTAAGGACAGAATTTACGACAATTTCCAGAATTTAAGTGAAGGCCAAAAGCAGCTTGTAATTATTGGCAGAAGCCTTGTTTCAGATGCCATATGCCTTTTTATGGATGAGCCTGAAAGCTCTTTGGATTTTGCTGTTCGCTATAGCATGATGGAAATGGTGAGAAGCAGAATTTTAGAAAATAACAAATGCGCATTAATATCCCTTCACGATGTTAATCTCGCGCTTAAATTCTGTGATAAACTTTTACTTATAAAAGATGGAAATGTTGATTCTGTAATTGATGTTTTAAGTGAAGACAGAGATTCAATAGAGACGAAACTTAAAAGTATTTACGGATCTATTAAGTTAGTTTCAGTAAACGATAATGACGGTAAGGCTTTAGTCATGGTAAAGGCATAAATTGGAGGCGTATGAAGGCAGTTACACGTATTGTTTTTGTTGATGAAGAGAACAATAAGTTCTTTGGCGAAGGTCCCTACAGACTTTTAAAGGCTGTAGAGGAATTAGGTTCGCTTCATGCGGCTGCTAATTCCATGGAGATGGCTTATACAAAGGCATTAAAACTTCTTTCGAATGCTGAAAAGGCTTTGGGGTTTCAGCTTACAAAGAGAACTGTTGGTGGTAAGTCTGGTGGTGGTAGCGAACTGACACCTGAGTGTAAGGATTTCTTAGAGCGCTATAGCGCTTATCGCGATGCCTGCCGCGAGAATAACAAGGAACTTTATGACAAGTATTTCTCCTGATTTTAAGTGCTCATGCGTAATAATGGCGTCAGGCCTCGGAATCAGATTCGGAGGCAATAAGCTTATGGCTGATTTTGGTGGTAAACCAATGGTTAGTCATATCCTTGATTCTGCGACAAAATGCTTTGGCGATGTAGTCGTTGTTACAAGAAATATGGGTGTTCTTGATCTTTGTAATAGCAATGGTATTAAAGTAATTTTCCACGATTTACCTTACCGAAGTGATACGGTTCGACTTGGTATCGAGAATATTAGTAAGACTTCAGATGGTGTAGTTTTCTGTCTCGCAGATCAGCCATTTTTATCTATAGATACGCTTAATAGATTAATTGAATCCGCAGGTAGTGAACCTCAGAAAATCTGGCGTGTGGCACATGAAGGCACAATAGGTTCTCCTACATATTTCCCAAGGAAGTTTTTCCCTGAATTATCTTCACTTCCAGAAGATAAGGGAGGAAGCTATGTTTGTAAAACCCACCTTGAGGATATAAGAATTCTTAATATAGATAATCCACTAGAAATTAAAGATATAGATACGAAGGAGACCTACGAGGAACTCCTTAAAATCTGGAACAATAACGTTTCCTGAAAAGGAAGCGTTTTTATTTGTCTCAAATTTCTGTTTGACAACGCAAATTAAATTGAATACAATCTAATTGTATTAAATTTAACGCAATTAAATTTTGCACAATCGAATATAGGAGGATTAGAACATGAACGCATTTGATTTTGTTGTTAAGGCACAGGATGGTAGTGAAGTAGCTTTGTCAGACTTTAAGGGTAAGGTGCTTCTCATTGTAAATACTGCAACAGGTTGTGGTTTTACACCTCAGTACACAGAGCTTCAGGAAATGTACGAAGAGCTTCATGAGAAGGGTCTTGAGATTTTGGATTTCCCATGTAACCAGTTCGGTGAGCAGACACCTGGAACTGACGAAGAAGTACATGATTTCTGTACAGGCAGATACGGAATTACTTTCCCACAGTATTCAAAGATTGATGTTAACGGCGATAATGCAATTCCTCTTTATAAGTGGATTACAGAAAATACAAAGTTCGAAGGCTTTGGCGGCCCAATGGGCCTGGTTCTTGCTCCTATTGCAAAGAAGATGGATAAGGACTACAAGAACAACGGCAAGATCAAGTGGAACTTCACAAAGATTCTCGTAAATAGAAGCGGTGAGATTATTGCTCGATTCGAGCCAACAGCTGACGTTAAGAAGGTAGCAGCAAAGGTAAGAGAGGTGCTTTAATGTTTCATTTCGATTATTTAACTGAAAATACATGTTCTAAGGTAATTAGCTTTGACTTGGAAAATGATGTAGTAACAAATATCGCCTTTATGGGCGGTTGCGATGGAAATCTTAAGACAATTCCAATATTATTAGAGGGATGGACAGTGGATCAGATTGAAACTAAGCTTACAGGCATCGCCTGTGGCAGAAGAGGCACATCTTGTTCAGACCAGCTCGCAAAGGCAGTAAGAGCAGGATATATCGCATCAAAGGATCCAAATTATAAGTCACCATTAGAGAATGACGATGAGTAATAAATACGACGCATTAAAACTTGATAATCAGCTTTGCTTTCCTTTATACGCTGTATCTAAGGAAATCGTAAGAAGGTATACACCAATCCTGAATGAGATTGACTTAACTTACACACAGTACATAACAATGATGGTTATGTGGGAGCACAAGGAACTTAGTGTAAAGGAACTTGGAAAGAAGTTATACCTTGATTCAGGAACACTTACACCACTTCTTAAAACTCTCGAAAAGAAGGGGCTCGTAGCACGTAACCGCTCTTCAAAGGATGAGCGAATCGTTGTTGTAAGCGTTACAGAAGAGGGCATGAATTTAAGAGAAAAGGCACTTAGTGTTCCATCTCAAATCGGCTCATGCATTAGTCTGGAGAAGGACGAAGTATTAGAGCTTTATAAGCTGGTTCATAAGCTTTTAGATCAGTTAGGCGAGTAATTAGTAAAGGCAGTAAGAAAACTAAATCTTACTGCCTTTTTGTTTCTTATCCTCGTTCGTTTAAAAGAGTTTGTATTCTGTCTTCAATGATTGGAATTACTTCCTCAAGAGTTTTATCTCCTGCAAAGTATGGAGCCATTTCTTCGTAAATAATTACGTGAATGTCAGTGTCTCCAGAAGTTGTACCAGATAAGCTGTCTGCAAGTTCTGAATAAACTTCAAGTGCGCCAGGAACCGAATCTGGGCTTATAGTTGTAACGTGCTCTGATGGATCGAATAAAAGAATTGACTGATTTTGCATCTCGTGTTCATCAACAAAGTGGTATAGTCCGCTTTCGATGACGTCGCGTCTTACTGAATTGAGTTCAAAGAGCTGCTGAGATTCTTCACTTAGAGAGAAGAGTACAAATTCTGCTGCCATATCTACGTTAGAGCAGGATGTTGAAACTCCGATTGAGTCAATAGCGCGAAGTCTTGGACCTCTGCCGTCTGAGGATGGAATTCCATATAAAGTTACATAGCCTGAACTACTCTGCTGATAACAACCGATAACAGTATATGGGGCAGCTGAGTACATCTCGTGGCCAGGGAACCAACCCGTTGGATTGGAATTAACGTAATCGTCGTACTGGACATTCTCGTAAACGTTGTCTCTTACAAATTCAGCGAGCGCATAGAATTCTTCGTTATTTAAATCAACAGTT
>JAZUDM010000045.1:0-51843 GCA_045639635.1 Saccharofermentans sp. | reverse complement strand
ATTTATTTTAAATATGATAGAAAAGCGACGAGAGAATAAAATTCTAGCCGCATTAGATAAGTGCAATGACAAACAAAAGATAGCAGTTGTGCTTAGTTGCTTTGATTCTGAAGTAATGAATGGAGGGTTGTGCCAATTTTTCGTTAATGATTCGAGATTATATGCACCTTATGTGGCAGAATATCTTAATATTGTTGGGGCAAAGGAAGTAAGTGAAAAATTCTTACAATTTGTGGAAGATAATAGAATTGATTTAAATGATTTATCTTCGTTTAAAAGTAAAACTTTCGAAGAGTTTTCTGCTCAATATAAACGATATCCTTTTGACAACTTCGATAATTGCTATTATGCGCTGCCGGAGGATGCTACTGTATATAAGCTTTCAGAGAAATATTTATTAGGTAAATAAATTTCGATTAATCTAACTACAATAACGACATCTTTTAATGAGTTAATAGAATACAAATTGGATGTTGATGTGTGAAAAGTATAAGAAATAATGGGGGGGATTGATAATGCCTGTTTTTGATAATATAAATGTTTTCAATCAGAAATATGAAAAATGCTTAAGTTTATATGCTAATAATTACTACCTTGAAGGATTGCAGATTCTTTTTGAATTATGGGATATGATTCCAGACAATAAGTATGAATATAGTGAAAGTTTCTTAGTGTCTTGGAGAATAATCGAAGGTGCAGTAGCAACTAATGACAGCGAACTTGCAAATAATTGGAAAATCCATATTGCTAATGCAGCTCCACATAGACTAGACACGGGTCATAGAGATTTATTGCTCGGTAAAATTGCATATTTAAACAAATCATTTTCAGAAGCATTATCATTCTTTAATATTGCAAACAAAAAATCACATGGTAGATGTTTTGGTGCCAAAGACTCCATATATAAAGAGTTTTTATTAAGTGGCGGCAAATGTATATCAAATGAAAATTTGACAACGGTAACGACTGCCGAACTAGATGATAAACAGTATGAAAAGATAACTAAACTCTGTGATCAGGGTAATAAAGAATTTGATAAACAACACTATGATAAAGCAATTAGTATTTTCAAAAAGACATTGAAATTAGTGCCTAATCCTAAAATGGATTGGGAAGCAGGCGAGTGGTTGTATGCATCCATAGGTGATGCTTATTTTTTCAAAAATGAATACTCTCTGGCAATTGACTATTTTAGAGAATTATATGATGGTTGGGGCATCATAAATGAGTTTGTTCTTATTAGGTATGGAGAATGCTTATTTGAAACTGGTGAGATTGAGAGAGGAAAGAAACTGATTTTTGAAGCTTACATGCTTGGAGGAAAAGAAATTTTTATTTGCGAGAACGAGAAATATTTTGAATTAATCCCACAAGAGCTTTTATGAAATAAAGACATCTTTACACGTGTTGAATGCTTAAATAATTATACCGCCCTGGAGTTATCCAAAAGTATTAAGGGTAGAATGATACTAAAGATGCATATGATACATTTGATTAAGGGCATCAGATAATAAGCGCTGTTAGAAATTAAGGCGAGAAGGGTACAGTATGGAGAAGAATAAAAGATTAAATACAACGATGCTATATCTGATTCCTTTTGTCGTTCAGATAGTATCTCATGTTGTGGCTACTATTATTTCTTCGCCTTGGGATGTGATTACTGTTTGGAACGTTTTGGGCGCACTTTTCTTAACAGCAATTTTTATGCTGCTTGGAGAAGGTTATGCTTCTTTCGTATTTGCCTTTGCTGGAAAGTATGACCGCATCGGTGTTTATATTGCAGTAGTTGTTTTAAGTGTTATTGGTGCACTTGCAAATTTCGTAGGATACTTTCTATCGGGAATAGAAAGCCACCCATGCTTATGGATGACAATAGAATTCATAATCATCGATATATTCCTTTTTGTTTTTAGTATTGTAAGAATTATTCAGATACCATTAAAGAAAAATGAGAAATGAGCTGAAATAGTAACTGCTATGGATAAAGAATGGTCTGAAAAGAATAAGTGAATGCAGACTTTGCTTAATAAAAGAGAAACTTTCGACAAAGCGATTAGTAGGGACTCTGAGTTGAGTCCCTTTTTTAAAAATGTATCTTAACTGTTAAACATGGTATTTGGATATAGCTAAACAGGTGAATAAAAAGCAGAATTGGATTAAAATATAGAAAATTCAATTTGTGAAGTGTGGTTTATGAAAACTAGAAAACATTTATGTCTGATTATGTCTGATGCCAAGGAAATGCATTCCAAGCAAATTGTTGAGGGTGCTATTTCCCAGTGCAAGAAATATGGCTATGATCTTTCTGTTTTCACTACAGCTACTACACTTAAATATTTCCATCCAGAGTACAATATTGGCGCATCCAATATCTTTAATTTGATTAATTTCGAACTTTTTGATGGCGTTGTAATAGATACTTTGACTTTATCTAATACTTCAAGGGATAGTCTTGATAAATTGTATGAAAGAATTAAGACGCAGGCTAAGTGCCCAGTTGTTAATCTTTCTTATGAATATGAGGATTATAAGACTATCGTAAGTCAGAATGACGACGTGCTTCGTAGTATGTGCAGACATATGGTAGAAGTTCATAATTGTCGTAAGTTTTGTATTTTGACTGGTCCTGAGGGTGAATGTGAATCAGTTCAGCGTCTCAATATTATGACGAGCGAACTTTCCAAGTATGGAATAACTATAGAGAATGATCAGATTTTTTATGGTGATTTCTGGTATACATCTGGTGAGAAATTGGCTGATCGAATCGCTTCAGGGGAGGTTTCTCGTCCCGAGGCAATTCTTTGTGCCAGCAATCATATGGGACTGGGTCTTATTAAGAGACTTGTTAAAAATGGATTAAGAGTTCCAGAGGATATTGCAGTAATTGCATTCGATACAACAGAGCTTTCGATGCTTAATGATATCCCTATGACGTCTTACGACTCTAACTGGATTGGAACTTCTGCAGATGCTGTTGATTATATTAGAAATATTATTGAGCCAGAGCAGGAACTACTCCCATATGTTTCGGATTCTGAAAAGTGTCTAAGTCTTGGAAAGAGCTGTGGATGTCATTTTGAAAACTCTGGATTGGTTAAATCTTTGGGAGCATCTATTTATCGAACAGAGCGTAATTTCCTTGATGAGGATCTGGTTAATACTATTGATATAGGATACCTTATGGAAGGTAATTGCTACGACCTTCTTTGTGAGTCTAAGAATATCGAAGAATGCTTTTATAACATTTTAGATTCAACATACGCGGTTCGCCCTTTTGAAAAGTTTTATTTGTGCCTTAGGAATCGTTGGGAGGACTTCAACGAGGATATTAAAGTAGGCTACCCTGAGCAGATGAAACTGGTAATAAAGAGAGATGAGTGTACAGGAGAATCCTTCCATTCAAATGCAGCAGGAATCTTGTTTGATACAAAAGAAATGGTTCCTGGATTAAAAGACTTTAGAGAAGAGCCTAATATCTTTTATTTCATGGCAATGCATTTTAACGACGTCAATTTTGGATATTCCGTTTTGCAGAGAAAAATGGATAGCAAGCATCTGGATATTGTTTATCGAAACTGGATAAGATTCGTTTGTAGTGCTCTCGAAATGATTAGAATGCGTGAGATATATTTCCATATGTCTATTGTGGATTCTATGACTGGAATGACAAACAAGCGAGGCATGTATGAAGCTTTGGACAGAATGCTTTTTAAGATGAAGCCTGACGAAAGCATTTATGTCGCAGTTATAGATATGGATGGACTTAAGTACATTAACGATACGTTCGGCCATGTTGATGGCGATATGTGCCTGAAGAGACTTTCCCATGTTATTAATCTCATAACTAAACCTAACGAAATCAGTGTCAGAGCTGGTGGAGATGAATTCTATATTATTGGCGTTGGAGATTATTCTGAGAATATTCTTAAGGATAAGATTGTTGAATTCGAGAGAACTCTTAATGAAAATAATGTTTTTGAAGGAAAAGAATATACGCTGTCTGCAAGTATTGGTAATACTTTGAGTTCAAAGACAGAGTCCTTTGATATTGATAATCTTATTAAGTCAGCTGATAAGAAAATGTACGAGCATAAGAAAGCTCGCAAAAAGGCAAGAGAATAAAGTGTTTTTAAAAGATTACGAGTATAACTATTTGAAGGAATGTAGAGCCGGAGTTTACGATAATGAGCCAATGATGGTAGAACTTCGTGAGTTTTTTATGAAAGAATTTGGGGTCTATCTTTACGGCTATATTTGTGACCCCAAAGATAAATCGCTTTACAAAAACAGACTCAGGTATTTTGTTGATGAAGACTGTAGGTATGTCTTTATCGAGAATGGTGAGAAAGTTGGCAACAGAGACCTGGCTAAGGAAGAGAGACTCAAGAATAAGTTTTCTGACTTATGTTCCAAGTATGGTTTGTTTGAGCCATTCGTTGATCCGAATAACTATTTCGCAATTTTTTCTGAGTTCAACTATGAAATGAAAGCAGAAATTATGGGCCTGTGCACACCTGATATTAAGAATTATCTTGAGTCGTTCGAAGAGATTAAACTTATAGATATCTGTTTCAATGTAGTGTTCATCTTCTATGAAAATATATCAGATGTTACTAAATACAAAGAGTCTGGTCTTTCTGATGAAATTATTGATCATGTGTTTGGTATTATCAGGGAAAAGGATTATCTTGATGCATTCAAAAATCCGAAGGTTGTCTTTGACAGCGTTCAGGTATTAAACGAGAAGTACGAAGGAAATCTTTACTATTATCATAGATAAGAATATTTGAATGGGTGGTGATTATATGGGTGAAGGCTCAGTTTTTGGACTGGTTATTACATCAGTTGTGTCTTTGATTATGGTAGCAATTGGCCTTGTTCAGGTATTTCAAAAAGAAAAGCCAGTCGGATTTTATAGTAATGGCAATTCACCTAAGGCAGATGAGATTAAAGATGTAAAAAAGTGGAATATAAAACACGGTCTGATTTGGATTATCTACGGGGTGTTAATTGAACTTGGATTCTGGCTTGGTTTTATCGCTCCAACAGAATCGCTGCAGGCAGTAGTTTTTATTGGCTGTATATTAGTTCCATTGCCATTAATGGTAGTAATACACCGTAGTCTTGAAAAGAAGTACATGATTAAGGATTCAGATTGCTGAATCCTTTTTCTTGCTATTAATTATTGAAAGAATATATCAGAGTGATATATAACAAATGTATCAGACAGACATACGAAGGTTACTTAAAATGGTGCAAAGACGCCATTAAGAGAATAGATGAGTGGACAAAATAATCGGAGGGGCATATGAAAAGAGCAATCATTTACTATTCATTATCAAACAACACAAAGGGAACAGCTGAGAAACTGGCAGAAAAGCTTGGAGCAGATATCTTTAGAATCGATCTTGTTAAGCCACTCCCATCTAGCAAAGCAGGTCAGATGTTTGAGGGTGGAAGACAGGCGACATTTGGTGTAAAGCCAGAAATTAATGGCGCACCAGAAGATATCTCTTCTTACGATGAGATCATTATTGGCACACCAATCTGGGCAGGAAAGTGCGCTTCACCATTTAATACATTATTCGAAAATAAGGATTTGTGTGCAAAGGTAACTGCTGTTTTTACATATAGTGGTGGCGGAGATAATGGAGGCTGCATTACAGCTCTTAAGAAGATTCTTCCAAACCTTAAGTACGATGTAGCACTTTCAGACAGCAAGTCAAAATTTGCTCCACAGAACGAAGAGAAAATCGAAGCATTTACTAAGAATTTTCTATAAGTAATTAACATGAAAGTATTAATGTTTATAACTTCAATCGAGAATCAGATAAGCTTCGAAAGCGTTATCGAGAGAATTGAAAACTTATGTAAAAGTTAAGAATAAGTACCCCCAGTTTAAAATAAGTAGTATGATTCTTTAGAATGGAAGCATATTGATGGATTTTTGGAGGGATTTTCTATGAGAGCTTATAAGTTATTGGCTTTGCTTTTGGGTGTGGCATTAATTATGCCAACAGCATGTGCAAAGAAAACTGCAGAAGATATTAGTGAAGAGACAGAAATTGAAGTAGAAGAGACAACTATAGAAGAAACTGAAACTTCTACTGAAGAGACAGAAGAGGATACTCCGACTCCTACTCCAAGAAGATTTAATTTTGAAGTAAGACCATCCATTACTCCTATACCAGAAAGAGTAGAAGTACTTAATCCATATGTGAATACAGTTGATCTTGGGAACGAAGAATATACAATTCCACAGTTCAATATTGAGTCTGATGAAATCGCAATCGTTAACGAGTCTCTTATCAATATGGCAGGTGAGCGTGAATATACTGAAATTAACTGTGTCGTATATACACCAACCGATAATATTGTTTCTGTTTTGGTAGATTATTCTTTGTACGGTTACATGGGAAAGTTTGTTGGCGTAACAGTAAATACAGAAACAGGTCATGTATTAACTAACGCTGAGATTCTTTCATTAGTTGAGATCTCAAGTGATGATTTCTATAATCAGGCAAGATCAGCAACAGCAGTTATGGTTAACAGATGGTACGGATATCGTACTCCGGAGGACCCACTTGTAGATGGTGACTTTAATCCTGAGTGGACTGCACATGTTAATTCTGATGATCCGGATTATCAGATGATTGTTCTTAATCTTTCTAGTGAAAGACTTAACACTAATATGAGTATGATTCTTGATGATGGGTGTAACCTTATTATCTGGCAGACATTTAGTGATACTGATTCACACGATTGTGAGTATTTGTATGCTGTTCCATCAGGTTTACCACCAGTAGGAGGCAGAGGTCACTCATTCTCTTGGGAATGATTAAAGTATAATTTGAACGTTAAATAAGTCTCGGGCATAAACCCGAGACTTTTGCTTTTTTTGAGTTTTAAAAAACTGTCCCCCTGTTAATTTGATTTTTTCCTTTCGATTAATATAAGTACAAGAAAATAAATTGTTAGCGGGGTGTTTTTTGTGTTTTTTAAGTCAGATGAAGTAGAGTATTTGAAGGACTGTATGTTCGGTTATCATGATGATGAACCTATGCTTATGGAGTTTCGTGAATTTATGAAGGATGAATTTGATGTTAGAGTTTATGCTTTCTTCGTTAGTTCAATTATTGGTTATAAAGGAAAAAGTATTAGGAAACTCCAGTTCGTGGTTCCGGCGAAAGATACTAATAGATTTGTTCGTGTTCAATCTACTGATCCTTATGGCACTACAGAATGGAAAATCAAAGAAGAGTTTTCAAGGCTTTGCAAAAAGTATAATAAATATCCTGAGTATTTAAACCCACTAGATTATTTTGCTGTTTCAGGTGAATTTGAAACTGAACTCAAGCGAGAAATCCTTAGTTCATGCGAATCTGATTTATACGCTCTTGAAAAATCTATTCCTGAAGTTAATGAGATTTACAAATCTGATGATACGTTCCATGTCTTTTATAACACTAACGCAGACATTGAAACATGTGAAAAAAGCGGGCTCTCAGCTGAAATTAAAGACAAGATTTTAATCATTGTTCAAAAGAACGATATGTATAACGTATTCAAAGATGTACGTGTTAAGTACACTAGTAAGCAGGATTTTAATGAAACTTATCAGGGGAATTGGTATTACTACCTTAAATAATTAGTTTGAACTGGTAAAGAATAAAAAGTCTCGGTTTTGTGAACCGAGACTTTTGCTTTTTTACTATCAGCAATTAATTAAATATCAAGGATTGAAGAAGCTTCCTTCATAAGTTCGATTATTGGTAAGTGCTGAGGGCAAACTGCTTCGCACTGGCCACACTCAAGGCAGGCGTCTGCAGCAGCGCCTCTGTCCTTAAGTCCACCGTAGAAGAATCTTGGACGCATATCACCAGGGAAGTTACGAAGTGTGTTAATTGCGCTAAATACATCTGGGATAAGTATATTTGCAGGACAGCCATCAACGCAGTAACGGCATCCTGTACAACCGATAAGTGGCTTATCGAGCATTTTCTCAACAACAGAATTGATAAGAGCGCTTTCTTCACTGTTAAGAGGCTTAAAATTCTTAAATGTCTTTAAATTATCAGCCATCTGCTCTGGGTTGGACATACCACTAAGGATTGTGCCAACACCCTCAAGTGAACCTACAAAACGAAGTGCCCAGGATGCAACAGAAGCGTCAGGATCTTTTGCCTTGAACATGCTCTCGATTTCAGGTGCTACGTTTGCAAGAGTTCCACCCTTAACAGGCTCCATAATAATCATTGGGATGTTACGGCGCTTCAAAATCTCATAGAGGGCACCAGAGTGAACTACCTGGTTATCCCAGTCAACATAATTGAGCTGAATCTGAACGAACTCAACTTCTGGATGTAAATCAAGAACCTGCTCCAAAAGTTCTGGAGATCCGTGGTATGAGAAACCGAAGTGTTTAATTTTGCCTTCAGCCTTTTTCTCCATTCCCCAGTTAAAGCAGTCGAGTCTCTCGTAAGCATCGTAGTTGTTACCTTCCTCGATACTATGGAGGAGGTAGTAGTCGATATAATCAAGACCGGTTCTTTCGAGCTGCTCGTTAAATACCCTGTCTCTGTCTTCTTTTGTTGTCATTGCCCATGCAGGGAGCTTTGTTGCAACTGTATATGCTTCACGTGGATATCTCTTAGTGATGCACTCTTTAAATGCTTTTTCAGAGTTACCGCTATGGTAAACATATGCTGTATCAAAGTAGTTGAATCCAGCATCCATATAATCATCTACCATCTTGTTAACTGTCTCGATATCAATCTTGCCTTCGATTTCTGGCAAGCGCATGAGACCAAAACCAAGCTTAGGCATTTTTGTAACGTCAATTCCCATTTCTCTATCTCCTTTGAAATTTAATCCGATGTTTAGTTAAATAATAACGTATGTAAGAACTGGTTTGTTTAAATTTGATATGTTTTATATCAGTTTTTTGATACTAATTATTTTGATATTAAGTTATGGGAATAGGTTAGATTTATGAGTTTTAAATTTGTTGATTTGATGGAGATGCCTTCAATTAAAGACGAAGCAGCAGAGTGGTTTCATTCTAAGTGGGGTGTACCTAAAGAGGCTTATCTTGAATGTATGAATTCTTATCTTCAGGGTGAGACAAATTACGGATGGTATTTGTGCCTTGATGAGGATAGAATTATTGCTGGTCTTGGAGTAATCGAGAATGATTTCCACGATAGGAAAGACTTAGCACCTAATGTGTGCGCTGTATATACAGACGATGACTATAGAGGCAGAGGCATCGCCGGCAGGCTTCTTGATATGGCTGTAGAATGCTCAAGGAAGAATGGTATTTCACCAATTTACCTTCTTACAGATCATGAGAATTTCTATGAGCGATATGGATGGGAGTTCCTTTGTATGGTTCAGGGCGAAGATGAGCCAGAAATGTCCAGAATGTATATACATAGATAAATGCGGAAGAAATAAGAATTAATGGCATCAACAAAAGACGAAGCAATATTCAGGGATTACCCAATACCAAAGGCGGTTGCTACTATGGCTATTCCAACAGTCATAGGTCAGTTAATCGTACTCATTTATAATCTTGCTGATACATATTTTATCGGTAAGACAGGGGACCCTTGTCTTGTAGCATCGTCTTCTTTGATTCTTCCTGTATTTAATCTTACAGGTGCTTTTGCAACAATTATTGGTCTTGGTGGCGGAACTTTAATTTCAAGACATCTTGGAGTTAATAAGAGGGAAGACGCTTCCAAGGTGAGTGCATTTGTATTTAATGCAGCGATTGTTATGGGACTTATATGGTCCTTAATAGTTTTTGTTTTCATGAATCCACTTTTGAAAGCATTAGGCGCTGACAGCGATACTTTTGATATGGCAAAGAAGTATGCCATGTGTGTTGTTGTTCTTGGCGGGCTTCCTACGATGCTTCAGATGACATGCGCCCAGCTTTTAAGATCTGTAGGCTACTCAAAGCAGTCTGGTTTTGGTATGTCTATGGGTGGAGTTTTAAATGTAATTCTTGATCCTGTTTTCATGTTTATGCTGCTTCCAAAGGGCAATGAAATTGTCGGTGCTGGAATTGCAACATGCCTTTCAAATATTGTTACTTTGATTTATTTCATCGTGGTAATTAAAAGTATTCAGGATAAGACTGTTTTAAGATTTTCGCTTAAGGGGCGTATGCCTGCATCTTCTGATATTAAGTCCGTATTTATTAATGGCTTCCCAGGTGGTCTTTCAAATATTCTTTTTGATTTCTCGCAGATTATGATCAACCGTCTTATGTCAGATTACGGTGCGATTCCACTTGCTGCCATTGGCGTAATTTTGAAGGCAGAGAGAATTCCTCTTAATACGGGTATGGGTATTTGTCAGGGAATTATTCCTATTGTTGCTTATAACTATTCTTCACGAAATACAAAACGAATGAAGGATACAATTAATTTTTCACGTACCTGCGGACTTGTTGTTGCTGCAATAAGTATCGTTTTGTATGAACTTTGTGCGCCATCTATCGTGTACCTCTTTATTAAGGATGCAGCAACAGTAGAAATCGGAGCACAGTTTTTAAGAGTAAGATGCCTTGCAACACCATTTATGTTTATGGCATTCCATACTTTGTTCTCAGTACAGGCTATGGGCAAGGGTACTGTAGCAATGTGTCTTGCGATAATAAGACAGCTTGTACTTTATGTGCCACTATTAATAATCATGAACATCCTTTTTGGAATGTTTGGTCTCGTGTGGGCTCAGATTGTAGGAGATATTTTCACAGATATCGTATCTCTTACCTGGTTTTATAGCCTGGTTCGTAAAATTGAACAGGAAACTACAATATAGCGATAAAAACTTAACGGAAAATATTCCCTTTTAAAGTCACCTAATTTGACAATATCGTCTTCATACTATATATTACCTACTAAATCGATAGACAAAGTAGGTTGAAAGAAAATGTGCGAACTATTCGGATACAGTTCATCAAATCCCAGAAGTATTAACAGGGAATTGAAGGAGTTTTATTCTCATAGTGAAAAGCATCCACACGGGTGGGGCTTAGCTGTGTTCGAAGAAAAGTCTGCTTCTTTTGAGAAAGAAGCGATTAAGGCTACTAATAGCAACTATCTAAAAGACAGATTAAGTGAGCCAGTTGAGGCTAGTGTTGCTTTGGGCCACATTCGCTACGCTACTGTCGGTGTTTCCAAACGTAATAATTCGCATCCTTTTGTGGGGAAGGATAATAGTGGTAGAAGATGGACTCTTATCCATAACGGAACAATCTTTGATGGTCAAGCGCTTAATGATTATTACGACAGACAAAAGGGTGACACTGACAGCGAGAGACTCCTTTTATACCTTATCGATTCGATTAACGCCAACCCTGAAAAAGACAGGTTTGAGGTTATAGACGAACTGGTTTTAAGTCTCGCTCCAGGAAATAAACTTAATTTCATTATTTACGATGGTGAATACCTTTACGCACATTCAAATTTCAGAGGTTCTCTTCATGCTTTAACAAGAGAAGACGAGACAGTGATATCTACAAACCCGCTATACGATGGCGATTGGAAACTACTTCCTCTTAATACCCTTGTTGCATATAAGAACGGAAAGCTAGTTAAAACAGGTACTACGCATAGTGGCGAGTATATTCCAGATCCACAGCAGGTTGCTGAGCTTTATTGGGCTTACTCGCATCTTTAATTACAAGATGATGAAAGAGTGGTGTGAAAGATAGTGTTTACAAGAGAAGAAATTAAAGGCGAACTATATAAAAGATATATTTTGCCAACAGAGAATAACAAAAATAACTTTATTGGAATTGAAATTGAAATGCCTATCGTAAGATTAGGCGGACTTCCAACAGATTATGAATTGGTACAAAAAGCAGCGCTGATTGTTTTTGATGAATTCAAATTCATTCCTGACAAATACGACGATAATGGTGTAGCATTTTCTGCTACAAGAGAGGATAACGGCGATAATATATCCTTTGATTGCGCATACAATAATCTCGAAATATCTATGGGAAGAGCAGAAAATCTCCATGAGATAAATGAAAGATTTAATAACTATGTTAAGCGTATAAATGAAGAATTACTTAAGAGCAATCATATTCTTACGGGTCTTGGAATTAATCCCAACTATAAGATTAATCGCACAGATTTTATTCCTGCTAATCGTTATCGAATGCTTGAACACTATCTTAAAAAGAGTAGTGAATGGGATGTACCAATGTATTTTCATAACTATAGTGGCTTTGGAGCATATGCAAGTGCATCTCAGGTTCAGCTTGATGTAAAAAAAGAGATGCTCCCTGAAGTAATTAAGGTGTTCTCACTAATCGAGCCAGTTAAGTCTGTAATCTTTAACAATTCTGTTATGGATGAGGAGCCAGAATTGCTTTGTGTAAGAGATTTGTTCTGGGAGAATAGCACACATGGAATCAATCCACATAATATTGGTGCATTCGATTGTGAACTTGATGATATAGATGATCTTCTGGAGTACATCACAACTACTGGAATTTTCTGTGGTGAAAGAGATTCAAAGTATCTATTCTTTAAGCCAATTCCAATAATTGATTATTTGAATATGGAAGAAGTTACAGGTGAGTACTACGAAGACGGCGAATATAAGAGCATGCCTTTTAAGCCAGAACTAGATGACTTGAAGTATTTACGTACTTATAAGTTTGAGGATTTAACCTTTAGAGGCACAATCGAATTTCGTAGCGTTTGCTGCCAGCCTCTAAATGAAGTTATGACTGTAGCGGCTTTTCATTTAGGTTTGATGAATGTTCTTCAGGAATTATCAGAACTTATGAGCAAGGATAAGGTTTTGTACCATCACGGATATTCCTGCAATGAGCTACGTAAAATCATGAATCGTAAGGAATGGCCAGAATTCATAAATAGTGAGGAGTTGTCTTCTATTTGTACAAAGGTAGTTGAGCTTTCGTATAAGGGTCTTAAGCTCAGAGGTAAAGGTGAAGAGGTTTATGTAAAGCCACTTTTGGATAGAGCTAAGAGTTTAACTTCTCCTGGTCGCTACTATATAGAAAAAATTGCTGATGGCGTAAGTACGGATGATTTGGTTAGAGAATTTTCACTCTCTTGAGGGAATATGATAGATATTAGAAAAAGTGAAGTGCAAGCACACCTTTTTGAAGGTAACTTTGGCCTTGAAAAAGAGATGCTTCGTGTGACAGAAGATGGTTTCTTCTCAAGAACTCTGCACCCGTTTAAGGGCAGAGATTCTATTGTGCGCGATTTTTGTGAGAATCAGCTTGAGATAAATACAAAGGTACATAGTTCTATTGAAGGCGCAATGGGTGAATTAGAAAGCCTTACAAAAAAGATTCAGACAAAACTTTCTTCAATGGAAGAAAGAGAACTCTTATGGCCATTTTCTAATCCGCCATATATTAGACGTGATCAGGATATTCCTGTAGCTCAATTTGAAGGCGACGAGTACCATAAGACAGAGTATCGAAATTATCTTTCTGAAAGATATGGCAGATACAAGATGTCTTTGTCTGGTATTCATGTGAATTTTTCTTTTTCGGATGAATTGTTAAACGTGCTTTTTAAAGAGAGTTCATCTTCTGACTTTAGACTGTTTAAGGATTCTCTATATTTGGAACTTGCACGTAAATTAACACTTTATGGCTGGCTCATTACTGTTTTGACTGCAGCTTCCTCAATTACTGATAGTTCTTATAACGAGAAAGGAGTAATTGGCAAGAGTTCATTTACAGGAATGGCATCTGTGCGTTGTAGTGAAGTAGGATATTGGAACCTCTTCGCTCCGGTATTTGATTATTCTGATGTTAAAAGCTATGTGCAAAGTATCAGAAGTTATGTTAACGATGGCTATATTGCGTATCCATCGGAACTTTACTATCCAATCAGAATAAAGCCCAAGGGTGCCAATAACCTCGAGCGTCTCGTGGAGTATGGTGTAAGTCATATCGAAATGAGAATGGTGGATAATAATCCTTTGATTCCTATTGGACTTGATATTAGAGATGTTAAGTTCATTCACTTGTTTGTAATCTGGCTTATGTCACTTCCAGATATTGAACTTTCAAAACTTCAGCAGGTAGCATCTGTTCAGAACTTTAAAAATGCTGCCCACTACGATTTGAAGACGGTTACTATTTCTATCCCTGGATTTGAGACAAATACAATTGCGGATGTAGGAATTTGCATTATCGAGCGTATGGAGAAATTCTATTCCTCTTTAAAGAGGTCGATTCCTTTAGAAGAAGTATTAGAGTTCCAAAAAGAAAAACTTGTTAATCCAGAGTGCAGATATTCTTGGCAGGTTAAGAATCTTTATGCGTCTGATTATGTTTCCAGGGGAATTGAACTTTCCAAGGAATATCAGGATGGATATCTTAACTAATACTAATCTTGCCATCCACAATTTGAGCCGTTAGTACTAGAATAGTAGCGAAAGCAAAATTAAGCGGGTCATAAGAATATGGTAGAAGTTGAGATTAAGATAAAAATAGATTCAAAAGAAAAACTTCAAATGGATTTAGTAGCATTAGGATTTACTAAGGATAAACTCTTATCCGAAATAGACCATTACTATAACGGCGTTTCACGAGATTTCCGTAAATCCCATGAAGCATTAAGACTTCGTTTAGTGGAAGAATTAATCGATGGTGAAGTATCCTCGAAGTCGGTTCAGATGACTTACAAAGGACCTAAACTTGATTCAGTTTCCATGAGCCGCGTTGAACATGAAGTCAGCGTTAGTAGTTTTGAAACTATGGATGCGATTTTACTAAGCCTTGGATATAAGGCGGTTATGCCTGTTATTAAACTTCGCCAGGAATATGTCTTTCAGGATGTAACGGCGTGCGTTGATAGTGTAGACGGTCTTGGAGATTTTCTTGAACTTGAGACAATCGTAGAGGACGATTCTTTAAGAGAAAATGCCCTTACCAAAATCTACGATATTCTTGGCAAATTGGGTTATAGTATAGAAGAAACCACTACTACAAGTTATCTTTCTATGCTTGAGAAGTTGGGTTAATAGTTATGAGGTGTTAAGATGGCAAATCAATTTTTACGAACTGAAGTTTTACTTGGTACAGATGGTATCGAGAAACTTAAAAATTCCAGAGTTGCTGTTTTTGGTCTTGGCGGTGTCGGAGGACACGTATGTGAGACTCTTATCAGAAGCGGAGTAGGGACGATTGATTTAATCGATAACGATGAGGTTTCTCTTACTAATCTTAATCGTCAGCTTATTGCACTTCATTCTAGTATTGGTAAGAAAAAGACGGATGTTATGAAGGCGCACCTTCTCGATATTAATCCTGACTTGAAGGTTAATACTTATGACTGCTTTTTCCTTCCTGAGAATTCAGATTCTTTCCCTTTTTCAGAATACGATTACGTCGTTGATGCTATCGATACTGTTACTGCAAAAATCGAGCTCGTAATTAAGTGTCAGGAAAAGAATGTTCCAATTATTGCATCCATGGGAACAGGAAATAAACTAGATCCTACTATGCTTAAGGTAACTGATATTAATAAAACTTCAGTTTGTCCTCTTGCAAAGGTAATGCGCCATGAATTAAGAAAGCGCGGCGTTAAAAAGCTTAAGGTGGTTTATTCCGAGGAACTCCCTGTTGAAGTAAAAGAAGTTGAAGGTATGGAGACAAAAGGCAACACAGGAAGAATGGCTCCTGGAAGCTCTGCTTTCGTTCCTTCTGTAGCTGGAATTATTCTTGCAAGGGAAGTAATAATGGATTTGGTTAAGGATATTACTTAACGATAACTGGAGCCTGCTTCCACTCGTAGTCTGGCTCCATGTTTAAATACTTTGCCTGAATATTATTTGCTCTTAAATCGAGTTCGAACTGCTCCTTGAGCATTGGCTTTTCTGAATATAACTCAAGTGCGTCAGAACAGTTATGTATAATTGGAAGTCTTGCACACTTGCTCATTACCTTGAGGCAGTAGCGGCCTTCTTTATTAAATCCAAGCACACGAATATACTGAAGATGCTTTTGTGACTCAACATAAGATTCCCTCTGATTTACAAGAAGGGAAGCAATCGCTCTTCTGATTCTTGGCATAGTGTAATGCTTTGTCTGAAGTTTATTCATGACATCGTCATATGTGTATGTTCTTAAATCTTCGAAAGTATTTTTCAAATAACCATTAAGACCATCAGTCATATATGCATAATCTTCGAGATTCTCTCTTAAAACCAGATCCTTAATATCGCTTAAGTAGGCATTCTTATCAGGGAAAGAATATTTCTTACAGGAAAGTCCTGATAAAGCTGCTGCAAGAGACTTGTCTGGAAGAAGTCCGTTAAGGTTATCTGCAATAGATGCAATAGTACCGTTACTTTCCCAAAGCTTTTCTCTGGCGTTAGTTGCGCTCGCACCTTCGATTCTTGGAATCATGTGAATGTTAAATCTGGCACCACAATTTTTAACTGCCCTGATGTAATCGAGAGCAAGAATTGAATTTGGCATACGAAGTGCATTTCTGACATTGCCGATATTTTCTTCGGATGATTCTGGATGCGCCTTAAGATAATTACTTACGATTGCATCTGCACGGGAAGCAGGGAAAGACTTTCCCTCAGATAAAGATGCCTTAAGAACATCCTCATCCATCTCTATAGAAGCAAGTTCCATAATTAAATCTGGATCCATGGAATCGATTCCGAAAACAAGATCTGTAACAACGCCAGTTCTATATAAAAGCTCTACGGCACCGTTTGCGAATCTCTCTGAAGGGCTGCAAGCGAAAGTGAACGGAATCTCAAGAACAAGATCTGAACCACAAAGAAGAGCTTCTTTTGTACGAATATGCTTAGGAAGAATAGAAGGTGTACCTCTCTGAACAAATGGTCCGCTCATTACGGTCATAACAACAGCGCGCTTGTCGCCTACGACTTCACGTGCCTTGGAAATCAGGTATTCATGTCCGTTATGGAAAGGATTGAATTCTGCAATGATTCCAATTACTCTCATTTATTCTCAGACCTTTCTGCTTTTTCTTCCGTTTTTACTATATAATCGTAGTGATTATATCCGAAATGAGACATTACTTACAATGCAAATAAATCGTAAAACAATAATTGCCATAGCTATCGTGGTACTTGCCGCACTTCTTCTTGGCGGTGGATACATCTGGTATACAAATAACTACGGCAATATGAAGAAAATAGTTCTTGAGGAGCAGACTTCACTTGATTACGAGTGGCAGCTGCGTGCTTCCGAGAACGGCCTTACAGGAGATTATCTCTGGGCTCGTACAAAGGAGCTTATGCTTCGAAATGCAGAAGATGGCACACTTATCCCTTCAACATTAATGATTGAGGGGCGTCTTGTAACTGAGCCTCAGGAAGAGTCTGGCGTTTATAAGTTAAGTGATCAGGCGCTTCTTTTAATTAACTACGTAAGACGCGGTGACAGATTTGCAGCAACAAATCTTGTGAATGAAGTTTATAGTAGATACGATTTTTCTACTGAAACTAATTACGAGAAATCCTCATGGCTTATGGCTTTCCTTGAGTACTATGTTGCTTATGGAAAGACATCTGACTACGAGCGTATTACAAGCCTTACAGCGTTAATCTTCGATAGTGATGGCAACATTATTCCTGAGAGTATCAGTGTAGCGTCTTATAACTCCAGTGATTATGTTTCGCTTGATGTAATTGGAGATGACGATGGCCATTCTTCACTTGAAGGTACAGACAGAGAGGTTACTGACTCTTACTATACTTTCGATGGTGTTACATTATCTTCGATTAACTTAAAGCTCATTAGAACTCTTGAGAATAACAATCTTCTTCCGGCAGGGTCTTTTGAGAAGAATCTCGAGCTTGTTTTAAACGGTACTGTATCGGAGGACATTGTTCTTTATGCTTATGCTTTTGAGATTTTGGACGATGGCAGCATCAGTTACATTAATTCTCATAAGTATCCTGCAAGTGTAGATGTTTTTGAGTCAATTCTTACTATGCGAAATTTGTCAGAAGTAGGCGAACTTCCAAATAGTGCCTATATCTGGCTTAAGAACACAATTATCAATAACCCAATCATTAAGGATTCTTATTTCTTTGTTTCTGGTTATATCGATGGTGCTGAAGCAATGGACTGCTATACAGATATTTTGCATATCGCAATTAATATGGACGATATAGATTTATATAGCAGGGTAATTACTGGAATCGGAGGCAGAGTTGCAACTTATAACAACAGCCCGGCGCTAAGTATGGTATATAGATCTTTTGAGGACAGATACATTTTTAGTGCCAGAGAGAATCTGGAAATAGCAATTATCCTTTATTAATTTAAATAGACGTGGAGGCGATTTCGGTTTGAAATCGCCTTTTTAGAAGAGTATAATTTTTTGGTAACTTTTTATGTGGAGGCGCTATTTATGGCATTTATTGACGAGATTAAGGCAAGAGCAAAGGCAGATAAGAAGACAATCGTTCTTCCAGAATCAATGGATAAGAGAACTTTCGAGGCTGCAGAGAAGATTATTAAGGAAGATATCGCTAATATCATCATTATCGGTACTCCAGAAGAGATTGCGACAAATGGCGCTGGTTACGATATTTCAGGTGCAACAATTATTGATCCATTCAACGATCCAAATAAGCAGAAGTATATCGACAAGTTCGTTGAGCTCCGTGGTAAGAAGGGTGTAACACCAGAGATTGCTCAGGAGACAATGGAGAAGGATTACATGTACTATGCATGTCTTATGTGTAAGTGCGGTGATGCTGATGGAGCTGTTTCAGGTGCTTGTCACTCAACAGGTAATACAATCCGTCCAGCTTTGCAGCTTCTTAAGACAAAGCCAGGTATTTCTTCTGTTTCAGGTTTCTTCCTTATGGAAGTTCCAAATTGCACACTTGGTGAGGATGGACTTTTCGTATTCGCAGACTGTGCAGTAAATACAGACGTTGATTCAGCTAAGCTTGCTGAGATTGCTAAGCTCGCAGCTGAGTCTTTCGAGTCTTTGACAGGTAAGGATTCAAGAGTAGCAATGCTTTCTTACTCAACAATGGGTTCTGCTAAGCACGACGATGTTACTAAGGTAGCTGAGGCAGTTAAGATTGCCAAGGAGACATATCCTGATCTCGTAGTAGACGGTGAGCTCCAGCTCGATGCAGCTCTTGTTCCAGAGGTAGCAGCACTTAAGGCTCCAGATTCAAAGGTAGCTGGTCACGCTAACACATTGGTATTCCCATCACTTGAGGCTGGTAACATTGGTTATAAGCTTGTTCAGCGCCTCGCTAACGCTGGTGCTTATGGTCCAGTTCTCCAGGGCCTTTCAATGCCAGTTAACGATCTTTCACGTGGATGCTACGCTGACGATATCGTTGGTACAGTCGCAATCACAGCTGTTCAGGCTCAGGGCTGATTATTAGGTAGATAATTAATTTTAAGGAGATATACACACATGAAAATTCTTGTAATTAACTGCGGAAGTTCATCATGTAAGTTCCAGCTTTTCAACATGGACAATGGTGATGTTCTTGCTAAGGGTAATGCTGAGAGAATCGGTATTGACGGTAAGCTCACATATAAGAGAGATGGTAAGGACGATGTAGTAGTTGAGACAGATATCCCTGATCATCAGGTTGCAGTATCACTCATTCTTTCAAAGCTTGCTGATCCAGAGGTAGGTGTTATTGCTGACGTTTCTGAGATCGATGCTATCGGTCACAGAGTACTTCACGCTGGTATGCACTACAGCGAGTCAATCATCGTTAATGAGGATGTTAAGCGCGTAGTTAGAGAGTGCTTCGATCTTGGCCCTCTCCATAACCCAGCAAACCTCATCGGTATCGAGGCTTGTGAGGCAGCTATGCCTGGTACACCAAACGTAGCAGTATTCGATACAGCTTTCCATCAGACAATGCCACAGAAGGCTTATATGTATGGTCTTCCATACGAGTACTATGAGAAGTATCAGATCCGTCGTTACGGTTTCCACGGTACATCACATAGATATGTTTCAAAGAGAGTATGTGAGTTCCTTGGTAAGAAGCCTGAGGATCTTAAGGTTATTACATGTCACCTCGGTAACGGTTCTTCTTTCGCAGCTGTTGACGGTGGTAAGTGCGTAGATACATCTATGGGTCTTACTCCTCTTGCTGGTATCCTCATGGGTACAAGAACTGGTGATATCGATCCAGCTATCGTTCCAATCATCCAGAAGAAGGAAGGTCTTACACCTGACGAGATGGATACACTTATGAACAAGAAGTCTGGTGTTATGGGTATCTCTGGAGTTTCTTCAGACTTCCGTGACCTCGAGGCTGCTGCTAAGTCAGGTAATGAGAAGGCTCAGCTCGCACTTGATATGTTCGCATACCAGGGCACAAAGATTATTGGTTCTTACGCTGCTGCAATGGGCGGTGTTGATGTAATCGTATTCACAGCTGGTGTTGGTGAGAACACATGGTTCATGAGAGAGGATATGTGTAAGCCACTCGAGTTCATGGGCATTAAGATTGACAAGTCAGTTAACGATGGTCTTAGAGGTCAGGAAGCAATCATTTCTACACCTGATTCTAAGGTTACAGTTTGCGTTATTCCTACAAACGAGGAGCTTGCTATCGCGCTTGATACAATGGAGCTCGTTTCAAAGTAATATTTGATTAACTAGAAACTTTATAAGCCGGTTAGTTTTATGCTAGCCGGCTTATTTTTGTGTTCTGTTGCTCATTAGAATTCATAATGCTAATATGATTTAGAATTAATTTTAGAGGGGTTAATTATGGAAGAGAAGGTTAAGGGGGGAATATCCGCTAACGTACTTCGTGTGCTCGCAACGATGTTCGTTTTCCTTTTACATGGAAAGATTTTTGCTGTTGATGGGAATATGCTTCCACCAGCATTTCATATAGCTACACAGTTCCCTGCGTGGGCCGGTGTATGGATTTTCGTTTTGCTTTCAGGATATGGAATTGGATGTGCTTTTTTCTCAGGCAGATATAAGCTCGAGGATATGAGTGGCAAGTATTCTTTAAAACTTCATATTAAGTTTTATTGGGATCGTTTCTTTAAGCTTATTCCTATTTACTATATTTATCTTTTGTTCTTTGAAGTGCTTAATGGACAGCATTTCTTCTTCTCCGATAAGCGTACTTTTCTTGAGTGCCTTTTCTTCATATTTAATGGTAATGGTGGCATCAACGGAATGGGCCACTTATGGTATGTATCCGTAGCAATGCAGCTTTATTTCCTTATGCCATTCATGTACATGCTTTTAAAGAAAATTCAGGATAAGAAGATTCCATTAATTATTACTCTTGTAGTCTTACTTATCCTCGGATTAGTTGAGCGCCACGTATTAGATGCTAATGACTACAACTGGTACAAGTACATCTATACAAACTGTTTTTGTAATTTGGATCTTTGCGCTGCCGGCATGATTTGTGCCTGCCTTAAGACAAGACATCCTGTTAAGTTTAAGTTTAAAAAGACTGCTTTATTTATAGCATGGGCTTTGTTTATCGCACTTGTTATCTATAACCTTAATGTCTATGCTGCAGATACAGAGGAAGGCTACGATATCTATCAGCTTACACTTCCTACATTCTACGGACTTTTCTGCTCACTTATCCTTATTTTCTCCGGATATGGCCCAGTTAAGTTTAGAACTTCTCCTGTAGCTACAGTAATTAATTCATTCTCAGGACTTTCTTATGCATTTTATATTTTCCATATTGCATGCTTTATGTATGTGGAAATTATTCAACAGAATTCAACATACGCTGGATTTACCGAAGTAGGTAAGTATTTTACTTTCTTAATTATCAGCTTCGTTCTTACAATCGTATGTGCAATTCCTTTGAATTACTTAAGCAAGGTAATAAATAAGGAGTATCGCGACAGCAAATTCTACGCATTCCTTTCAAAGAAAAACTGATTTTTTACTATAATTTATTATGTAAATTACGGCACCTGTTCGATTAATCGGACAGGTGTTGCTTTTAGAACAAATTTTCGCGTTTTGTCACATATAAAGAAGGGTGAATCTGTTATAATCTTATAGAAATTTAATTTGTGGAGATTTACTTTGGACGAGTTTGGTAATGATGTATTTTCCAGTTCTGATGATTTCTTTTCAGAACTTAATAGTATTTATGGCGAGGCTGCTTCAGAATCCATAAACGAGGAGAATGAGGCGGATAAGCTTTTGGAGGGATTAAACCCTGAGCAGAAGGCTGCCGTTGAGCATTTGGGTGGACCTTTATTGATTCTTGCCGGAGCAGGTTCTGGTAAGACACGTGTTATTACATACCGTATTGCATACATGATGCAGAAGCATAAGGTTGCTCCTGGATCTATTTTGGCGATTACATTTACTAATAAGGCTGCTAATGAGATGAAGGAACGAATCAGCGCCCTTGTAGGTAATCGTTCTAACTATATCTGGTCTGGTACTTTCCATTCTATTTTTGCGCGTATTTTGCGTCGTCATGCGGAGCTTATTGGCTATGACAATAAGTTTGTAATTCTTGATACAGACGACCAGATCAAGATGATTAAGCAGGTAATGGGTGAGCTCGAACTTTCTGAGAAGATGTATAAGCCTCGTGAGTTCCAATACGAGATTTCTAATAGTAAGAATGCTCTCATTTCTCCTGAGCAGTACGATCAGCTTGCAGGAGGAGATAAGAGACGTCTTGTTAATGCCTCTGTTTATAAGAAGTATAACCAGAGACTTAAGGAGAATAATGCCATGGATTTCGACGATATTCTCGTTAACATGGTTAAGCTTCTTAAGGAGAATAAGGAAGTTCTCGAGTACTATCGTAATAAATTCCAGTACATTATGGTTGATGAGTATCAGGATACTAACCAGCCACAGTATGCTGCAGTAATGCTTCTTGCAGGTGGACATAAGAATATCTGTGTAGTAGGCGACGATGACCAGTCAATTTATGCTTTCCGTGGTGCTGATGTACGAGTAATCCTTAATTTCGAGAAGGATTTCCCAGGAACCAAGGTTATTAAGCTCGAGCAGAATTATCGTTCAACTCAGACTATCCTTGCTGCTGCTAATGAAGTTATTAAGAATAACAAGAGCCGTAAGAGTAAGGCACTTAGAACTGAGGGAGCTGATGGCGATAAGATTATCGTAATGAATACTGACAGCCAGAATATCGAGGCTCAGTGGGTTGCCCAGACTATTAAGAGAATGGCGCAGAAGGGTAAATTTCCATATTCAGATGTAGCTATTCTTTATCGTATGAATGCTCTTTCACGTTCAATCGAGTCTGCACTTCGTGACCAGGGAATTCCATTTAGAATTTATGGTGGTATGCGATTCTATGATCGTAAGGAAATCAAGGATGTACTCTCATATTTGAGACTCATTAATGACTTCAGTGATGACCTTGCTTTCGATAGAATTATTAATGTTCCTAAGCGTGGTATCGGTGATACTACTGTTGACAGAATTCGCCAGATTGCGATGGAAGAGAGTACTTCCATGATGGATGTTGCCAGCAGATGTCTGTCTTATCCAGAGCTTTCCAGAGCTTCTGCCAAGATAATGACTTTCTGCTCGCTTATTAATAAATATCGTGACATTTTGTTCTCTGATTCAATGTCTTTTGCTGAGTTCGTTGACTACGTGGAGAATGACTCAGGAATTATTCAGGAGATTATCGAACTTAAGGAGAGTAAGGGTGAACTTACAGACCGAGTAGAGAACCTTAAGGAGCTCTTGTCTGAAGCTACTGAATTTGAGAAGAACCACAGAGGTGACAAGACTGTTGCTGATGCTGATATGAAGAGAGAAGTAGAGACAGACGTTTACTACGAGGAAGAGAATAAGACAGCAGATTCTCTTCAGGGACTTCTTTCACTTTATCTTGAGAATGCTGCATTGTTCTCTCAGGGTGACAGCGATGACGATAATGAGGATTTTGTTAAGCTCATGTCAATTCACTCAGCTAAGGGTCTTGAGTTTGGAGCAGTATTCCTTATCGGTGTAGAGGATGGTATCTTCCCAAGTTATCGTTCTGTTGAGACTTTGAAGGATTTGGAAGAAGAGAGAAGACTTATGTACGTTGCTATTACACGTGCAAAGAAGAATCTTTTCCTTGTACTTACAAAGCAGAGAATGCTCTTTGGTCAGACACAGTGCTTCCCACCATCAAGATTTTTAAGAGAGATTAATCCTGAGCACCTCCATAAGATGGGCAGCGAGAGAAAGCCAGAACCAAAGCCTGTTCCAATCGTTAATTCACCTGTACGTGAGAATGCGAGACGTAATATCGCGAGTGCATTATCCTCAGGCGTTAAGGAGACTAAGAAGACAGCTGTAAAGGGAGGTTTAGCTCCTTCAGAATTGTTCCCTGGTATGAAGGTTGCTCATGATCGATTTGGTGAAGGTATAATAATAAAGGTTGAGCCAGTTGCAGGCGATGCACTTATTACTGTTGATTTCGATGGTCTTAAGAAGAATATGCTTGCAGGATCTTCTGGGCTTAAGAAAGGAAATTAACTATGTCCAATATGTTCGATCTTTTTAGTGATGAGTTCAGTCAGGTTAGTTTTGAACCACAGCTTATGAGTAATGAGAAGGACAGAGAATTCATGAGAATTCTCCGTGCTGAAAGAGAGAGTACACTCTCATCTCATGCCATGAGAAGTGACGATACACGTGGCCGAATTAATCCTGAGGAACCATGCTTAATCAGAAGTGATTATGAGCGTGATATGGGTCGTATTATCTTTTCGCAGTCCTTCAGAAGATTGAGACATAAGACACAGGTTTTCTTTAATCCATCTAACGACCATATTTGTTCCAGAATCGAGCATGTTATTTATGTTAATTACATCTCAACAATTATTGGACGAGCATTGAATCTTAATGTTGACCTTATTCAGGCAATTGCAATGGGACACGATATTGGTCATGCTCCGTTCGGACACACTGGTGAACGTTCACTTAATAAGTGTATTAAGTCTGTAGATCCTAATATGTTCTTTGAGCATGAAGTTCACGGACTTCGTGTTTTGGATAAACTTGAGGAGCATCACCCAGGATCATTTGGCCTTAACTTAACATTTGAGGTCAGAGATGGAATTGCATCTCACTGTGGTGAGACATATAACGAGTATTCTCTTGTTCCCAAGAGAGATAAGACAGAAGACCAGCTTTCAAAAAAGCCTGAGAAGGACAGAACTGCACCAGCAACCCTCGAGGGATGCGTTGTAAGATTTGCCGATAAGATTGCATATGTAGGCCGTGATGCTGAAGATGCAAGAAGAGCTGGAATTATTGGTGGTAATAATGACTTCCTTCCAACAAGTGTTACTGACAGATTGGGTTCAACTAATGCTGAGACAATCAATATTCTTGTTGGAGATATTATTCACTCAAGTATGAATTCTGACGAGATCAGAATGTCTGAGGGTAACTTCAAGGCAATGAATGATTACCTTACACATAATCTTGAGGACATTTATAAGGCGCCTAAGATTATGACTTATGAGAAGACAGTAAATATTATGATTGAGTCTGTATTCGAGGCCTTCATGAGATGTACTGAGGATATTGAGAAGTCATTAGCATCAGATAATCAGGCAATTAAGGAATTTGCAAAATACTATGTTGCTCATCCAGAGCAGGATAGTGTTCCAGTAAGAAGAGTAGTTGACTATATCGCTGGTATGACAGATGCATATGCTAACAACTGCTTTGATGCATTATACAGAGTTTAAGAGGTAATTTATGTCAGTTGAAATGAATAACGATTATGGATTTTTTGCCATGCTCGATCGTATGCAGTACATCATGAGATGGAGTCTTATGAGAAACAGCAGAATCGAGAATAATAAGGAACACAGTTTTGATGTTGCTGTAATTGCGCAGTGCCTTGCACTTATTCATAACAAGAAGTTTATGAATGATATTGAGGTGGATCCACATCGTGTTGCTTCTTATGCTTTGTACCATGATTGTACTGAAATCATTACTGGTGACCTTCCAACACCAATTAAGTACAAGAACGAAGCTATTAAGAATGCGTATAAGGAAGTAGAGCGTGATGCAGCACATAATCTCGCTTCAATGCTTCCAGAATTTCTTAAGGATGACTACCTTGAGCTACTCTGCCCAGCTAAGGAAAGCAACGAAGATGTACTTATCGCTCGTCTTGTAAAGGCAGCAGACAGAATTGCTGCTTATATCAAGTGTTTGCGTGAGGAAAACTCTGGTAATAACGAGTTCTCTTCTGCAAAAGAGACAATTAAGGCATCTATTGATAATATTGATTTGCCAGAAGTTAAGTATTTTGTTGATGTATTCGTTCCTACATTTGGTATGAATCTTGACCAGCTTAATCGTTCTGGAAATAACTAATTTAGGTATTTGATTTGAAGAAGAAAAAGACATTACAGTATTTACTTTTTGCATTAGGCTCATTTGTTGTGGGCTTGATTTTGATTGTTGTATTCGCTGTCGCTTTGTCAGGAATGTCAACTCCAATCGGTAAGCAGAACTCCAAGCAGGACGACATTATTTCTCGTGCTGCTTCTATTGTTCACGCAGAAGAATCGGCAGATAAGGCTAAGGAGCGTGTAGCTTCTGGTATGTATTCAGTTGGTGATTACGTTATCAGAATGTTTATCAGTAGTGATTATCTTATTCTTGATAAAACAGACGATGAGTTCGCAGCAGACCTTTGCTATGTTCTTTATGGTGAGGTAACTGATGCCATTAAGGACGATATCCTTGATTATCTTGATGGTCATACAAGAATGTATGCGATTAATGAGGCAGTTCGTGATTTGAATCGTAAATATGTTGCTACTTCTAACGTTTCAGCTGATAGTGGTGACAGTTTTGAGAACTGCGTTGTTACAAAGCCTTTGGAGAGCAGCGGACCATATACTATTGGTATCCGTAAGGTAGAAGGTGTTATCGAGACAACAGGTAATGAAGTAAGAACAGACTTCTTCGTGGATGGAGTTTTCTATCAGGGTAATATCAAGATGGATGATGATCCTGCAGGTGAGTCTGACTTTGTTATGGCCTGGGATACTGCCGGAGTTGAGGCTGGTGAGCATCAGGTACTGATTCTTTTAAGATCATCTGACGGACGTGGAAGTATTATTTCTGGTGGTCAGATTCGTGTACCACGCTGCATGACTCTTGTTAATGACAGAGTTCAGCAGGGTTCAATTGAAATGAATGCCAACGATTCCTGGTATATCCTGAATGCAGAAGACAGAAACGCTTATATTAACTTCGTAGGTTTAAGTGGCGATATTAAGGTTACTTTGTACGATGCTTATGGCGAGTATGTTGGTTCTAATGATTTGGAGAACAGTAACTACGAGGTTCTTCGTGGTTATATGCAGGATATTGAGGCTATTAAGGAAGAGACAGGTCTTAACTTTGTAAGCAACAATTTCTATGTTTGTGTAGAGCGTGGTGCTGCATTTGAAAGTGAGCGTAATCCTGTTTCTTACACAATGGTTCAGAGCCGTAATGTAGCTTATATGGATGGCAGTTACTATGCTGTTATCGATGATGTTGGAGCAGTTCCAACAGGCAGTGTAAATACAGCTAATAGTTCATCTTTGTTTGGTTCTGATGTTCAGCTTGTAGACCTTAATAATGAGGTATCTGTTTATAAGTTTGAGAATATTAATTTTCTCCCAATTGAGGGATTCCTTACAGAACTTGATATCGTTAATACAAATACAGGTAACAACTTAAGATTGTTCCCTGAATTTTCCCAGAAGGTTGTTGATTATGGTTATTATTCAACAACTCTTGTAAGTCTTAATCTTGATTATGTAACTCAGGAAGGTTACGCATGTACATCAGAAGTTACAATCAATGGTGAGCCTGTTCCTGCTGGAAGTCCACTTCCAATAAGACAGGGTGAGAACATAGTTCAGATTACTGTTAATACATTCTCTGGAGATAAGAATTACTACACATTCTATATTTTGAATGGCAGTGATAATGGAGGATTTTACGATTCAACTCTCGTTAACTTCCCAGAGTCATATTATGGAGGTCTCTGGCTTCTTCATAATCTCCATCCAAGTTATAACTTCAGAGCTTATAACACTGGCCTTAGTTTTGCTGAGGTATTGGATAATGAGGATTCAGGTTCGAGAAGCCTTGCTAACGATTATTCACATCCAGCATGGTGTAAGCCAGACAGCCCAGTCTACGATGGTGGCGGATGGAAGGCTGCAAGAAACAATGTAGTTCAGTATTTCCTTGATCCTAGAAATTATCTTGATCAGCAGCATATCTTTGCTTTCGAGATGCTTTCATTTGATTCTTCCTGCCAGACTGTTGCTGGTGTCAGAAATATCGTAAATGGAAGTTTCCTTGCTGATACATCAGAGTATGACTATTCACAGATAATCTACGATGCTGGTTCAACTGCTAATGTTTCTCCTTATTTCTTAGCAAGTAGAATTCTTCAGGAGATGGGATATCAGGGACAGTCAGATTTGTGCCATGGTACTTTGCCAGGATATGAAGGTTACTATAACTTCTATAACATCGGTTCTGTACCAGATCCTTCAATTGAGAATGGTGCTTTGATTAACGGTGCCAGATATGCAATGTGGGGTGCAAATCCAGATGAGGAAGAAATTACTGATGTTGAGGCATCACTCATGCTTCCTTGGAATAGTGTAGAGCGAGCAATTACAGGTGGTGCTTTGTGGATTGCTTCACGTTATACAGATGCAGGTCAGGATACTTTGTATTTCCAGAAGTTTGATGTAATTGATAACGAAGACGGATTATATGAGCATCAGTATGCGCAGAATATTTCAATGGCTTATACTGAAGGTGCACGTTACTATAACGGCTATGCATCAATAAATATGATTGATAGTGAGTTCACTTTTGTTATACCTGTATATAGCAATATGCCTGAGGATTATGGTGTAATGCCTGCAGGATACTAATACGAGGGGTTATTTTATGAGGAGCTATGTAAACAGACATTCAATAGCAATGCGACTTATTACATTAGTTATTGCTGTGCTTGTTTTTGCGCTTCCATGCTTTGCCTCTAGTTCTTATGCCGATTCGAGTATTACGCTCACATTGTCAGGTCCAACAAGTGAGATTCATGCTGGTGACGTTGCAACTATTACTGTTACAGCTGATAAGCTTGAGCATATTACAAGATTTGGACCAATTGATCTCGCGTTTAATAATCAGGACGTTGAATTCGTAGCAATCTGGCCAGTTACTGAGCTTGCTGCATTTACTTATACAGTAGATGATTCAACTCCTGGACATTTT
Organism: Saccharofermentans sp.; assembly: GCA_045639635.1. GTDB lineage: Bacteria > Bacillota > Clostridia > Saccharofermentanales > Saccharofermentanaceae > Saccharofermentans. The sequence goes on along the minus strand of JAZUDM010000045.1, from coordinate 22,537 downwards.
CTTGTTTCTGCTGTTGACCAGGCCGTAGAGGCAGACATTGCTGCCAGTCAGGTTTCTGGAGAAATCGAGGACAACTCTATCAATTACGATAGTGAAACAGTCCTTTTTACAATTTCTTTCAGAGTTTCTTCTTATTCCAGCGCTAATATCCGATTCTGGATTGATTCTGTAGCTGGTTTCAGAGACAGTTCAATGAACGATGTAGAAGCTATTATTGGTGACGGCGTTACGGTTGAGGTTGCACCAAGCCTTTCAGATGATGCTTCTTTGACTGAGTTATCTATTGATGATGTTACTTTGTCCCCTGAGTTTGATCCTGGTGTATATGAGTATTCTGCTTCAGTAGGACGTGATGTACATTCACTTTCTCTTGATGTAACAGCAGGTAATACATGGGCTACTGTTGAAGTTGTTGGTACAGAGAGACTTCAGTTTGGTGAGAACATTGTCGTTATTACTGTAACTGCGCAGGATGGTCAGACCCAGAGTGAATATAAGATTTATGTAACAAGACAGGACGACAGTGTAGCAATTGGTGCCGGCTTTGTTGATGCACATGGTAACAGTTATACCTTCGTCGCACTTCCAAGTAACTACAGTGTTCCAGATGGATTTGAAGAGTCTGAGCGAGTTATTAATGGATATAACGTAACAGTTTTTGCAAAGGAAGGCGTTTCCAGTGTATTGATTTATGCATATGACGGTGTGAATGAGCCATCCTTTTATTTCTATAACTCAATCACAAAGGTAACAACAAGATATGAATCTTTGAATTATATCTACATGCCTAGCCGAGTTTTAACTGCGGTGGTAGTTCCATCGATTGTTAAAATTCCAGAAGGATTTAGCCCTGCAGTTATGTCAGTTGATGGTGTAGATATTGAAGGATTCCAGAATAGTGACGGAACATTTATTTCTTATCTTAAGGATGAGGAAGGCAACGCAGAATTCTACCGATACGATGAAAAAAGCGGAAGATTTGTTGATTATAAGAGCGTAGACCGTACTTTGGAGAAAATTTATAGTACTCTTTTCTATATATTTCTAGGTTTAACAATTGTAGAATCAATAATGATTATTGTGATGGTAATCATTGTAAGAAGAGTAATCGTGGTTCGTGCGAATCCAAAACCGAGGCGTGTATGACATTCAAGGAACTCCTTTATGGGTGTGACAGGTTTTCGAAAAAGCAGGAGAGATGGCGTAAGTTTTTTATGTACTTCCTCTCTGGTATTTTTACGACATTAGCTAATGCCGTTTGTTTTATTGTTTTCGATAAACTTGTTTCAAGAGAAGCATATATGACTGTTATCCGCTGGCGATTCGACATGTTCCTTATTTTGAATCAGGCTATCGCCTGGATTGCGTCAACATTAACAGCATTTTTCTCCAACAGAGCATTTGTATTTAAATCCAAGGGAAATATCTTCCTTGAACTTTTAGGATTTGGTGCAGCGAGATTTAGTACTTTCATTATTATTGAGATTGGTCTTTTCACAGCAATGGTAATGGTTCTTGAGCATCAGTTTGCTACATCAAGTAGTACTTTGCTCTTTGAAATTTTAGGATTTGATTTTACTTATCTTTATCTTGTTAAGCTTTTGAATTCTGTAGTACTTGTTGCGGTTAATTACTTTATGAGTAAGTGGCTTGTATTCCGTAACAAGACACCAAAGAAAGTTGAAGTAAAAGATATCGAAACGGAGATAATTGAGGCATATGACGGGTTCTAAGGAAACACCTGATTTTTTGAAGGATGCATTAAAGTTTGGCATCAATTTAGGTCTTGAAAGAATGAATAAGCTTGATGAACTTCTTGGTAATCCCGAGAAGTCTTTGAAGGCTGTACATATTGCCGGAACTAACGGTAAGGGATCAACAGCAGCATTCATGTCTTCTATCCTTGCTGAGTCTGGAAAAAAGGTTGGTATTTATACTTCACCTTTCCTTGAGAGATTCTCCGAGAGAATGCGTATTATCGATGGTGCAGAAGGTCTTTATAAGTTTTCAGAAGACGAGTCTTATGGCGAGATTAATCAGGCTGATTTGGACAGACTTTCGAAGCAGGTTGAGGAAGCGTGTAACAAGATGGTTGAGGAAGGCTTCGAGCATCCTACTGAGTTTGAACTTGTTACTGCCATCTGCTATTTGTGGTTCGCTGAAAACGAAGTTGATATTGCTGTATTAGAGACTGGTCTTGGTGGCAGACTTGATTCAACAAATGTAGTTTCAAATCCACTTTGTACAATTATTACTGCTATGGCATTAGACCATACAGACAGACTTGGAAATACAATCGAAGAGATTGCTTTTGAAAAGGCAGGTATCTTTAAGTCAGGTTCTCCTGCATTTGTAAGTGAGCCTTCCGAAATGATCCTTGATAAGGAATCTCAGGAGAAGGTTCGCTCTGTATTTGTTAAGAGAGCAGAAGAAGTTTCATGTCCTATTTCTTTCCTTTCAAAGGAAGATGCTACAGCTGAGTTTACATCGGATGGCTTGATGCATTTTGTAATCGATGGAGTTAAGTATTCAACAAGACTTCAGGGAGAGCATCAGATTAGTAATGCTGCTACTGCAATTAAGACAGCAAAGGCACTTGGAATTGATGAGGAAACAATCCGTAAGGGAATCCTTAATACATACTGGAAGGGAAGATGTGAGATTCTTTCCCTGGAGCCAGTAATTGTTATTGATGGTGGTCATAACTTCCAGGGTGCAACAAGCCTTTCTATGACTTTGGGAAAGATTTTGGAAGGCGCTTTGGATGGTGCTCCAATTCGTGTCGTAATGGGTGTTATGAAGGACAAGGATGTAGACGGAATGCTCGCTGCACTTAAAAGCGGTGGCGTTAATATTTCCGATGCAATCGCAGTTAAGGTTAATAACCCAAGAACGATGGAACCAGCTGAACTTTCTATAAAAATTAAAGAAGTGTATAATAATTTAGTTACGGTTCGTGAAGAAGACGACGCTGCTACTGGTGTAGCCGAAGCCTTTAATGAATCTTTAGAAGACGGAATGCCACTTCTTATTACCGGATCTTTATATTTGTTAGGCGAGATTCGTGGTGGTATTAAGTCACTTATTGACGAGAATGAAGGGATTTAACATGCAGAAATATCAAAGTTATGCTTGTAGACTTAATTCAATTGAAGAAAAGGATCTTATTCTTTTCGAGATGAGTCCTGAAGAGAAGATGTACGCAGTAAAGCAGTACAACAGAGCTCTTTTGAATGCAAAGCAGGATGGTACTGATGTAGCACAGATTATTCTTAAGAGTCTTATTGAGAAGTATCCATATTGGGGTGACTGTGCTTTGGTTTTCGGTCTTTGTCTTGCTCGCGAGAAGCAGTTCAAGCGTGCAGAGGAAGCATTCCAGTATGCAGTAAATAACACTTTGGGTTCTGAGCAGAATCTTGCAATTGCGCAGGAAGCTATGCGTCTTGTAAGAGAGGATATGAAGAATCCAGATCTTCGTCAGGAGGCACCTAAGTCAACTAAGAGCTGGACTCAGATTGCAGCAGCTGAAAATAACACTTCTGCTTCAATGAAGGCTCCAATTCTTGTTAAGGCGTCTAACCGTATGAGTGATTTCCAGATGGCTTCAGATAAGGAGAGACGCGATATCATGATGCGTTCTGCTTCTGCTGGAGACGAGATGGCAAGTGATGACTTGAGAGTAGAAGATGTAGTTACACCTGCAGACAGATTAAGACTTACAGTTAAAGTAGTATCAGTCATTTTGGTGTTGACGGTTCTATTTTTGTTGATATACTTTGGTTTGATTCCGCTTATTACAAGCATGAAGAATGCCAAGGAGAACGAGAGAAGACTCGATTATCTTATCTCTAAACTTGATGAGAATAAGGCAGATCCTGAAGTTGGATCAATTATTCACGATTATGCCAGTGAGTTTGGAATTGGTGAAGTACCTTCAGATGTAACTTCAGAGGAGACTACAACTACTACAGTTGAGACTACTACTGAGACTACACCAGAAGTAACTGAATCTACTGCTCTTGCACCTATTATTAATACTGAACCAGAAGAAACTACAGTAGAAAATCCTGAGGGTACAGGCGAGGAAGATGAAACACCAGGTGAGGGTGATGAAGTTCCTGAGACAGCAGCAGAAACATACGAAGAATAAGAATGTCTTTAAGACAACGGAGGATAGTTAAATGAAGTTTATTAGTACACGTGGCTACGATAAGAAGTATAGCGCAGCAGAGGCAATCGTTAATGGTATTGCTCCTGATGGTGGTCTTTTTGTTCCAGAGTCAATCCCTTCACTTTCTGCTACAGAAATCGAAGAGATGATGAACATGAAGTACTATCAGATTTCTGCAAAGGTTCTCTCTAAGTTCCTCGAGGACTTTACAGAGGATGAGCTTCTTGATTACACATACCAGGCTTATCACGAGGATAAGTGGGGTGAGAATACAGTACCACTCGTTCAGCTTAATGCTTATAACGACAGAGAGTATATCCTTGAGCTTTGGCATGGACCAACAGCTGCTTTTAAGGATGTTGCTTTGCAGCTTCTCCCACACCTTATGACAGCATCTATCCGTAAGACAGGTGTTGATAAGAAGGTTTGTATTCTTACAGCTACATCTGGTGATACAGGTAAGGCTGCTTTGGAGGGATTTAAGGATCTCCCAGGTACAGAGATTATCGTATTCTATCCAACAGGTGGTGTTTCTGAGGCTCAGAGACTTCAGATGGTTACAACAACAGGTAAGAATACACACGTAGTTGCTGTAAACGGATGCTTCGACGACGCTCAGACAGGTGTTAAGAATATCTTCGCTGATACAGAGTTTAATAAGAAGCTTAACGATAAGGGCGTAATGCTTTCATCAGCTAACTCAATCAACTGGGGTCGTCTCGTTCCACAGATTGCTTACTATGTATATTCATATGTTGAGCTCTTAAGAACTGAGAAGATTACAATGGGTGAGGCAATCAACATCGTAGTTCCAACAGGTAACTTCGGTAACATCCTCGCTGCATGGTTTGCAAAGCAGATGGGTATCCCTGTACACCGTCTTATCTGTGCTTCAAATAAGAATAAGGTTCTCTGTGACTTCTTCTCATCAGGTAAGTATGACAGAAACCGTGAGTTCTTTAAGACATCTTCACCTTCAATGGATATTCTTATTTCTTCTAACCTCGAAAGACTTCTTTTTGAGATTACAGAGTTTAATGCAGCTCAGGTTTCTGAGTGGATGAAGGAGCTCAACACAAACGGTGTTTATACAGTTGATGCAAAGACATTGAAGAGCCTTCAGATGCTCTTCGTTGGTGGTTTCGCTGACGAGGCTGGAGTTGCTAAGACAATCCTTGATGTATACGACAGAACAGATAATGTAATCGATACACATACAGCTGTTGGATTTAATATCTACAACAGATATCACCAGAGATCTGGCGATGAGAGAAAGACAGTATTTGCTTCTACAGCATCACCATTTAAGTTCTCTCCAGCAGTTATGGATGCACTTAAGGGTAATGGTTATAGCAACGGACGTTCTGTTGAGACAATCATTAAGGAACTCTCTGAGGAGTCAGGACTTCCTGTACCAGAAGGCATTAAGGATCTTTCAAAGAAGGAGATTCTCCATACTGATGTAATCGATAAGGAAGACATGCAGTCTAAGGTTGAAAGCATCCTTATCGGATAAGATTTGTAATATTACAAAATTATATAAAAAGTATTACATTTTGATGTTTTTTAATTGCCCCCGTTATGATATTATTCTATGAAGGATTTTATACAAACGGGGGTTTTATTATGCCTAAGAGAACTGATATCAATAAGATTCTTATCATTGGTTCAGGTCCAATTATCATTGGTCAGGCTTGTGAGTTCGACTATTCAGGAACACAGGCTTGTAAGGCTTTGAAGAAGCTTGGCTATGAGATTGTGCTTGTTAACTCTAATCCAGCTACTATCATGACTGATCCAGATGTAGCAGATAAGACTTATATTGAGCCACTTAATGTTAATAGACTTGAGCAGATTATTGCTAAGGAACGTCCAGATGCATTGCTTCCTAATCTTGGAGGACAGTCTGGACTTAATCTTTGCTCAGAGCTTGCTGAGGCAGGTGTTCTTGAGAAGTACAATGTTCAGGTAGTTGGTGTTCAGGTTGATGCCATCGAGCGTGGTGAGGACCGTATCGAGTTTAAGAACACAATGAACAGCCTTGGTATCGAGATGCCAAGAAGTAAGGAAGCTTATTCTGTAGAAGAGGCTATGAAGATTGCTGAAGAACTTCACTACCCAGTAGTTCTTCGTCCTGCATACACAATGGGTGGTGCCGGCGGCGGTATGGTATATAACGTCGAGGAGCTCAAGGTTGTATGTGAGAGAGGTCTCCAGGCTTCACTCGTTCACCAGGTACTCGTTGAGGAGTGCATCAGTGGATGGGAAGAGCTCGAGCTCGAGGTAGTAAGAGACGCAGAGAGCAACAAGATTACAGTTTGCTTCATCGAGAATATTGACCCAATCGGAGTTCACACAGGTGACTCTTTCTGTTCAGCTCCAATGCTTACAATTTCTGAGGATGTTCAGAAGAAGCTTCAGGAGTATTCTTACTCAATCGTAGATGCTATCGAGGTAATCGGTGGATGTAACTGCCAGTTTGCTCACGATCCAGTATCTGGAAGAATTGTAGTAATTGAGATTAACCCACGTACATCAAGATCATCAGCTCTTGCTTCAAAGGCAACAGGTTTCCCTATCGCTCTCGTATCAGCAATGCTTGCATGTGGTCTTACACTTAAGGATATTGAGTGCGGTAAGTACGGCACACTTGATAAGTACGTTCCAGATGGAGAGTACGTAGTAATCAAGTTCGCACGTTGGGCTTTCGAGAAGTTCAAGGGTTCAGAGGATAAGCTCGGAACACAGATGCGTGCTGTTGGTGAGGTTATGTCTATTGGTAAGACTTATAAGGAGGCTTTCCAGAAGGCTATCAGATCACTCGAGACAGGTCGTTACGGCTTGGGCTACGCTAAGAACTTCAATGAGCTTTCTAAGGATGAGCTCATGCTTAAGCTTGCTACACCTACATCAGAGAGACAGTTCGTTATGTACGAGGCCCTCCGTAAGGGTGCTACAGTAGAGGAACTCTACCAGGCAACAAAGATTAAGCACTACTTCATCGAGCAGATGAAGGAACTCGTTGAGGAGGAAGAAGAGCTCCTTAAGATTAAGGGTGCAGTTCCTGCTAAGGACGTTCTCCGTCAGGCTAAGCTTGATGGTTTCTCAGATAGATATCTTTCTAAGATCCTTGAGGTTTCTGAGGATTCTATCCGTGCTGCTCGTTACGAGTATGGTATTAAGGAAGCATGGGAAGGCGTACACGTAAGTGGTACAAAGGATGCTGCTTATTACTACTCAACATATCACCTCGCTGAGGATAAGAGCCCAGTAAATACATCTAAGCCAAAGGTAATGATCCTTGGTGGTGGTCCTAACAGAATCGGTCAGGGTATCGAGTTCGACTACTGCTGTGTACATGCTGCACTTGCTCTTAAGAAGCTCGGCTTCGAGTCAATCATTGTTAACTGTAACCCAGAGACAGTATCAACTGACTACGACACATCAGATAAGCTCTACTTCGAGCCTCTTACTCTTGAGGATGTTCTTGCTATCCACGAGAAGGAGCAGCCAGTTGGTGTTATCGCTTCTTTCGGTGGTCAGACACCACTTAACCTTGCTGCTGATCTTAAGAAGAACGGCGTTAAGATTCTTGGTACATCTCCTGAGACAATCGATCTTGCAGAGGACAGAGATCTCTTCCGTGCAATGATGGATAAGCTCGAGATTCCTATGCCAGAGGCTGGTATGGCTGTTAACGTTGACGAGGCTTTGGAAGTAGCTAACAGAATCGGTTACCCAGTAATGGTTCGTCCTTCTTACGTTCTTGGTGGACGTGGAATGGAAGTAGTACACGATGACGAGATGCTCAGAGTTTATATGGCAGCAGCTGTAGGTGTAACTCCTGATCGTCCTATCCTCGTAGACAGATTCCTCCATCACGCAACAGAGTGTGAGGCAGATGCTATCTCTGATGGTACAAACTGCTTCGTACCTGCAGTAATGGAGCACATCGAGCTTGCAGGTGTTCACTCAGGTGACTCAGCTTGTATCCTCCCTTCAAAGAACCTTTCTGAGAAGCAGGTTGCTACAATTAAGGAATACACAAAGAAGATTGCTACAGAGATGGGCGTTGTTGGTCTCATGAACATGCAGTACGCTATCGAGGATGACGTTGTATACGTACTCGAGGCTAACCCACGTGCTTCACGTACAGTACCACTCGTATCTAAGGTTTGTGCTATCAACATGGTTAAGCTTGCTACAGAAATCATGACAGCAGAGCTTACAGGTAAGGAATCACCAGTTCCTTCACTTAAGGATAAGAAGTTCAAGCACTACGGCGTTAAGGAAGCTGTATTCCCATTCAACATGTTCCAGGAGGTTGACCCAGTTCTCGGACCTGAGATGAGATCTACAGGTGAGGTTCTTGGTCTTTCACCTAACTTCGGTGAGGCTTACTTCAAGGCTCAGGAGGCTACTAAGACAGAGCTTCCAACAGAGGGTACAGTATTGATTTCTGTTTGCGACAGAGATAAGTGTGATCTTATCGAAGTAGCAAAGGCATTCGAAGAGGATGGCTTTAAGATTCTTGCTACTGGCGGAACATACGACATGATCGTAGGCGCTGGTATCGAGGCTACTAAGGTTAAGAAGCTTTACGAGGGTCGTCCAAACATCTCAGACCTTATCACAAACGGTGAGATTGATCTTATTATCAACACACCTGCTGGTAAGACATCTACAAATAATGACTCTTATATCCGTCAGGCTGCTATCAAGCACAGAATCCCTTACATGACAACAATGGCTGCTGCTAAGGCTTCTGCTGAGGGTATCAAGTCTTTGAAGAATAATACTCTTGAGGTTAAGTCACTCCAGGATTTCCACGCTGAAATCGAAGAGTAATTCTTAAAAAGAATAGTTAAACAATAAAGGCGCTGCCAATTGGTAGCGCCTTTTGTTATGCCAGAATTTAATCGATGAATTGAACTATTATAACAAGCAGAATGAAGAGTAATGCATATGCTGTGCAGTTAAGAAGAATTACACCAATTGCTCGCAGAAAGATATTTCGTTTCTTACATAGAGGGAAGAACTTATGTATATCCAGGTAATTACAAGTACAGCAAACTGTAGATGCTTCCATTAAGCCAAAAATAATTTTATATAGAGGTGTCATTAATGGATTTGGGTCCTCAGTAGTTACTATTGCCACGAATAAGATTGCAAATATATAGAATGGAATTGCAATTAATGCGTGAAGAATATTGCCAGAGCGAAAACCAGGTAGCGCGTATTTTTTAAGAAATCTTCCCACCGTAGTGGTGCTAAATTTATATGCGAATTTTGTAGTATCAGGCGTCTTTTTGGAAACTGCTTTCTTAAGATCCTTGATTACATCCTTCATCGAAAAGTATCTGTCATCAGGATTTATCTTCGTACATAAATCAGATATCTCAATCAAATCATTTTTGTATGTTTCACTTGGCAAAAGTGGTATTAGATTTTTGATTAGAATTCCAAATCCGTAGATATCAGTTTTTGGAGTTGATGCGCCAAAACCATATTGCTCAGGTGCAGCAAAACCATGAGTTCCAAGAAGTGTAGTATCTGATGATTTTGTATCGTTTGGGTCATAGAATTTACCAGCATTAAAATCAATCAGGATGGCATTGCCATTTTTATCGATAATAATGTTAGATGGCTTGATATCCCTATGAATTATAGGCATTTTAAGATTGTGTAGTTTATCAAGTGTTGTAGAAATCTGTAGTAAATAACTTAATAGCTGCTCTCTATTAATCGTAGTTTTCAAATTGATAAATGAGTTTAAATCGACACCTTCAATATAGTCTTCGATAAGAGTAAGGTTATTATTTTCTTCGTAAACGTGATGGACTTTTGGAATTCCTTTTATTGGATTAAACTTCAAAAAATCGTAGATGCTTCTGTTATAAACAGTTAAAATTTTGCGCACAAAAATCTCACCAGAATCCATATGTTTTACGAGTGAAATTCCGTGTTCAAAATTAAGATTTTTGATCTTTTCAAAATATGAAATTTTTAATCTTTCTTCGTAATCCATATTGAAATTATAGCAAAAACCAGGTTCTATAATTGGACACTTTGGAGTTTGAATATGATTGATTATTACTATTTTGAATGCTATTCTTCAGACAAAGGGAGAGAATTGAACTAGATGAAATATCGCATAAAACATTTTGTTATCTTCTTAATTCTAATTTCAATGGCATTGGTTGTATCTTCCTGTTTCAATCGCAAATTAGTGATTAGTAAGCAGACAGAATATCATGATAGCATTTGTGAAATAGAAGAATATGTTCTTAATTATCTTGGAGATTATGTTGCATTTAACGAGCCAAAAATTGATTACGAAGAGAAGAGTATACATATAGAGGTGATTTTCGTTACTTCATATGTTTATGATGATCAAAAGGATAAATCTTATGTTGAGGTAATGGAAGAATTTCGAATTAGATTTAATGAATACTTAAATAGTAATCCTGATTACTTTTTGAATGATGGATATTTTATGAGAATCTATATTGAGCGTGCACCGACTTATAGAATTACTTCATTGCCTTATGAAACATACGGTGAAATGACTAATAAGTTATGTTCATCTGAAGGTGTAGAATCTATCCTTTGTTATGTGAATTATGAATATATTATTGGTCTTTATGATTGTTCTAACTTAAGTTTTGAAGGAGTTAAAGAAATAAATTTTGAACATTATATTGATTTGGATAGTGAACTTTCAATTCTTGAACATATGCAAGATGTAGAAGTAGTTCATGCGCATAGTGAACTTATACCTGACCTGTCGCATGAGAGGCCAGATATTCAGTTTGTTTAGGAGTCTTTATGGAAGAGAAGAATACAGAAGAATTAGAAAGAATCCTGGGTAGTACTCACTCATCTGATTTTGGTAAATATATTGAATCTAACAAAGAATCCATTGTTGATATGAGCAATGATTTTTCAAAAGACATGAAAGATCAGATTTATAGCCATAAACTTACACAGAAAGAGTTATTTGTGCTTGCTGATATTCCTGAGAACTACGGTTATAAGCTTTTGTCAGGGGAAAAGACTACACGTAAACGTGATGTTATTTTAAGACTTACTATTGCTTCTGGGCTTAACCTAAAAGAAACTCAGAGAATACTTCATAAATATGAACTTCCTGAGCTCTATGCAAAGATAAAACGAGATGCTCTTATTATGATTGCCATTAATGAAAAGAAGACAATTTCTGAAACAAATATCCTTCTTGAAGCGAATGGAATGGAACCTTTGGAAAGACCTGGTACTAACGAATGATATTGATTCCCACCTCTATGGTGGGAATTTTTAATTTCTGAACTTGCTAGAATTTTATTGATATGGAATCTCGAGGATATTTATAGAGGTAAGGCAGATGAGCAAAAGAAGTTTTAAAGGCTTTTTGGTAGTTAATTGCTTGGCATCTTTTGCTATCGGCGCATTGTTCTATATACCAGGTTTTAAGTTTGAGTCTGTTTTGTATAGGCTGATGCGCAATTATCTTCCTGACATGCTTTGGAGTTATTCTCTTGCATTTGCGTTGTTTTTTATTTTTTGTGATGCAGGAAAAAATAAAACTTCAATTGCGTGTGGGATTACATCTGCTTTATGGGGGCTTTTGATGGAAGTTTTTCAGCTTTTAAGAATCGCGCCCGGTACCTTTGATATTTTCGACTTTCTCATGGAGGCAGTATCAGGGCTTATTGCTTCGATGGTTATCATTTTATGTTTGAGGAGGATTAGAAATGAAAAAGTTGAGAATTATTGCTGCAATTCTTTGCCTTAGTATTTTTACATGCGCAGCTATGGCAAGTGGATCTGAAAGTAGTTCAGACGAGAGTAAAAAGGTAGTTGCAGCAAGCGAAGAGGCTTCAAATGATGAAGAGGCATCAGAAGAAGAAACTACTACAACTGAAGCTGCTCACGAAGTAACAATTGAAGAGCAGGTTTTGGTTGATCAGGATGATGTTGTAATTACAGCATTGGAGTATGTTTCAGATGGTTTCTGGGGGGATGGCATTAAGCTTAATATCCAGAACAATACAAACAGAAATATTATGGTTGGCTGTACTGCCTTGATTGTTAATAACTACATGATTACTGATTTGTTTGCGACAGATGTAGCAGCTGGTATGCAGGCAAATGAGACACTTTATTTATCAAGTTCAGAACTTCGTGCAGCAGGCATTGAAAATGTAGGAAAGGTAGAAGTATATTTCCACGTCTACGACGACGATACATGGGAGGATATTTTTAATACTGACTGCATTACTATCGAGACTTCCGATTATGAGAATATGGATATAATTGCTTTGGATGATGGATTCGAACTTTATAATCAGGATGGTATTCGTATTGTAGGTAAGACTGTTGATGAGAATAGTTTCTGGGGAACAGCAATTCTTCTCTATATTGAGAATACATCTGGCCGTAATGTTGGTATTAGTGTTGAGCATATGGCTATTAATAGTTTCATGATGACTCCTGTTTTCTCTTCAACTGTTTATAACGATAGAATGGCAATCGACGATATTACTATCTTTAGCAGTGAACTTGAAGAAAATGGCATTACCTCTATTGAAGAAGTATCACTTACATTCCATATATACGATACTGATTCTTATTCAACAATTTGCGATACTGATCCAATCGTATTTTCTGCAAATTAATATTCTTCAAAATTAAGGTTTATGGCCCATCTGGTTAATATCGGATGGGCCTTTCTTATGCCCTTTTGTAGGCTGGCAGCACACCAAAATTTTCTCTCCAGTTGTTAGAATCACCATTAAGAGGGGAGGGAATATTATGGAAAATGAAGAGGAGAAAATTGTCCCTCAGGAGGCAAAATTAAATAATAAGGTATTAATCATTGGAGGCGGTATTTTCGTCTTACTTGTGGGGTTAATTCTTACAGTATTTTTGTATTTAATTCCTAATGGTCATTACAAAAAAGGTGTTAGTAGTTTTGATTCAGGAAACTATCAGGCATCCTATGACGAATTTACTGCTGCTGGTGACTATAAGGATTCCGTAGAACGCGCAGCAGTAGCGCTTAAGGGTTCTTATTATCAGCAGGGTTTATCAGCTCTCGAAGAATTTAGATTCGATGATGCACGTAACTATTTATACTCTGCTGGAGACTTTCCAGGCGCTCCTGAAACTTACGCAATAATTGATAACGAAGAAATCTATCACGGCGCTGATGTCTCATTTACAAATGGTGAGTATGAGGCTGCTGCCCAAATCTTTTTAAGCCTTGAAGATTATCGCGATTCTTCTGACAGATATGTTGCATCGATTTATGCACTTGCTGATAGTCTTTATGATGCTGGTGAGTACTACGATGCGGCAAACTATTTCGTTGACATTGAAGACTATGAGGATTCACTTGATAGAGCGACTGAGTGCGGAAATATTCTTTTCGAGAATGAAGAGTATGGTCATGCTGCTACAGTCTTTGGAAATGTTGGTGATACTGATTTTTGTAACTATAGCCGGGGCTTCATGCATTTTAATAATGGCAGTTACGCGGATGCTGCTAACTATTTTAATAATGCGGGAGACTTTAGAGATGCTCCTGAAATGGTTATGAAGAGTTATTTCTATAGAGCAGAGTCTTATTACACCGAAGGCGATTTGCCAACAGCATATGACTTTTTCCTGCTTCTTCCAGAAGATCTTGTTGTAGATGGAATTGCAGTTTCAGACAGAATCGCGACGCTTGAGTCTCATCAGGAATTCATGAACATCTGTGGAAGATGGAGATCTACTGATAATGAGTTCAGATGCTGCGAGACATTTACTTATTATGGTACATCTTACTGGCTTCAGGAAGATATGTATGGATGCACACTGGATGTCACATGCATTATCGATGACGATGGTTCGGTACGAGTTCATGGAACTGCGACTTACTTCATGTTTACAAGTTACTCTACTATTTCTGCATACTGCGGATATAGTTTTGATGAAGTAAGTACATTCTATTTCCGAGTAGAGCCAGGTTCTTCTATCCCAAGAAGTTTTGATGGTACAAGTAACGCATCCTTCACATATTCAAATGGTATTTTCAGACTTCAGCGAACTGATACTACATGGTATACATCCACTTATTACGATTCTTTCACTGCTGATATCACTTTTGATGAAGCATCTTTTTACTAAAATTTCCATAATTTATCTTCGCAAAAAGGAATTCTGTCCCTATATTGGGACGGGATTCCTTTTTTGGATTTTTGAGACCAAAAAACTATTTAGGAATGGTATATGGGTACTGTAGAATTAATACAGAAAATAGTTTTGGAGGATGTTTATGAAGATTTTCCATTTGTCTGATTTGCATATTGGTCTGACTCTTTGTTCACGTGATATGGCCGAAGAACAAAGACATGTATTAAACATCGTAGTTAACGCAGTAAAAGTTGAGAAGCCTGACGCAATTTTGATCGCAGGAGATATCTATGACAGAGCAGTTCCTTCAGCAGAGGCTGTTAAGTTGTTTGATGATTTTCTGGATGATTTGGTGGATGCAGCGGGTGGCAGCCCAATTATGATTATTAGCGGTAATCACGATAGTGCTGAGCGTATTGATTATCTTAGAGGAATCGTCAGAAAACAGGGTATTTACATGATTGGTAAACCACCTGTTAAGGAGGACGAATTTATTGAGAAGGTAACTTTATCTGACGAATTCGGAGAGGTTGATTTCTACCTCCTTCCTTTTGTTAAGCCAACTATGGTTAAGGCAATTACTGGTGTTGATGAAGATGGTCGTAATTTAACTTACGACAAGGCGATTAAGTTCCTTCTTGATAGAGAGAATATTGATTCATCAAGACGTAATGTTATCGTGAGTCATCAGTACTATTGCCCTTCAGGAGCTTCTGATTCTGTAAGACGCTCAGACTCAGAGATTAAGACTGTTGGTAATATCGATCAGGTTTCATCTGAGTACTTAAAGCCATTTGAATATGCTGCATTGGGACATATCCATACACCTATGTCAGTTGGCAGTGATTCCGTTAGATACTGCGGTACTCCTATGGTTTGTTCTTTGAGTGAAGAAGGCCAGGAGAAGAACATTGTTGTAATTGAACTTGGGAAAAAGGGTGAGCCTTTGAAGACATCCTTTATTCCTCTTAAACCACTTCACGAGATTAGAACAGAGGAAGGCCTTTTGGAGGAGATTCTTTTAAGACCTAGTGACGATTTTGTAAGTGTTGTTATTACTGATAAGGATGAGGGTATCGCTCAGTATAACCGTGACAGAATTCGAGCAGCATTTCCTAACTATCTTGATATCAGCGTTAAGCGTGATAAGAAGGATTATGAGATTAAGGATATTACTACTATGAAGGACAAAACTCCAATGGATTTCTGTCTTGAATTCATGGGGGAAATGTCTAACGAAGATATCGCTATTATTAGCGACATTATTAATAACCTGAAGGAGGAGTAATATGAAGCCTATTAGTGTTACAATGTCGGCTTTTGGTTCATATCAGAAGACTACAACAATTGACTTTAATATTGATCAGAATCTCTTCCTTATTTCAGGAGAGACAGGTTCTGGTAAGACTACACTTTTCGATGCGATTACTTTCGCTTTATATGGTGAGGGTAGTGGTTCGATTAACAAGCGTGAAGGTCAGACTTTGCAGAGCAGATATTCTGATTATTCTGATTCCCCTTACGTTAAGTTCGTGTTTGAGGAAGCAGGGAAGCAGTATGTAATTGAGCGTACTCCTGCTCATATTCTTAAGAAAAAGAAGGGTGAGGGTTTTACAGGTAAGAATGCTTCTGTGGCACTTACTATGCCTGATGGAACTACACTTACAAATATCAAGGAAACTGACGCCAAGATTGTCAATCTTGTTGGATTAACAAAGCCTCAGTTTATGCAGGTGGCAATGATTGCCCAGGGCGATTTTCTTAAGATCATTAATGAGAAGACCAGTGAGAAGAAGGCTGCTTTCCGTAAGCTTTTTGGAACAGAATTCTACGATCGTTTTGTTCAGGAACTTAAACTTAAGTCTGATGAGTATATTAACCAAACTACAAATATTGCCAAGGAATGTGCAGGTGTAGTTACAGGTGCGTACATTCCAACTACACTTGAGGATTATTCTGATGTTGTATCCATGTATGAATCAATTCGTACTGGTACTTTAGGACGATTAGATGACTTTATGGAGGCTCTTAAGGTTATCGTTTCTAATCTGAAGGAGGAAGAGGCTAACGCTTCAAAATCTGCTGAAAAACTTCTTTCTGCTATGAAGAATTTGGAAGGGAAGAAGGGTGAAGCCGAATCCCTTATTGCTTCTTTTAAGCAGCTTGAGGATTCCAGTGCTGAACTTACTAAGCTTAATGAGTTAGAGCCAGAAATTAAGGCTGATAAGGAACTTGCAGATAAGATTTCTGCTTCTTACGAAGTTTCTTCTTTCTACAAGAGTTTTATCGATAGCGATAGCCGTCTTAAGGATACTAATAGCAAGTTAGAAGAACAGAATAAAATCCTTCCTGCTGCAAAGACTTCAATGAACGAAGCCAAGAATGCTTATAATCTTAGCGGGAAGGAATTTACTTCAGAAGTTGCTTCTTTTTCTGTTGTTGAAACTGAGTATAAAAAGGCAATTGAATCTTTAAAGGAGATTGAGGGACTTAATAACGAGAAGAATACAATTTCTGCCTCTTTGGGTGTAATTAGTGAGGCTCAGTCTAACAAACAGAAAGAACTTGATGCTTTTGATAATGAACTTGTTTCCAAGAAGGAACTTCAGACTTCTTTGTTTGAAGAAGTTAAGGAACAAAAGACTATCAGTGATTCTATTTCTAAGAATAAGACGTTCATTAATACACTTGATGGAATCGATGAACTTTTAAATAAGATCACTGTTCTTGAATCTGGTATTAGTAAGAAGACCGAAGAATTTACTGTGCTTCAGGAAAATGCCAATAAGGCTAATATCGCTCATATGGAGGCAACAGCACGTGTTAATAGTATGCGTGTAGGTTTGATTGCCAAGGATTTAAAGCCTGGCTGTGCATGCCCTGTATGTGGTAGCCTTGAGCATCCAAATCCACATAAGCCAATGGATGAGGAAGTGCTTAATATTGATCTCGAAGATCTCCTTACCAAGAGAGAGGAAACTGCTGCTTTAGCTTCAAAAATGTCATCTACTATTGAGGCTGAAAATAAGATTAAGGAAGAAAATATCGCTGAAGCGGAAACTAAGAAATCAGCTCTTATCGATTTGATGCTTGAAGCTGACTTCGATATTTCTAAGGATACAGATGTAATTACTCTTCGTGAACTTATAGATAAGAGACTTTTAGACCTTAATAAGAAGAACACTGAACTTGAAAACAGGCAGAAGACACTTGATGAACTCAATAAGTTTATTAATGGTGCTGATTCTAAGAAGGCAGAACTTCAAAAAGAAGTTAAGGCTTATGAAGATAAGCTGATAGACGCAAATAAACGTATCGCAGAAATCGATTCAAAACTTGAAGCGATTAAGCCTAAGTATTCTACAGAAGACGATGCGAAGAAAGCTTATAGAGATGCTTCTGCTAAGTATGAAGAAGCAAAAAAGAAGAATGAGATTTCTAAGGCTAAGTTTGAAGAAACTAAGCTCGCCTTTGATACGATTTCAACTTTGATTAATGAATATGAGACTGCTATTCCAAACCTTATGACTGATTTATCCTCAAAGAAGGATTCTTATAACGAAGCACTTAAGAATAGTAAGCTTAGTGAGGAATCCTGGAAGGAATTAGTTGAGAATAATTCGAAGGCAGATGCAGCAACTCTTCTTAACTCTTATAACGAGT
The DNA here is from genome assembly GCA_045639635.1 of Saccharofermentans sp. Classification (GTDB taxonomy): domain Bacteria; phylum Bacillota; class Clostridia; order Saccharofermentanales; family Saccharofermentanaceae; genus Saccharofermentans. The sequence continues at coordinate 4,524 of JAZUDM010000045.1, read as the reverse complement.
TCGTTAATAAGAAGACTGCAGCTGAGACTTTGTATAAGAATGCTTTGGAAAATACTACTGATAAGGAAGTTCCTGATATCGAATCAATCGCTAAGGAACTTGATGAAGTAGGTAGTCAGTATGAGGTTGCTAATAACAGGAGAACTGAGATTAAGGGTTATTACGTAACTGATAAGAACATTCTTGATGAGCTTACAAAAAAGAAAGAGACAAATGCAGAGCTTGTCCTTAAGGCTGAGAAGTATAGTTTCCTTTATAAGAAGTTCTCAGGCAAAGTTTCTGGAACACGTATGGATATCGAGACATACGTTCAGCGTTACTATTTGCAGGGAATCCTTGATGCTGCTAACAGAAGATACCAGCAGATGACCAAGGGTGAATTCGAACTTCGAATGGTTGAGGACGATAAGGCAGGAGACGGTAGTAACAAGGGACTCGATCTTATTTCTTATTCTTATACTACTGGTAAGAGTAATGTAATTAGTTCTCTTTCAGGTGGTGAATCCTTTATGGCAGCTCTTGCTCTTGCTATCGGTATGGCAGATCAGATTGCACTTAATTCTAATGTAAATCTCGATATGATGTTTATCGATGAGGGATTTGGTTCACTTAGTAAAGATAGTCGTGATCAGGCAGTTAATGTTCTTAAGGAACTTGCTTCTGATAAGAGAATAATTGGTATTATTTCTCATGTAACTGAACTTAAGAATGAGATTGATAACAAGCTTTTGATTACAAGGGATAACGATGGTTCTCATGCAAGATGGGATAACTAATCGATAGTTGTAATTTGAATTTGGGCCGCTTTTTGCAAGAAGGCGGCCTTTCTTATGCATTATTTGTTACAAAATTGGTTTATTTGTATTAAAATTCGACCTTTTTTGAATACTGTTGGTTGAGATAATTAATAAAACAATTTAGAATGGATTATCGAGTTTAAATTTTAGAAGGAGTATTATATGAGTTTTGTTGATCGTTTGACTAGCATAAACGATGCGGTTGGCGGCTTCGCATGGGGCTGGTTCGGATTGTTTCTCTTGCTTGGTACTGGTGTGATTTGCACAATCATCACTAAGTGTTTCCAGATTACATATTTTCCACACTGGTGGGGAAAGACAATTGGTTCTGTATTTAAGAAGGACGCTCACAAGAAGAATGAGGTTGGTGCTGTATCTCAGTTCCAGGCTCTTTGTACAGCTCTTGCTGCTACAATCGGTACAGGTAATATCGCTGGTGTAGCTGCTGCTATCTGTGTTGGTGGTCCTGGTGCAGTTTTCTGGATGTGGATTGCAGCAATCCTTGGTATGATGACAAACTTCTCTGAAAACATTCTTGGTATCTACTACAGACGTAGAAATGCTGAGAACGAGTGGTCAGGTGGTGCTATGTACTACCTCCAGGATGGTCTTGGATCTTATAAGGGATGTAAGATGGTAGGTAAGGTTCTTGCAGTTATCTTTGCCTGCTTTGCAGTTCTTGCTTCATTCGGTATCGGTAACATGGGTCAGATCAATAAGATTACTCTTAATATTGAATCTGCTTTCTTCTCTGAGATTGACGCTCCAGTTATCCTTGGTGCTTCACTTGTTAACTGGATTATTGGTGCTGTTCTTATGGTTGTTGGTGGATTCATTATCCTTGGCGGTCTTAAGAGAATTGCTTCTTTTGCTGAGAAGGTTGTTCCATTCATGGCTCTTGTTTATATCCTTGGAGCTCTCATTATTATCTGCATGAACGCTGGTAAGCTTGGTGCTATCTTTGCTGCTATCTTTAAGTTTGCATGGGGCGTTAAGGCCGTTGGTGGTGCTGCTACGGGTGTTTTAATTAAGGAAGTTATTAAGGCTGGATGTAAGAGAGGTGTTTTCTCTAACGAGGCTGGTCTTGGTTCTTCCGTTATGGTTCACTCTAACTCAACAGTTAAGGAGCCAGTTAAGCAGGGTCTCTGGGGTATCTTCGAGGTATTCGCAGATACAATCGTTGTTTGTACAATGACAGCTATCGTAGTTCTCTCTTCTGGTGCTATTGATCTTGCAACAGGTATCGTAGCTGAGAATACAGACGATGCTACTCTTGTTGCTCAGTCATTTGGTCTTGCTTTTGGTAAGCCAGGTGAGTGGTTCATCGCTCTTGCAGTTCTTCTTTTCGCATTTACAACAGTAATGGGCTGGTCTCATTATGGTTCTAAGTCAATTGAGTATCTTGCAGGCGTTAAGGGAGCTAAGATTTATCGTATTATCTTCGTAATTATGATTATCTCTGGTGCTGTTATGCAGTCTTCTCTTGCATGGGATATCTCAGATACATTTAACGGTCTTATGATGATTCCTAACCTTATCGGTGTACTTGCTCTTACACCTATGGTTGTTAAGATTACAAACAACTATGTTGCACGTAAGATTAAGGGTGAGAAGATTGATGCAATCCTCTCATACAATCCAGCTATTCAGGCTGAGCATGCTAAGTACATTGCTGAGACTGGTGAGGATTAATTTCTAAGGATTTTAGTTTAAGCAAATTAAAGGTCTTCGTTTATATACGAAGACCTTTTTTTACGCCCTTATTTATTCTCGCGATGCAGGTGATATAATGCTAATACTAAGGTGGTAATAGTGAGGATTATATGAAATTTAAATCATTTATTTCAGCAATACTTGTGGTGACTATGGCGATGATTTCAATCACAGCCTGTTCTAATTCTGATGCTTCTAATACAAGTAATAACCGTGAGACTGATGAGGAATATATTGAGGAAACTTCTGAGGAGACGAGACAGACTCTCCCAGAGTATGAGGTAGTAACGGAGTTATTTATGGAGTCTACTGATGGGGCTCTTTATAGCGATGACAGTATCTATATCAGATTCTATGGAATTGCTTATGACAGCACTGAGAGTTATGGTGTTGAATCACGTTATACTGTCAGTTATATGGTTGAGAATTCTAATGATTTTCCAATTGGATTTTATGTTGATACATTAATAATTGATAATTTTGAATTTGAGATTGAAAGATATATTTATGTTGATGCTAATTCAGAAACCTGGGTCGATGTTCCATTGCTGACATATGCATTAAGACACTATACAGAATATTCTCCAACTAACGTTTATATGATGCAGTTACATTCATATTGTGTTAATGAGGACACAGGAGAAATGATTGTTGATCCAGACTGGATTTCTTTTGAAACTACAAATGGTGATGAACTTCATGTGGAAGATGAAGGAATTGATTTTGATAATGGAATCATTGTTTACGATGAAGATGGTGTTGTGATTCATTGTGTGGATCTTTTAACTTTTGCTGGAAGTTCAAACAGAACCTACTATTATTTCATTATTGAAAATAATACTGAAAGTGTTGTTGATGTAAGTGCCGTAGGTGCAATTATAAATGGTAGTGAGAATCCTGATGCTACATTTGATGTTTCATGTGAGCCGGGTTTTGATACAATCACTTATTTCGTGACAGAAGATATAGTTGTTAACGATGTTGTAGTGCATTTTGTAGTTCAGAATGATTCTGACTCTGAGATAACCTTTGATACTGAAACATTAACCCCTTCAATGTTTGAATAACAAAAACGGAGATTTCCATATTGGAAGTCTCCGTTGTTTTTTACGCTTTAACTATTACGCTTGAGGTTGTCATTATATCTTCCGTAAATGCTTTATCGTGCTCAATAAAGAGCATGGTTATATCAGAATCCAAAAGCATTTCCTCGATAGTTTTTCGTATGTAAATATCTATGAAGTTAAGTGGCTCATCCCAGATGTAGATATTTACTTCCTGGCATAGGGAACCTGCAATAAGAACGCATTTCTTCTGCCCCTCCGAAAGAGAGGAGATATCCTGCTCGAGATTATCTTTGCTAAATCCCATCTTACGAAGTATGGATTTAAATCTTGGCTCATCTGCCTTAACCTCAAAAGCATATTCGCGAAGTGTCCCGTGAAGAAAAGACGTATCCTGTTTTACAAGAGAACAGGTAAGATTCGATGCGAGAAAGAGTTCACCATCGTATGTTAAATTTTCTTCAGCGCTTCCGGTAATGAGCTTAAGTAAAGTTGACTTACCACAGCCGTTAGTTCCCTGAAGTGAGAACTTATCGCCCTGCCTTAATTCGAAATTAATTGGCTCACATACTTTGATTCCATCGTAGTACAGGGTAAGATCCTTCGCTTTAATTAAAAGGTCAGAGTAGTGCTTTGTTCCTGTGATTTTAAGTGCTTCGCGATTCTCGTGATTCTTTAGAAGGGAAGACTTTTCTTCAATTTTGCCTTCGAACCTTCTTTCCATGTTCTTGGCAAGCTTCATTGTTTTCTTTGCCTTGGCACCTTCGTAGGAACGTCGTCCAATATTCTTTTCTTCCTTAGTTGGATCAAAGCCGATTTTCTTCGATTCTGAAATATTAGACCAGCGCTCAACAGTTTCTTCTGCCTTTCGAAGTCTTGCGATATCCTTCTTAAGTTTCTCGTTCTGTGCCATCTCGGACTTTTCTTTAAGTTCGTTTTGCTCCCACCAT